>DATHNG010000098.1:0-50855 GCA_035486275.1 Bacteroidia bacterium
GAAGCTATGAAGGGCATATTCAATGGAACGGAAACCCTTTTCATTCACTCGGAATATGTGAAAGAAATTTTAGCCTCAATAAATATGGCTAAAGGATTAGGAATAGCAAAAGTAGTATTGGTTGGAGGCCGCGACTCATGGATGGTAACCGACTTTTTAAAGCAGAACAATATTGCAGTTGTAATAAGAAGGTTGCATAGTCAACCCGGCACTCCTGAAGGAGATATAGATGAAACCTATAAGCTGCCTGCTGAATTGCAAAAGGCAGGAATATTGTTTTGCCTGGGTACAGCCGGAGATATGGAGCAAAACGAAACCCGTAACCTGCCATTTTTAGCAGGCACATCTGCTGCCTATGGCCTTACTAAAGAACAGGCGTTACAAGCCATTACCTTAAACGCAGCCAAAATACTGGGCATTGACTCACAAACCGGTACTATAGAAGAAGGTAAAGATGCTACAGTTATTGTATCTACAGGCGATGCCTTAGATATGCGCACAAACAATATTGAGCTGGCTTTCATTAAAGGCAAAAAGCTACAGCTTATAAGTATTCAAACAGCCCTGAATCAAAAATATAAGGATAAGTACGGACTGAAATAGTCACCATGTTTTTTTTCGTTTAAATAAGTCAAGGTTAAATTAAAGTATCCCCAATCTTTACTCACCCTATTAATAAGGCGTCCGGGTTCACCGACAAATTCGTTTTGTCAATAAGTATGTTAATTACCTCTGTCGATTAAGCAAACCATTCAGATTTTGCGGTTGTAATTTTAATGCACAAACCAATTAATCTGAAAATAGTATGATAAAGACAAATTCAGACAGGGTAATTGAAGCAGCTGCGGCTTATATTGAGTCACTTTGCGATGAAGGCAAAAACAGCGTTTTAGTACAAACTTTCAGTGGCGAATTCTGCCAGGGCACCATTCGCCAGCAAGAAATTCAACGATACAATCCTTTAAAAGTTTTTTTAACCTTAATTGACAGGAACACAAAAACCGAACAAACATTTGACCTGGGTGATGTAGCCCTTATACAGCCAATTGCCTAGTTTTACTTTACCACCATTAAAATAAATACCACTACAGGAAGAAATCCTTGTACAAAGAATATCTTTCTGTCGGCTGTAATACCACCATATATAGAAGCAATAAATACGCAGCCAAGAAAGAATATGGAGGTATTTTGCGCCCACTGTGCGTCATGGATAATTAAGGACCATACCAGGCCTGCCGCTAAAAATCCGTTATAAAGCCCTTGGTTTGCTGCCAATGCTTTGGTTGGTTCGAACAAATGAGGTGGAAACTTTTTGAACACCTTCTTACCCCTGGTCGTCCATGCAAACATTTCGAGCCACAAAAAATAAAAATGTTCCACTGCCACCAAACCAATAACTATCTTTATGATAATATCCATAGTTTTCAATTAAATATGGCGCAATTTACAATAGATTAGCATTAAACCCCATTAATTGCAAATAATCACTAAATAATGCCTAAAAATCATTACTACACTGGCTTATCAGGCAATCTACAGGCAAACAGGTATTTTCGTTACTTTTGCACTCTTATTTAAAGCACCTTGAGTAATTTGGCTAACGTAAGTATACATTCTTCAGCTATTGTAGATGAAGGCTGCAAAATTGGTGAAGGAACCAAAGTTTGGCACTTCAGCCATATTATGCCCGACTGTACCATTGGTAAAAACTGCAATATCGGGCAGAATGTAGTAATATCCCCGGGTGTTGTGCTTGGCAATAATGTTAAAATTCAAAATAACGTTTCCATATATACCGGTGTCACCTGCGAAGATGATGTCTTCCTGGGGCCGTCAATGGTGTTCACCAATGTAGTTAACCCCAGAAGCGCTATTAACCGCAGAGGGCAATATGCCAGGACAACTGTAAAAAAAGGCGCTACCATAGGTGCTAATTCTACCATTGTTTGCGGGCACGACATAGGTGAATTTGCCTTTATTGGTGCAGGCGCTGTTGTAACCAAACACATTAAACCCTACGCCCTTGTGGTTGGCAACCCTGCCAGACAAATTGGATGGATGAGTGAATATGGCCACAGGCTGAGCTTTGATAAGGAAGGTATTGCTATTTGCCCGGAAAGCAAAGAAAAGTACAAATTGGAAAATGATAGCCTACATAAAATAAAGTAAAATATGCCGGGAAAGAAAATAAAGTTCGCAGTGATAGGTTGCGGCCACATTGGCAAGCGGCATGCTGAAATGATCGGGAGAAATGCCGATAGCGAACTTGTTGCTTTCTGCGATATTCTGCCAAAAGAAAAGTTAGGACTAGATGCGTACAATGCACCATTCTTTAACTCTGTTGATGCAATGTTGGCTTCAGGTATAGAAATGGATGTTATTGATGTATGCTCGCCAAATGGGTTACATGCCACACACGCGTTAAAAGTACTGGAAGCGAAAAAGCATGTGGTTTGTGAAAAGCCTATGGCGCTTACAAAAGCAGAATGTGAGGAGATCATACATAAGTCAATGCAGGTGCATAAACAGGTTTTTTGTGTTATGCAGAACCGTTACTCACCTCCTGCTGAATGGCTTAAGGAATTAATAGATTCAAAAAAGCTGGGGGATATTTATATGGTGCAGCTTAACTGCTACTGGAACCGAGATGAACGCTACTACAAAGCCGGCACATGGAAAGGTAAAAAAGATATGGATGGCGGAGTTCTGTTCACACAGTTTTCGCATTTCATTGATATGATGTATTGGTTATTCGGAGATATTGATAAAATAAAAGCTCATTTTTTCAACTTCAATCATCAAAAGAACACTGAGTTTGATGACAGTGGCGTAGTAAGTTTTCATTTTGTAAAACAGGGTATTGGTATGGGTTGTATCAATTTTTCGACCTCCATATGGGACACAAACTTTGAAAGCAGCCTTACCATAATTGGTCAGAATGGTACAGTAAAAGTTGGCGGACAATACATGGATAAAATAGAATATTGCCACGTTAAAGACTACACCATGCCTACCTTAGCGCCAACTAATCCGGCCAATGATTATGGCGCATATAAAGGCTCCGCAGCCAACCACCATTATATAATTGAAAACGTTGTACGAACACTTAACGGTGACTCTTCGGTAACTACCAATGCAATGGAAGGCATGAAGGTAGTTGATATGATAGAAAGAATTTATGCAGCTCAAAACAAATAAACCATGTACCAGGAAATTCTGAACAAAAAAGCAAAGATTGCCTTAATTGGCCTAGGCTACGTAGGCCTGCCTATTGCGCTGGCATTTGCTAAAAAAGTAAAAGTAATCGGCTTTGATATTAATGCAAAACGCGTTGATATGATGAAGAATGGTATTGACCCGAGTGGTGAATTACCGGCCAGTGAATTTGAAGGTTGCGATATTACTTTTACCGATTCATTGGATGTTTTAAAGGAGGCATCATTTTATATTGTAGCTGTCCCCACTCCAATTGATATTTCCAATAAACCTGATCTTACACCGGTTATTAAGGCCAGTGAAAGTATTGGTAAAGTATTGAAGAAAGGGGATTATGTTGTATACGAATCTACTGTTTATCCTGGCTGTACCGAAGAAGATTGTGTTCCGATCCTGGAAAAAATGTCAGGTCTTAAAATGGGGAAAGATTTTAAAATAGGCTATTCTCCTGAAAGAATTAACCCGGGTGATAAACTACACACCATTACAAAGATTTTAAAAATAGTTTCGGGTTGCGATGCTGAAGCATTGGATATTATTGCCAAAACATATTCAATTATTGTTGAACCTGGCGTACATAAAGCTCCTTCAATTAAAGTTGCTGAAGCAGCTAAAATTATTGAGAACACTCAGCGCGACGTAAATATTGCACTGATGAATGAGCTTTCAATTATCTTCAACCGCATGGATATAAACACGTACGATGTATTGGAAGCAGCAGGTACCAAATGGAATTTCCTGAAATTTTCACCGGGGCTTGTAGGTGGCCATTGTATTGGTGTTGACCCATATTACCTGATACACAAAGCAGAAATGCTCGGGTATCATACACACGTGATCAACTCCGGCCGCTATGTAAACGACTCGATGGGGTTTTATGTAGCCAAAAATGCAGTAAAGAAAATAATAGCAACGGGTAAAGACGTATCGAAGGCCAAAGTTTTGGTGATGGGCGCTACTTTTAAGGAAGATGTGATGGACATTCGTAATTCACGCATTGCAGATGTAGTTAAAGAATTAAAATCTTTCTCACTTGCAGTTGTTGATGTTACAGACCCACATGCTGATTCAGAAGAGTTAAAAGAAGAATATGGTTTTGAATTAGTAAAAGAAATAGGCAAAGACTATGATGCTGTAATAGTTGCAGTAGGTCATAAAAAATACCAAACGTTAACAGAAGATTATTTTGCTTCTATTCTTTCACCTAAAGGTATAGTGGTTGATGTAAAAGGCATTTTCCGAAACAAGATCCATAAATTCAGCTATTGGAGTCTTTAATTAATTGAATATGAAACGCGACTTTAAAACAATTCTGATTACCGGCGGAGCCGGATTCATTGGCTCACATGTTGTCAGGAGATTTGTAAATAATTATACTGACTCCCATATCATTAATCTTGATAAGTTAACATACGCAGGCAATTTGCAAAACATAGCTGATATTGAAAACAAAGCCAATTACACCTTTGTAAAGGGAGATATTACAGACCTGCATTCTATGGAAACCTTGTTTCAGGAATATAATTTCGACCTGGTTATTCACCTGGCTGCGGAATCGCATGTTGACCGTTCTATTTCAAACCCTACTGAATTTGCTATTACCAACGTTATTGGTACCATTAACCTACTGAACGCTGCAAAGAAAACATGGGCAGGTAATATGGAAGGAAAGTTATTCCACCATGTTTCTACCGATGAGGTTTATGGTTCCCTGGGCGAAACAGGTTTCTTTACTGAAGAAACAGCTTATGACCCACGCAGCCCATACTCTGCTTCTAAAGCAAGCTCCGATCATTTTGTAATGGCGTATCACCATACCTATAAATTACCGGTAACCATTTCAAATTGTTCCAATAATTACGGCTCACATCATTTCCCTGAAAAACTAATTCCACTTGCCATACATAATATAAAGAACAATAAGCCTGTTCCGGTTTATGGCAAAGGAGAGAATGTACGTGATTGGCTATATGTACAAGACCATGCTTCAGCAATTGACACCATAGTACATAGCGGAACTATTGGCAGTACATATAATGTTGGTGGCCATAACGAATGGAAGAACATTGACCTGATACACCTACTTTGTAACATAATGGATACGAAACTGAGCCGTGCAGCAGGTACATCGGAAAAACTTATCACTTTTGTAAAAGACCGTGCAGGTCATGACCTGCGTTACGCCATTGACTCAACCAAAATTCAAAAAGAATTGAACTGGAAACCTTCATTACAATTTGAAGAAGGCCTAGAGAAAACAGTTGAATGGTATCTTGCTAATGAAGTTTGGCTTAATAATGTTACTTCAGGTGATTACCAGAAATATTACGAGAAGCAGTACGTTCAGAGGTAATCTTGCCTAAATAAAAAAGCCTGCCCATTTTCCAACAGGTAGGCTTTCTTTAACATCAAAAATTATGATTCAGTAATAACTATTTTAGTAATAACGTCTCCTTGTTTTATCTGGTCAATTACATCAAGGCCATCAACTACCTTACCAAAACAAGTATGTTTTCTGTCAAGGTGTTTGGTATTGGTGCGACTATGGCAGATAAAAAATTGTGAGCCACCTGTATTTGGCCCTGCATGTGCCATGCTTAATACACCCCTATCGTGGTATTGGTTATTGCCTGATGTTTCGCAACGTATTTGGTAACCAGGGCCGCCAGTACCGGTACCTAATGGGCAACCACCTTGTATTACAAAGTCTGGTATTACACGGTGGAACTTCAGGCCGTCATAAAATCCTTGCTTGGCTAATTTCACAAAATTCTCTACTGTTCCCGGTGCATCCTGTTCGTAGAATTCTACTTTCATGGTGCCTTTTTCTGTTTGAATTTCTGCTTTTTTCATGTTGTTATGTTAAATTTTATTACTAATAGATGTACTACAGGCAGCCCATTCTTCCACCATCTACCGGAAGATTAGTGCCATTTATATAAGATGCCGCAGGTGATGCCAGAAAAGCTACTGCATAAGCAATTTCTTCGGGCTGGGCAAAACGGCCTGCTGGTATTTTGCTTATCATATCGGCAGTAACCTGTTCTTCAGTCTTACCTGTTTTCTTAGCTGTGTTTCCAACAATATCAGTTATTCGGCCCGTAGCAGTTGCACCTGGCAAAACATTATTAACGGTTATCCCGAATGGCGCCAGTTCAAACGACATAGTCTTTGACCAGTTAGCGACTGCAGCACGAATAGTATTCGATACTCCTAACCCTTTTATTGGCTCTTTTACCGAAGTTGAAATAATATTGATGATCCGTCCATACTTTTCATTTTTCATTCCTTCCATTAAAAGCTGAACAAGAATATGGTTACAAATTAAATGGCGCTGGAATGTATTGAGAAACTCTTCGGGTTTAGCTTTAGTGATCTCTCCTCCTGCAGGGCCACCGGTATTATTTACAAGTATTTGAAATTGTATGCCGTTTGTTAAATAGCTTTCTACACTCTTCTTTAATTCCTCTGGCTTATCAAAATCAGCAATAATATAATCATGCTTCTGCCCTGCTTTCACTGATAATTCTTTCAGCGTTTGCTGAAGCGCATCTTCTTTCCTTGCCACAAGGGTAATACTTGCACCGTTTAACGCCAATTGAATAGCTGATGCTTTTCCTATACCCTGCGTGCTGCCGCACACCATTGCTCTTTTACCTGTAAGGTCTACCATGCTTATTCTAATGCTTGTTTCAAATCATCAATAAGGTCATCAGCATCTTCAATACCTACGCTTAAACGAATGAGTGAATCTACCACGCCTGTCTTTTCACGCTCTTCCTTTGGTATTGACGCATGGGTCATACTTGCAGGGTGGCCACAAAGTGATTCTACACCACCTAATGATTCTGCCAGTGAAAATATTTTAAACTTAGAAAGCACTCTGTGAGCCGCTTCCAATTTATCTTCTTTTAATGTGAACGACATCATTCCGCCAAAGCCGCGCATCTGTTTTTTAGCTACTTCGTGGTTTGGGTGTGTAGGAAAACCAGGCCAGTAAATTTTGTCAACCTTAGGATGAGACTTCAGATAGTTAGCAATCTTTACACCATTCTCACAATGCCTGTCCATACGAATGTGCAGGGTCTTGGTACCTCTTAATACAAGAAAGCAATCGTGTGGAGAAGGAATGCCGCCGCAGCTATTCTGAATAAAATAAAGTCTCTCAGCTAATTTGTCATCATTCAACACAATAGCACCCATAACCACATCAGAATGCCCTCCTAAATACTTGGTAACTGAATGCACAACGAGATCGGCTCCTAACTGCAAAGGGTTTTGCAGGTAAGGAGATGCAAATGTGTTATCTACTCCCAATAAAATGGTATGCTTTTTAGCAATTTCAGAAATGGCTTTTATATCAATAATGTTCAGCATCGGGTTAGTTGGCGTTTCAACCCAAATAAGTTTGGTTTTTGCATTTACCAGCTTAGCTACATCAGCTGTATTTGCCATGGGTATAAAGTGAAACTTAATACCGTATTGGGCAAATATTTTAGTGAAAAGCCTGTACGATCCGCCATATAAATCATTGGTAGATATAACTTCATCACCAGGGCTAAGTAATTTGACAATACAATCCTCCGCAGCCATACCACTACTAAAACACAGGCCGTATTTACCGCCTTCCAGGGCTGCAAGGTTATGTTCTAATGCCGTACGTGTTGGGTTATGCGTACGAGAGTATTCATACCCTTTATGACTCCCGGGCGCAGACTGTACATAAGTAGAAGTCTGGTAAATAGGTGTCATGATAGCACCCGTTGTAGGGTCGGGCTCCTGCCCTGCATGTATAGCTTTTGTAGCGAATTTCATATCAATAAATTAAGAGTAGCAAAGATAGGCTTATTCCTTATGCTGTAAAGGGTATTTTTTATTACCATAAACTGAGAAAAATCAATAGATTTGTATCTTTAGCAATAATCTGTTTATTTACGATTAGAATATGAAAGGAATTATACTGGCAGGTGGCTCAGGCACCCGCTTACACCCACTTACACTGGCAACCAGCAAGCAGCTAATGCCTATTTACAATAAGCCTATGATCTATTACCCTTTATCATTATTAATGATGACGGGTATTAATGAAATACTTATTATATCTACACCACAGGACACACCACAATTTCAACGGCTATTGGGTGATGGAAAAAATTTAGGGTGCAGAATTGAATATGCGGTACAGGAAGTTCCGAATGGTTTAGCCCAGGCTTTTGTTATTGGCGAAAAGTTTATTGGAAAGGATAAAGTAGCATTGGTGTTGGGCGATAATATATTTTACGGTACAGGGCTTGGCCGTTTGCTGCAATCGAACCAAAACCCTGACGGTGGAATAATATTTGCGTACCACGTTTCAGATCCAGAACGTTACGGCGTAGTGGAATTCGATAAGGATAACAAAGTAATATCAATTGAAGAGAAGCCAAAACAACCACGCTCTCATTACGCCGTTCCCGGTTTATATTTTTATGATAACACCGTTGTTGAAATAGCTAAGAATCTTAAGCCAAGTGCACGGGGTGAATATGAAATAACCGATGTAAATAAAGAATACCTGAAACGAGGGAACCTTAAAGTAAGTATCCTGGAACGCGGTACAGCATGGTTTGACACGGGCACATTTGCATCACTCATGCAGGCGTCTCAGTTCGTTCAGGTGCTGGAAGAACGCCAGGGAATGCATATTGGCTGTATCGAGGAAGTTGCTTTCCGTATGGGATTCATTGATGAAGAACAACTGAAGAAAATTGCTGAACCATTGCTAAAAAGCGGATATGGCAATTATATGATGCAACTAGCCAACGGAGAAGTTTAACGAAATATGATTTTGCATAAAAAGAACATTTGCAGATACCTTGTGGCAATAGTATTGCTGTTGGTATCTACCATTTCTTTTTCACAAACCGTTATTACAGGTAAAATATACGATGCGCAAACCCGTGAACCTATGCCCTTTGTTAATGTTCTGTTAAGGAATACAACTGTGGGTACATCGAGTGATTTTGAGGGGAATTACAAAATAGTAACTAACGCGTCATCCGATTCTATCCTGGTTTCATATATCGGTTATAAACAATCAGCAAAGGTTATAAAGAAGAATCAAACCCAGACTGTAGACATATTTCTTGAACCTGAAGCAGCTACATTGAACGAGGTTACCATTCATCCGGGTGAAAATCCGGCATGGAAAATTCTGAGAAAGGTAATGGACCATAAGGAACAAAATGACCCAGGCTATATAAATGCATACCAATATGAAGTTTATACCAAACTTGAATTCGACCTTAATAACATTCCTAAAAAAGCCGAAAACAGGAAATTGCTTAAACCTGTAAATTTCATTTTCAAGAATATTGACAGCAGTAATGTAAAGGAGAAACCATACCTGCCTGTATTTATTTCTGAAGCTGTCTCTGATTACTATTATCGTGATAACCCGAGGTTTAAGAAAGAAGTAATTAAGGCTACTAAGTTTTCCGGATTTAAAAACCAAAGCGTTGGCCAGTTCACCGGCGACATGTACCAGAATGTTGATATTTACAAAAATACTTTTCTCATTTTCGGCCAGGAGTTCAATAGCCCTATTTCAAATAACTGGAACTTGTTCTACAAATATTACTTAATTGACAGTGTGAGCCTGAACGGGCATTGGTGCTACCAGATACAGTTTAAACCCAAATACAGACAGGAATTTGCATTTACAGGCAATATGTGGATAGCAGACACATCGTATGCAATAGTGAGACTTGAAATGACCATGCCTAAAGACGTAAACATAAACTTTGTGCAGAACTTCAGTGTTATAGAAGAATATACACAGGTAGATAATAAATACTGGATGCAGAGCAAAAACAAACTGGTAATTGATTTTTCCCTGAATAAAAAGGGAATGGGAATTTATGGAAGGAAAACAACACTTTACAACCACTTTATATTGAATCAACCGAAAGAGGATAAGTTTTACAACATAACCAATAATATACAGGTTGAAGATAGCGCCGAAGACCGTTCAACTGCATACTGGGATTCCATAAGACATGAACCACTCTCTAAAGAAGAAAAAAATATTTATAAAATGGTTGACACAGTACAATCATTGCCAATATACAACCACGGATACCATGCAGTGGTATTAGCCCTTACCGGGTACAGAACAGTTGGAAACTTTGACATTGGCCCTATTACAAACTTTTATAGTTATAACCAGGTAGAAGGTTCACGTATAAAATTCGGCGGACGTACCAGCGACAACTTTAGTGAATGGTACGAACTGAGTGGTTACGGTGCCTATGGATTCCTTGACCAGAAAATGAAATATAACATAGGTTTTAAAACATTTATAACCAAAACACCTTGGCAACAAATAGAAATACATTATACGGATGACCTTCAAATTCTCGGCCGGTCGGACGATATTTTTGGAAGAGACAATATTCTTACTTCATTATTATCGCGTGCGCCGGTTTCAAACCTTACCCGTGTTCAGGAAACCAGGTTTACCTACGACAGGGATATTTTTACGGGACTTGAACTCAAGATATCATACGTAAACCGTATATTCAGTCCATTACAGAACAATGTGTATATGTTCACCGGCGACTATGGACAACATTTTACAAAACCAAATATCCGTGCGCCTGCTCTTCAACTATATATGAATTTCTCATATGATGATAAATATATAGTGGCCAATATGAGCAGAACTGATGTGGGTACCCGCTACCCTACACTTATTCTGCAATACACGGCAGGGCTACAGGGCATTTTTCAAGGCGATTATTTGTATCACAAAGTTGTACTGGGTTTAAGCGAGGTGTTACACATCAATCCGTTTGGAGATACTCATTATAATATTATTGCAGGAAAGATATTTGGCGCAGTTCCTTATCCGCTTATGGAATTGCACCCGGGCAATGAAACTTATATTTATGATGATGGAGCTTATAACATGATGAATTATTATGAATTTGCAAGCGACCAATACCTGGGGTTGAACATTGAGCATCACTTTGAAGGGTATTTTTTCAATAAAATACCTTTGTTCCGAAAACTAAAATGGAGGGAAGTTGCAGGAGGAAAATTCCTTATAGGTTCAGCAAATCCTCAGAATGAACAACTACTGCTTTTCCCGCCTACCCTGAGAAGTTTAAATAGCGGGCCTTATTCCGAAGCCGATCTGGGCGTTGAGAATATTTTCAAATTTATTCGTATTGATGCTCTCTGGAGACTTTCTTACCTTAACGATCCGGGTATTTCACGTTTTGCTGTTATGGGTACATTACAAATTATTTTCTGATTATGAAACTACGAACAAGTGAACTGATAAAAAAATATAAAAGACGCACTGTTGTCAATAAAGTATCTATTGAGGTAAACCAGGGCGAAATTGTTGGCTTACTTGGCCCCAATGGTGCAGGTAAAACCACCTCATTCTATATGATCGTAGGCCTGGTGAAACCCAATGAAGGAGACATTTTTCTGGAAGACACTGTTATTACAGATGAGCCTATGTACAAAAGGGCAAAAAGAGGTATTACTTATCTCCCGCAAGAAGCATCTGTCTTCAGGAAATTAAGTGTAGCCGACAACCTGCGATTGGTACTTGAAATGACTGGCTTAAATAAAGCACAACAAAAAGAAAAGCTTGAAAACTTGCTTGATGAATTTGGCTTATCACACATTCGTGAATCGCGTGGAGATGTATTATCGGGTGGTGAACGAAGAAGGACTGAAATAGCCAGGTGCCTCGCAGTTGATCCTTCATTTATACTACTTGATGAACCGTTTGCAGGTATCGACCCTATTGCTGTTGAAGATATTCAGAAGATCATTGCTGAGTTAAAGAAGAAAAATATTGGTGTGCTTATAACCGATCATAATGTACACGAAACGCTTTCCATTACAGACAGGGCTTACTTACTGTATGAGGGCAGAATTTTAAAAGCCGGTAATGCTAAAGAGCTTGCCGAAGACCCGGAAGCACGTAAATTATACCTTGGTGAAAGCTTTGAACTGAGGAAGCATTAAAATGAAAGCTGATCCTTCAAAATATGATGTAGCCTTTAATGAGGCGTTTGCAAGACTTAATACGGCTCAACGAAGCGCTGTTGAAAGCATTGAGGGACCCGTGCTTGTAATTGCCGGCCCCGGCACCGGAAAAACACAAATACTGGCAACCCGCATTGGTAAAATATTGCAGGAAACCGATGCCCAACCACATAACATACTTTGCCTTACATATACCGATACCGGAAGGATAGAAATGCGGAACAGGCTTTTTACGCTTATAGGCCCTGCAGCACACAGAGTCAACATCCATACGTTTCACTCATTTTGTAACGAGGTTATACAGGACAACCTATCTTACTTCGGAAAGCAAAACCTCGAAGCCATTACAGAGCTTGAAGAAGTAGAATTGTTTCAACGCCTGCTTGATTCATTGCCAAAAGAAAGCCCATTGAAAAAATTCAAGGGTGATATTTCGTATGAAACATTCAGGGTAAGAAATTTGTTCTCTCTCATGAAAAGAGAAGCATGGAGCATTGATTTTTTGAACAAACAGATTGATAGCTACCTGGCTGAGCTTCCTTCTAAAGAGGGTTTCTTCTATAAGAGAAAGTATAAAGAATTTAATGCCGGTGAACCTAATCCTGCTAAAATAAAGGAAGAGACAGAGAATATGGAGAAATTACGGGCTGCCGTAAACCTGTATCCAACCTATGTGGATATGATGAGCGAAATGGCCCGTTATACATTTGATGATATGATATTATGGGTGTTGGCAGCCTTTAAAGAGAACATCAATATGTTGCTTTCATACCAGGAACGGTTTCTTTACTTTTTGGTTGACGAATTTCAGGATACAAGCGGGTCGCAAAACCTGCTACTTAAATACTTAATCGATTATTGGGATGTACCCAATGTGTTTGTTGTAGGCGATGATGACCAATCTATTTTCTCCTTCCAGGATGCCAATGTTGAGAATATCAGGTACTTTGCAAATCAATACGAAAAGGATATAAAGAAAGTTGTATTGATTGAGAATTACCGTTCCACACAAATAATACTTGATATTGCTAAAAGACTTATTGAGCACAATAAAGAGCGGATTGTAAATACGGATAATACACTCGATAAAAACCTTGTTTCGGCTAACCCTAAGTTCCAAACAATAAATATAACGCCTGAAGTAATTGAATACCCCAATTCGGCACATGAGGCAATTAGTGTAGCTAATGAAATATCGGGCTTAATTACGAAAGGAATCTCGCCAAAAGAAATTGCAATAATATACCGAAACCACAGACAGGTTGAAGACCTTGTTACATACCTGGAAAAGAAAAGGATCGGTATAAATATGAAACGTAATCTTAATTTACTTGAGCTACCTTTCGTAAATAAGATACTGAAGATATTAGAATTCATTGCATCGGAAAATGATACTGCATATAGCGGGGACGAATTATTATTTGAAATTTTACATTTTGATTTTTTCAATATTCCGGCACTGGATATTGCCAGAATAAGCCTTGAAGTTTCACAAAAAAGTTACGGAAACAGGAGAGAGAAGTACTCTATACGGCTTGCAATTAGCCAGCAGACTGATGGAGTATCAGACCTGTTTACACAAGCAGAGATAAATGAAACGAAAAGGGTAAGCAGGGTTCTCGAGGGGCTGATCAAGAAAATGAATAATGTAACACTTCAGGAGCTGTTTGAAGAAGTAGTTCGAGAAGCCGGTATTCTGAATTATATAATAAACTCACCTGAAAAGCCCTGGCTTATGCAGGTGCTGACTGCAATCTTTAGTTTTATTAAGTCAGAAACACGCAAAGACCCTGATATTACACTCAGGCGATTGCTTGATATGATAGATACTATGCAGAAGCATTCTATCAGAATAGAAATGCAAAAGGTATTGGCTGCTGAAAATGGTGTTAACCTTATGACAGCTCATGGCTCTAAAGGGACAGAATATGAGCACGTTTTTATAATTGGTTGCAACCGTAATGTATGGGACGACAAAAATTCAGCAGGTACAAGAACATTTAAGTTACCTGATAATCTTTCAGCCAATAAGAATGAAGTTGATGAGTTGGAAGAGTCAAGGCGGCTTTTCTATGTTGGCCTCACAAGGGCTAAAACTCATTTGGTAATTTCTTATCCCCTTAAGGATGAAAAAGGTAAGAACCTGGAACGCTCAGCATTTTTAGGTGAAATACTTGAAAGCAATGAACTTACTGAAGTAAAAAAGCAAGCTGATGAAGGCACTCTGATTGAATTTCTTGAGCTTCAGTATACAGCTAAGGCAATACCCCAGATTGAACTTATAGATAAGGTCTATATAAATAAGTTGCTTGAAAACTATTCGCTCAGTGTAACACATTTAAGCAATTACCTGGACTGTCCTATTAAATTTTATTATCAGAACCTTATACGGGTGCCGGCTGCTAAAAGTGAATCCATGGCATTCGGTAGTGCTATACATTCAACATTACAGGCATTGTTTGAAAAAATGAAGGATAACAATAATACCTTCCCAAGCAAGCAGGCAATGTTAAATGATTATACCGTTTACATGCACCGGAACAGGGAATCATTCACCAAAGAACAATTCAAGCGAAGGCTGGAGTACGGAGAAAAGATTCTACCCGCTTATTATGACTTCTACATAAACAAATGGAATAAGATAGTTAGTCTTGAGCTGAATATTCGGAATGTTGAAGTAAAGGGTGTTCCGCTAAATGGTAAACTTGATAAACTTGAGTTTGACGGAAAGAAGGTAAATGTAGTGGATTATAAAACGGGGCGGTATGATAATGCAAAAAAGAAACTGGTTGCACCCAATGAAAACACTCCAATTGGCGGTGATTACTGGAGGCAAGCAGTATTTTATAAAATATTATTAGACAATCAAAAACGCAATGACTGGGTAGCCGAGAGTTCAGAATTTGACTTTATTGAGCCAGTTAAAGATGAATATAAGAAGGAGAAACTAAACATAAGTGAACAGGATATTGAAATTGTGACAAACCAGATAACCGATACCTGGCAAAAGATTCAGAACCATGAATTTAATAAGGGATGTGGTAAAGAAGACTGTCACTGGTGTAACTTTGTGAAAGATAACGAGCTTCATGTAGCTTTGCACGAAGCAGTTGATGAAGAATAAAAGGATTCTTTCTACTTTTACCGCTCAAATAATGGCTCTGTAGTACAACGGATAGTATGGAAGTTTCCGGAACTTCTGATCCAGGTTCGATTCCTGGCGGGGCCACAACTTTACGCTCATAATTGCTCAACACCGTTCAGAACTGAACAAAGAATGGCACTTCACCCGGCAACCAATGTTCATTTTTGCTCACTCCTGAACAAAATTGTTTCACCAGTGCTTCACCAAGAAGCCATGTTTCACCAAAACCAGAAAAAGAAACTTGACCTGTAAAAAGTTCATACTTGTTGATTAATAAATCTGGTACAAGTTTAAACTTAAGGTTTTACATATTCCGATACTGCTAAAAGTTAGAATAGGCAAAGCCCCCACATTAATACAAAGCTTTTTGCTTTTTCTGCACTGATCCTAAATACTTGCCAAGTGTCAATATAACTACTGAATTAAAACCCTCTTTACATCCGTTTCTCCTGTTTTACTATTAATGGCTTTAATGAAATATATGCCCTTAGGCTGATCGCTCAAATCAATCTGTACTTGATCGGTTAGCTGTTTATTCGTATATATTTCACTGCCTAACAAATTATAAACATGTACTTCACTTATTTCATTCTCAGGTAACCGTAGGGTAAAACTTCCGCCATTGGGGTTAGGATATACATTTATGCGGTAATTTTCTCGCATAGATATAACTGAACTATCTACGGTAGTCGGGTTAACTTTTTCAGGAGAATGAATAAAGCTATTGCCTGGGGTTGAACATGGGTGTATAAACGCTGTAAAATTACTACCCGTAGTAGCCCTAAATCCCGTTTGTAAAGAGACATAGTCACCTGCTCTGTAATTAACCATGCTTTGTGAACCGTCAGATAATACATTAGAGCTGGTTATATTAGCTGTTGATGAGATATAATTGCCGACCTCATCAAACTCACTGTTAGTAGTATTTGACAAGGAAAGAGTTGATGCAGTAGGACATTCCAAATTTGATAACCATATTCCTCTACCATAAGTACCCGCTCTTATAGTATTTTCTGTATAGTTAATTTCCATCTGTTTTATAATAACGTATGGGATATCATTATCAAATATTTGCCACGATGACATATTTGCATTACGATAATAGATCGCTCTATTAGTACCAAGGTACATTTGGTCATTTGTACCAATTTCCATGACCATGCTAACCACATCTTCATTTTGAGAAATACCTGTACTAAAATCGGTCCAATTGCCATTATCATATTGTAAAACTTTAATTCCTGGGTTATTAGGTACCGGCGAACAAGCAACCCATATTTTATTTGGATTCCACGTACTTACAACCACAGCAGGAAAAAAGAACTGATACACTCCATTTGTTCCTAAAGCACTAAAGCCAAATGGAAATGAAATCGTGCTTAAATCAGGTGTTATTTCATTCCAGTGAGTAGCATCCTCATTGTGCCCGGTCCAGCAATCATCAATATCAGGACCTACAAATTTCACAACTTGCGCTGGTACATACCCATTTACATTATAGAGATTAGCCAAAGTCATATAAAATCCGTTTTTATATATGGGCGATATCGCCCCTCCCAATATTAAGTTATACCACGATGTTTGTGTTGACCACCCTGTTTGGGGGCTAATTGTCCATGGCCGCATTTTTGAAACAAATACACTATAGCTTGGGTCCCATTGTTCAAGACTATTTGCCCCCAGATATATTTTACCTGGTCTTGAAGGATCCTCAAAATATGTATTAAACCCAAACTCCTCGGATTCATGAAACGGAGAGCCAGGAGGATTAATACTCGAAGAAGAAAATGCACTATAAACATCTTCTTCTGCAGAAAATCCAGCCCCGTAATTTGTAGAAACTTCATAGTCTCCATTATTACCGTCTGCAGTCCAATTCATAATAATTGTATCGTTATTAAATTTATTAATGATACAACCACTGGGTTCTGTGCTCCCATATGTTGAATTGACAACATCATATACTTTGTTATATAGCCAGCCATTTATTGCATCTTGTTCTCCCGTAACATATATACTATCATGTCTGTCTCCCGAAAAACCATTTACCTGACTAATATCCAGACCAGTATTTAATGCGCTGAAATCGGTATGGTAGAGTGTAACATTATAAGTCGAAGCAGAAAATCCCCCATCGCTTCCTGAAAGAAGAATATCTGAACCGGGAGCATTTATTAAAGCCCGCTGATCAGCATGTATTGCAGCTGTGAATGCAAGATGGGTTGGCGCCGTTGATGACGTATTCCAACCTGACAAACTAGTTCCGCCAAAAATCAAAGGCATAAATGTAGAAGCCACATTAGCCCAAGCAATTACAAGCTTAGAAGGCTCAGGGTCATAGTCTCCTGAGATTTTAGTACAGTATGTGTACGAAACAATAGACCCGGCACTTTCGGTTACCTTATATACATCGTATTCTCCAGCTACATTTGAATTTATCGAAACTATGTACATATCTTTATTAGTTCCTGTTAAATCTCCTGTACAAATATTGGAAAATGTAGCATATTGACTTGATAAATAACTTTCTACTGCAGTATTATCAGTAAAGATAACTCCGTCTGAAGATTCCATAAATATTCCATTACCGGCAGCAAAGCAATACGTAGTACCACCATCAGGAACAAAAACAACATTAAATGTTTCAGTAGTAGTAATAACTGACCATGTAGCTCCTTTAGTAATAGAAACAAATAATCCGGCAGTGGTACACGCATATATAATATTACTATTAACAGGGTTGAACTGAAGATTATGAACAAGGCAAGTATAGGGTAAAGAAGATACAACACTATAAGCTGTTGTTCCAAAAGACTTCTTATAAATTTCGTATGTATTTCCCTGTGGCGGATCAATGTCTGATGAAGCAATAAACAAATCTCCACTCGAGGGATCCACTGCCATTGCACTCGATCCACCAAAATACATACTTCGATTAGGATCCATCGGACTCCATGTAGTACCCGAGTTAGTACTGAACCATACCCCTCCTCTTGAGCCTACATAATAATAAGACTGGTAACCCGCTCTTGGATCAACTGCAATACAATCCACTCTTTCAGGGTTAAATCCAGATGTTCCATCTGAAAATGGCCCAATATGTGCCCAATGGCTATCATCCTGTGCCAGCAAACTTATTGGCAGCAGAAAGGCTATTAATATGAAATATCGTTTCATAGTTTCGTGTTTTAGGATTAATAAATAAATACGCAAACTACTTTTTGTCAGAAAGTTGTTTCAACTCTGTCTGTAATTGTTGTATTTGCTGGGTGTTATCCTTATTGTTTGCTTGCAGGTTGTTGTTTTGCTTTTGTAGTTCAATAACATATAAGGTAAGCTCTTCAATTTTCTTTAACAAAGTAGCATCCATGGTAACAACATCAATACCCTTGTCTTTTACTTCGTCAGCTGAAGGCACTTCAGGTAAATGTTTATTTTCTTTCAAATACTGCTCAACTTCATTTAAAGGTTTTAACTTGTAATCGTTTGCAAATACGTAATCGGCCCAGCTTCCTGAATTAGCCACAGCAACTCTTACTTGTTCAGTAAGTATACCACCGGCAACATAAAGGGTATATGAACCCGGGGTAGTAACATTATCGGTAGTGACCGCGCCTGTTGCAGCAAAAGGATTACCTATAACTACCTTACCCGTATTTGAAATTTTCATGATTGTATTGCTATACACTTGTGCATCTGTTGGACTTTGAGTTGCTGTACCCCCAGCAAATGCACCATTTGGAATGGTTACAAATCTCATGTCACCAAAAATATCGCCATACATAATAGCCCCACCATTATTAGCCGTATTTGTATTAACAGTCCAGGTCCCAGATGATCCACGTAGAGCATTAAAACCCAGATAAGAAGTACCGTAATCAAGTGCTGAAGAAGATACATTCCCAATCGTTAAAGAAGTGACATTGGTACCTGAATACATTCCAAAATTTCCGTTTGAACCATCAATTCTCATTCCTAAGGTAGCACTTTGCCATGGCGCTATAACAAAACCATTGGTAGTACTTCCACTTGTGCTGTTAGTCCAAAAAATACCATTATCATTTGCTTGGGTAAGATTATTATAGACCATTGAACCCAAATTGGCACCCGTTAAATTCCAATAATTCCCATTTCTAAAATAAGCTATAGCACCATTTGCATCAGCACCATTTACATCCAGCTTTTCAGCAGGACTTGTTGTTGCTATTCCTACATTCCCCGCTCCGGAAATAAACATTAAAGGAGCTGAGGTATAAGCACCGTTGAAAAAAGCAAAGCCTCCTGCTCCTCCTCCTTTACTATTAATAAAATCCGTTTCTCCTGTTGAAGCTGTAAGTGCATTCCAGCTTAAATAAGCGCCTTGGGTAGATGTTGATGGGCTTGTATTTCCGCTAATATGAAAATACCCGGAAACATCAAGAGGGCATACAGGTGAAGTGGTACCAATACCGACATTACCATTTGAATTGAGAATTGTCATTCTTGTCGTTCCACCAGTACCTGCGTTCCCTGTTTGAAGAGATAAGTCAGAAGTATAGTAACTTGCAAATTGTCCATTATTAACAACAAGAGGAGCACTAAACCAAAAATACGGCATACTAGTATACATGTGACACCATGTTGTATTTTGAGGCCCCATGGTAAGTGTACCATAGCTAGTCGTAATTAGTGTCGTTCCTGTGGATTCTACTATTCTGGAATGTTCTGTCCCATCAGTTTTAAGGACCAGGTCTTTAGCATCAGTAGTTCCGAGGAAATTTGTACCGGGAGTAGTTCCGGTGTTTCCGGTAATGGACCATTGCGCATTCGAGCTTCCTGCAATAGTCATAAACAGTGCAAGTGTTACGGCTTTCCCGAGCATTCTTTTCGTTTTGTTTTTCATAGTAAATTAAATTTAGAGTTGGTGAACGTGAAAGATTCACAAGCGTAATCCTCCGGCAAAAGTTGATTTAGTGGTTTAAGTTTTATCAGTGGTTATTTGACAAAGGAACTAAATCTTCTTTACTTTGTGATAGAAAAATTGTTAAATATTCTGCATGGCTGTATATCAGAGTGAATATCAATGAAATAAATTCGCTTATATAAGCCTGGTATTTCTCACTAGGCTACAGACAGGCAGACGGTGGCATATAGACCAGATGCAATACATCTTTCGGCCTGAAGGAGTGATTACTACAATTAACCCTCAATAATCGGTATTAAGGCGTTTTAGTGTCTATAGAATGGATAAGGAGTTGTTTGAAAAACGGATACAGCGCTTTCTGGCTACAAAACACATAGAAGGAATAGATACTGATATTGACGACACCATTTGTTTAATGGTAGCCTGTAGTGCTGTTATACCAACCTTCGCGTTCCCACAATATAATTATCCACATGTTCAGACTGTCTTGATATATCCCAATAGTTTTGATGAGAAGTTTCAAACCCAAAGATATGAAGGCCATAAGGAGCTAATTAGAGGAATGGTGGGAAACCGGTTTATGAATGGCACCATTATATTGTCTAAACCAGACCTGATTAAGGCTTTTGATGGGTTACCTCATAAGGAAAATGTTGGTATACATGAGTTTGTACACTTGCTTGACAAGGAAGATGGTATAATTGATGGCATTCCTGAATTATTGCTTGAGCATCGTTTTGTCGGGCCATGGCTCCATGAAATAAAAAAAGAAATGAGCAAAATTGAAAAGGGGAAATCGGATATTAACCCCTATGCACTTACAAGCAATGCAGAGTTCTTAGCTGTTGTAAGTGAGTACTTTTTTGATAACCCTGAAAAGTTTGAAAAGAGGCATCCTGAGCTTTATCATTTCCTGTCACTTATATTCAATAGCGAAAGAAGTTAATAAGGGTATGGATATTAAAGTTAAAGTATCTACATAGTAAATACTATTTTAAAGTTATGAATAAATATTCCTTGTGGGTGTATGTAGTTTACATTGTTATAATGGTAGTACTCATATTTGGCATGGATTTTCTTTTCTTCAGACATCGTCTCTGGGAACGGCTGCTCGTCAATGTAGGAATTGTCTTGATTTTTGCGGCATTTTTCTTGCGATTTTTGAAATAGTTTGCATGTTATCCTGTTTATTAAAAATCTTTTTGTCTATAGAATACTTTACCGAATGGACTTAACTGCTACTATTATTCGATGAACTTCTTTATTTCAATTTTATTGGTAATTTTTTACCATGAAAACAATGAAAAGACAATATCATCTGGGTCAGACTATATTTCAACAACAACACTCATGTGCAATATAAGTTACCAAATCCGTATTGTATTCGAAACATATACCAAAAAACATACAGTAGAATACTTATCTTTTACTAAAGGATAATTAATTATTCCATAAGTTACCATCACCAAATTTTAATATCCTTGAGTACCTTCCTGAATACATGCCCTGCTATAGGGTCGTCAATTCTATGCTTATTGAAGAAGTAATAATATTTCCATTCTTCATTTTAATATAACCCATCTCAGACTCAAAGAGTACACCTTGTTTTTTAAAAGGTGCCAATTGATGAAACCACCACTCTTTAGTGATATCAAGACTTTTGCAAAATATTTCTCAAAATTGACTAAGGTCTATTTTTATTGTTATGCATTCTTATTTGATAGAGCCTGCTGCGAATTTCTCGGGAAACTGTTTGGCGATACCATCGGCAAATACATCTGCCATTATTAATATTTCAGTTTGTATTTTGTCAAAAGCAATGACATCAGCATCATAATTCATATCAATACGCTGTTCTGCCTCATCTGTGGTTACTTTAAGATGATCTTTCATCATCATTTTCATATCCTCTAATGACAAATCAGGATTTACTTTACATAAAAAGACAGAAAGATCATCTGCATTAGCGTACCATATTTTATTTGCTTTCTCAAACGAAGGCTTATCTCTGGCTTTTGCAGCTTTAACTACTTCCGCTGATGTGTTTATGTGAATATACAAGAGCTTCGTTAACTCATCGCCATATTCTTCACCATAATATGGCTTAAAGGCATCGCCAATATCGACCTGATTTTGAAGAAGACGTTTAACGGCCTGGTCTGTCCCCGGTAATCCGTCTGTAAGACATAAAATAACATTGCGCGTCCATATAACATGGTCTTCCCAAAGCTTTCTCATATTTGCCTTAAGCGTATAAGCGCTTTGAGTTACAACTGTATTTTTATTGCCTGTTTCAGATTGTTTGCATGAAACACAGCAGATAATAATTACTATTACCAATGTTATTGTATAAAAGTAGAATAAAAGTGATTTTTTCATTTTGGAATTAATAATTAGGCGCAAAGATTAGAGTTATCCACTCCTTACGTATTACTCATTCACTTAAAAGACTTATATAATTCACAGGCGACCCACTATTGCAATAAGTTACATCATTTACATATATCGCTAGTTTTCTACCAAAATGGTTGGGAAATAAAGAGTAGCGATATCTCACTGTTATTGATATAAGAGTAGTACTTAAGTTTTAAATGGTCAGTTGATAACCTAAATACCACTGTAGGTTTGTATTCCCTATAATACTCCTCCCGATGGAGAATAACAGATGGTGGGTTTGAGTAAAATCAACTATAGAGCCAATTCTGAATCTAAAATCGCTATTAGCACCAACCTGGCTCGCAGTGGTATAACATAACTCGGCGCCAATACTTACTGGTTTTACGAATTGATATTGTGCCTGCCAACCAAGAAATTCATAATTCTTATTCCCTGCTCCAGGGTTTATCCAATACCCGCCACCCCCATAGGTGATCCATTTACCCATTGTTTTTTGGATCCAAAGTGGCAGATATATTTGCGCATTTCCATTCCCCAAGTGTTCTTCAGCATTGCCCGTTGGTATTTCAATCAGCGGAAATACACCTATTTGAAACCGGGAAGAATCTTTATTGACAAATCTGAACTTTGTCCCGAATTCAGTATCACCATATCCAAAATTTGTTTTGTCTTCCTGAACAGAATAGAAAGATAATGGTGATATAACATGAAGTTGAACATTGGGTAAAATACCATAATTCACCTCAAAGTGAGGGGCTGTCCCCACCAAGTCACTTGAACTCTTAGCGCCGATTGATGAGCAATAGAACTCCCAATGCTGAAAATCAACGGGTTGGGGGTCATCAGTATCATATGGTGGGCCTGCTAGTAGAGTAATTGAGAAAGCTAATAGATTTAGCAAAGTTACTGACAGATATTTTCTGTTTATAACTGACATGCTAATTTGATGGATTAAATTCCAGCCTCACACCCTAAGTATCATGAGATAGGATAAGAGTTCCATGCTTTATAATTGGTATCTTATGGCCAACAAGGTATAACTGGACGCCCTTAATCTTTCTGAATAATCGATGAATCAAATAAAATTACAGATAAACTTAGAATTGAGCGGGATAAGTGAAATAGGTTAAATTTGCATATAACAATTTATCCCGCCTGATAATGGCCCAAGCAAATGAAAACCTTATAGGTAAAGTTTCTCAGGCAATGGTTATCCATAAGCCCTCTCTGGCAAAATACCTTATCGCTGATGATGAAGATCCGGCCGGGGCACCGGATATGCGGATGTTAGCCGATATGATTATCAGGAATTTCCCCTGGCCCCTCGGTGTAGAACTTCGCCGCCTTTTTTCAGCCTCTATGCGACAGCTTGAACGTGGCAGACTCGACCAGCTTTTTAAAACAATTGAGCGAACAATGCAGTTTATAAGCTTTGTTATGCTTGCTCAGTTATGGGAAGAGAAACTGAAGAAAGGCTTTGAGATACCCAAAGAATATTCCGACCAATTTAAAAATCGTATGAATGTTCTTTCACTGGGTAACTATACATGGCTTATAAGGGCAACAGGCAATTTGTATGAGAAGTTCGAAATAGAGCCTTTTATGCCTGAAATGAAAAACCTGTTCAATAAAAAGTTTTATGACGCCCTCGATTTTTGGGTGCCCGAGCGTAATGAAATAAGTCACTACCAAATAAATCTTACTGATGAAGATACACAGAGGAGATGCGTAGAATATGAAGATAAACTGACATTCATATTGGAGAATTTATCCTTTATTGTGAAATACAAGCTGGTAACAGTACGCGATATAAAAGTGTTGAAACATAAACACCAAGAGCCCCGATTTAATCATGTAATGGATTTACTTAACAGTTTCGATTCTGATTTTAAAGCAACCGAGATAACATATACTGCATTTGCTGACAGCAATGCGGTGTTGTTAATGAAGGATTTTAAAGATCCGCATGAATTTCTAAATCTGTCTCCCCTCATTATTGATACACGCCCTGAGATAATTGACACCAAGGAGAAATTCAATCTGAAGAAAGATGTTTTTATGTACACAAAGTTTAATGGTGATAAGTTGATGTATGTGGGGACAGAGGTTACAGAAAAATGTGACTTGACTACGCTCAACAATTATTTAGTATTGGTAGACCAGTTTAAAGAATTGCTTATTGCTTTCTCCTCGCCCGAAATAAAAGCATAATAAATACAGATGTTTAAAGGCAGCCCGTTTAAGTTCCTTGATAGCTTCACTAAAGAAGACAAGGACATATTTTTCGGGCGGGATAAAGAAGTGGAGGAAATCTACTCCCGGGTTTTTCAGGGTAAGATCTTGTTGGTATATGGGGCATCCGGCACAGGAAAAACAAGCCTTATTCAATGCGGACTGGCCAATAAGTTTAACGATGCCGACTGGCTCCCTATTATTATCCGTCGGGGCAGTAATATTACGTCTGCTATACATGCACAATTGAATAATCTTGCAGTTACTCCTCTTAAGCAAGGCATTTCATTAAAAAAATCAGTACAGTCTCTATATCTTGATTATTTCAAACCTGTTTATTTGATTTTTGACCAGTTTGAAGAGCTTTTCATATTTGGCACACAGGATGAAATAAAAAGTTTTGTTAATGAGGTTTCATCTATTGTAAAGTCAGATTTACAATGTAAGCTCATATTTGTCATACGAGGTGAATACCTTGAGCACCTTACTGTCTTTGAAGATGAGTTGCCGGAATTTTTCGACAACCGTATCCGTATTGAAAAAATGACAAGGGCTAATGCTGCCGAAACTATTACGGGCCCCTGTGATAAAGCAGGCATATCTGTTGAAAATGGATTTGCAGCTAACCTGCTTGACAAATTGAATCCTGACAAGGCAGAGGTGGAGCTAACTTATTTGCAGGTGTTTCTTGATAAACTTTATAAAAAGGCGACAGAAAAAAATAAGGGCGAACCGTCGTTTAATAATACTCTGCTTGATCAACTTGGTAATGTAAGCGATATTTTATCTGATTTCCTGGAAGAGCAACTATCTAAAATGGCCGATCCGGATAGTGCCGTTACGGTACTTAAAAGCTTTGTATCCATAGAAGGTACAAGAAAGGCTATGGGGCTGGAGGAGATTTCTGATTTTGCCCGATCTCTTGGTAAAGATATTTCACAGGAAAAGGCGAAATCCCTAGTCAACCAGTTTGTAGACCTGAGGATATTAAAAGATAGGGATGACAATGACAAATATGAGTTACGTCATGATGCACTTGCATTTAAAATATTTGAGAAGATAACTATAGTTGAGAAGGAATTGATCGAAGTAAGGTTGCTTATTGAGAATGCATATAAGAACTACCAAAGACGTAAAGTATTGATTAATGAAGCTGACCTTGCATATATTGCCCCTTATGAAAATAAACTCTTCCTAAACGAGCAGCTAAAGCAATTTATAGAGGAGAGTAAAAGACAGTTGAACAGGAAACGCCGCCGTGCAAGGAATATATTTATTTCAGCAGCTTCAGTTATTATTATAGTATTGTCTGGGTTTACAATATGGGCCATGCATGAACGCACGGTAGCAGAAGGGCAAACACAGGAGGCGGAGAAACAGAAGGCCTTTGCTGTGCAACAAAGCAAGATTGCGGAACAGCAAAAGAATGAGGCGATAGAGGCTAATAAGTTGGCGTTGGATGAAAAAACCAAGGCTGAGGCTAATGCTAAATCAGCTATTGCTGCCAAACAACAGGCTGAACAATCAAAGCAGCAGGCGCTGAATTCTGAGACTATAGCAGAAAGGGAGAAAGCTAACGCGCTCACTCAATCAGAATTAGCAAAAAAGGAAGCTAAAGAGGCTGAAGATGGTAAGGAAGCTGCCAATAAAGCAGAGTCCGTCGCTGATGCTGCTGAAATTAAGGCTGAAAAGAACTATGTGCTATCCACAGCGCATATAGTGGGGCTTAAAGCTTTGCTCTTAAAAAATGACCCACAATTACAGGGATTATTGGCACTACAGTCATTTAAGTCTAACAAGGAATACCAAGGCAATAACCCTGACCCTGTAATTTTCGATGCGTTGAGAAACTCGTATATTAATTTGGGGGCCAATAAGAATAGCTCACTTGATATGCTAAGCGGGCATACAGCCTTATATGAAAATAAAGGCAGGGTATCATATTATGATGGATATAGTATAGAAACCAGAGATATTTTCAACAAGAAACCAGTAACCTTTTCAAATGCATACATTCCAATAGGTAGAAAAGTTGACAAAGTTAGTTTTAGCCCGGATGGTAGTATGCTTGTTTTGTCTCTTGATAATTATGAAGTTGTACTTTATAATGTAAATATAGATACAAGCTATTCCAAGAAAATTGTATCAAGCAATTTAATTGCTGAACTATTGGGTCATAAAGCAGCTGTGAGGGGTATGGCTTTCAGTACTGATATGACATGCCTTGCTACAGGAGGAAAGGACAGTCTTATAAAAATATGGAAGCTTTCAGGTAAAGATGTTTCACTGGAAACAACATTACAATCCTCTTCCGGTATAAGGTCTCTTATGTATTCCAATGATGGCGCTATTATATATTCACTCCAGGATGATGGGAAGATAATGTTATGGGATACAAAGACACATAACTCATCCCAGATGAGTTACCAGGGCAGTGTTCCTGTAACATTTGCGCTCAACAGGGCAAATAATACCCTTGTACTTGGTTTGACTAACGGATCTTTATGTTTGTCAGATCTAAAAACGGGTAAACAGACTATTATTAGCGCGCATAATGCACAAGTTGATTTAATCGTATTCAATCATAATTATAGCCTTATGGCTACCTCTGGCTCTGATAAGACTGTAGATGTTTTTAATACGGCCACTATTGAAACACTTCCGCCGATTACGATAAGGGATATACATGCTAAAACCCGTAATATGGTATTCACTTCAATTGACAGGCTTGTTATTGTAAGTGATAAGAATATGTACTTTATAGTAACATCAGAAGATGTTATGGCCAATGAAATTGAAAAGTTATTGAAACGTAACCTGAATAAGGATGAGTGGGATAAATATTTTAAGGATATTAAGTACGAAAAAACAGTAAGTAATTTACCGGCTGGAAACCAATGATAATTAGGGAAGTAAAATATTATTTATTAGTAAGCCTGCTTTTTTGCCTTGGCTGGGATGCAAGCGCCCAGGATGTTGTGAAAATAGACACAGGTAAAACAAGGCAATTTAGTGTGAGAAGGAGGGCATCATTTGGTCCGGGTAGTGTGTATGTAAACTTCAAAGAGGCTATTGCGAATGCTACAGAATTATATAATAATGGCGAATATGATACTTGTATAGCCTTTGTTCAGCATTCTTTAAGAGGAGCAGATAGTAAGGCATACGAAAGAGAATCATTGCTTGAACTACTGGTAGAATGCTACCTTGAAAAGGATGACTTACCAAATGCAAATAGGGCGATGGTAAGATTGTTGCACAATAATCCGCATTATGAAGTAAATGATGAGGGAGGTAACACGGAAGACTTTAATAACCTGGCAAATAAATATGAAGTGTTCCCTGGCTTTTCAATAGGTATAAGAAATGCAATATTGAAATCAACCTACGTTACCACTAAAAAGTATTCCTTATCTAACCCCAATATAAATTATTCAGCCCCCTACGCAGATAATTATGGCTGGTATGTAATGTATTATGGGTGGATGGAATATGAGTTTATGAAAGGGTGGTCGATAGATGCTGAGGCCGTTAGGTATGATTTAAGCTATAGCAGAATACTTGCCAACAATTCAAATATGTATGCATCATATAGCGAAAATATGCTTGTTTACAGACTACCGTTATACTTTAGAAGGTATGCTAAAATCAGTAAGAGTTTTTCGTGTTATGCAGGGCTTGGATTAAGTTTTGACAGAATAGCTTCAGCTGATGCACATCCCGAATATTATGTTTTTAGCCAAACCCAGCCAATAACCCTCAATGGAAATATTGATGTTACTAATTTAAAAAACCAGAATAATTATGAATGGTTGGTGGCAGGAGGCTTTGGATATACCATTAAAAGACTCAGACTCTTTTTAGACCTGAAGTATTACGGAGGTATTACGAGTCTTACCAATCCTTCGGCTGGACTTATTAATTCTACGCTTCTAAATCAATATTATTATGTGGACAGCAAGGTTCTGTTAAACCAGTTTGAGGTTGGTGCTACAGCCGCGTTTACACTTACATATAAGGTAAAGAAGAAAAAGTAGTTATAGCCTAACCCCTATTACAAGTACGTCATCAGTCTGTTCATTTTCCCCTTTCCAATCTGTATATGCCTTATCAAGTAACACCAATTGCTCTTGCATAGATTTGTCTCGTATGCTCATCAATAAGTCCCGGAATCTTTTTGTCGTAAGTTTTTTACCATTCTCTCCTCCAAACTGGTCAGCAAAACCGTCACTAAAAATGTAGAAAGTATCCCCAGGTTGTAAATCGAAGGTATGCTTTTCAAAGACCTGGCTGTCTTCAGTATAACCTGCTATGGCAGTTTTCGTGGCCTTAACTTCCACTATTTCATTTGCGTTTTTACGCATCAACCATAATGGTCTGTTTGCGGCAGAATAATGCAAGGTTAAACTTGATATATTAATCGCGCAAGCTGCAATATCCATTCCGTCCTTAGTATCTTCTTCTTTCCCCTGTTGTCTCAATGCTTTTTTAATTTCTCTGTTTACAATACCCAATAATGCAGAAACATCGGCAGTTTGTTTTGCTGCATCTTTCAGTTTTTCATTACCAAGCATACTCATCAATGCGCCGGGAACACCATGTCCTGTGCAATCGGCGGCGGCTATTAAAATAGTATCCCCCACATGCTCCATCCAATAAAAATCCCCACTTACAATATCTTTCGGTCTGAACAGTATAAAACTTTGTGGTAACAGTTCTTTTATTTCTTCAGTATTGGGTAACATAGCCCGTTGTATGCGCAATGCATAATTAATACTGGAAGTTATATCCTTATTTTTTTCATCTATCTTATCGTAAGCTGCTTTCAGTTCTACGTTCCTAATACGTTCAATCTCTGCATCTTTTTCAGCTCTTTCAACAGCAAAACTTATTTGTTGATTTTTTAGTTTGTTGGATGATTCTGCATTCAATACTTCTTCACGTAAGGTATGGAATAATTTAAAATGTTCGTAAGCATTTGGGGTATCTTTTATTGATTCATATATGCTTGCTAAAAGCCCATGCACTTCATATTGCAATGGCTTAGCGTTAATTGCAGCCGCAATGTTTAAAGCCTCATTCAAATAATGAAGTCCTTCTGCATTATTTGTTGACGCTATACATTGTTTAGCAATTCCAATAAGGCTATGGAGCTCAAGCCGCCTGTCTCCGTTTTTTTTATTTAGTTCCCTGCATGTATTATAATATTCAAGTGCATGGGTATTATCTTTCTTTTTTTCATATAATCCGGCAAGCCCAAGATATGTCCAAGGCAAAGCAGGGTCATCAATTTCTTTTCTCAGCTTAAGGCTACGTTGGTAATAATTCAGGCCATTTTCAAAATCACCTTTAAGGGTATAGGTACGCGCCACTAAATTCATTGAAGATGCCGCCGCCCTCATTTCATTTAATTCTTCCCGTATAGATAAGCTCTTTTGATAGGATACAAGAGCCTGCTCATAATCTGCAAGGCGTAAATAAATATTACCGGTTGTACTTAAAAGATCTCCAGTCTCTTCCTTGTAACCTGAGGTTTCTGCTGTTTTTAAACCACGAAGGCAACAGGCAAGAGCTTTATCGTATTCACCATAACTGTCATAAACATTCCCCAGGTAATTTAATGCTCTTGCAATTCCTTTTCCATCATTATGTTGTTCAAAATAATGCAGGGCTTCATTTAGGCTAAACAATATGTTATTATCCCCATTTGAGAGAAGGAAAGCAGAAGTGGCTTTATTAAGAAGTGAGTAGGCTCTCCCGATGCCATAAAGGTGTTTCACGGAAAGCTCAAAGGCCTCCATTGCAAGTTCATGAGCCTTGAGTGGAGTACTATACCTTACTTCCCATGATTGGGCATTAAGGGTGTCTATCTGCGAGTATACTTTGTTTTCTTTCAAGGAAAGCATGTCTTCAACAAAGTTAAGTTTTTTACCGATGTATTGAAGATGATTTGGCCTGGGTAATCGGGTCAGGCTTTTCGAAGTTCTTTATGGGCAAAGGTGAGCCCATTAAGTCCGCGAGGTATTATAGAAGTATTGAGTAGAATTACATAATCCACACTTTCCGGGATGATAAAATATCCCAAGTGCCATTTACAAAAATAGGATTGCTTAATTTACAATAGTCACGCCCCATAACTCTATAGCTGCAAGTAATTGAACTAATAGCAGTCTAATTACTTGTGAAACGATATAAAACATATTATAAGCTCTGAATACTTATGACAAAAGCGCAACTGATAAAGGAGTTATCCAAGAAGACCAGTATTGAGAGATCTGTTACAGAAGCAACGTTAGAAGCCTTTATGAAATCCATTGAAGCACATGTTATCGATAAGAAAATGGTTTGCCTGAGAGGTTTCGGTACGTTCCGGCTAAAGAAGCGTGCCGCTAAGGTTGCACGTAATATTTCTAAAAATGAGAAACTCTATCTTCCTGCATGTTTTGTGCCGGTGTTTAAACCGTCAAAACAGTTCTCGGGCAGATTGAGAAAATTAAAGACTGCATAATGGGAAGCCCCGTTGTCTATAAAAAGCACCCACTCCTTTTTACTGTATTGAAAGGAGTTTGGAGAATATTCCATAACTTCTTCAAAAAGGACTGTTGTAAGTAATTATGCTTCTCCTCTCTTATTTAGGCAGACCCAAGCCAATTAAAGCCCTGCACTTAGATGCTATTTGTAGGCCCTTGTTATAATCCAGTCCTTTTTTCCAATTCTTCCGGATAGCGCTCACCCAATACTTTAACATCTTCGAGGATTGAGTTTATTTCTGTTAAATCTTCCGCAGACAGTTCGTTTTTGGCTGCACCTATGTTTTCTACCAACCGATCCTTCGCTTTACACTGAGAAGTAGCATAAAACTTTACGAATATTCGTACTATCAAATTCCTCATTCCATTTTTATTGGTAATTTTTTACCATGAAAACAATCAAAAGACGGTATCATCCACTGGTTGAGTATTCCTTCTATGCTGGCCTGTTAAAGGATGAGCAGTTAAAGAACATTCCCAATAGCACCCTTTCCTACTGGCGTTCATTCGACCACAAAGAATACTTTGGCTACTAAGAAGGTTGCGAAATTCAAAGCTGGAGCTTCATTAGCCAAATCGGTTAAGTAAAGTAACCCGCCGCCACAGAGAAGCCTCGCATATGCGGGGCTTTTCTAATTATCTCAGGTTGTATCCCGTTCTTTTGTTAAATTTGTCATATCCCTAAATAATAAATAAAGGGAAGTGCTAATAAACCATAGATGAGGATGGAATAATAATATTTCATCACTACAGGCTCATCAGGTGGTTAAAAATATTTAAGACATATAACCTACGTGGTTAGGTGCCATGTTTAATTTTTGGAGTTATACCTCTGTAACCTGTAATAATATAAATAGCTAAATGGTACCAGGTAACGATACATATCATCTCATGATAGATGAAATTGAAGATTATGCCATTTTGCTATTGGATGCCAATGGTTATATAATGAACTGGAATAAAGGGGCGGAAAAAATAAAAGGGTATACAGCAAAAGAGATAATAGGTAAAAAATTCAGCCTCTTTTATACCGCCGAAGACAGGGACAAAAAACTACCGGAGAGGTTAATTGAAAAGGCAGCCCTGAAAGGCAAAGCAGTTGACGAAGGATGGCGAGTTAGAAAGGATGGGACCCGCTTTTGGGGCAGTATACTTATTACAGCAATTCATGGTGAAGATAATAAGGTGGTTGGCTTCTCAAAAGTAACACGAGACCTTACTGGGAAGAAGAATGCAGAAGAATTGGAGAGATCCCTTGGACAAACCAAGGAGGGCTTGTTAAAGATGTTTAATGCATCTCCTTCAGGGATGATTATGGTAGATATTGAATCACGGACGTATATTGATGTAAATAAAAACTTTCTGACAACCTTTGGATATACCCGTGATGAAGTGGTTGGATTAACCCTTGCTGATTTGAGTATAGTATCCGTTGAAATACGAGAAAAATTATTTACCAAATTACAGCAACATGGTTATTTTAAAAACGAGGAGGTTTTAGGTCATAGTAAGGATGGTAAAGAAATAACCTGTATTGTTTCGGCTGATTCTTTTGAAATGGATGGGCGAAAATATATCCTTTACGTAATTCATGATATAAGCGATATAAAAGAGCTGGAAAGAAAGGTTTCTGAAAGTGAAGAAAAATTCAAAAAAATGTTCCAGTCTATTGCGGCTGGTATTACTATTACCAGGCTTTCAGATTCTAAATATTCAGATGTTAATGATGCGTTTGTTCAAATAACAGGATACTCAAGGGGAGAATTAATAGGGCACTCTTCAGTAGAATTAGGAATAATCGTAAATATTGAAAAACGTGAAGAAGTCTTACAGCAAATAAAGGAACAAGGCTCAATAAGGCATTTCGAGGCGACAATTCGTCATAAGTCGGGGAAAACATTAGAGGTTCTTTCTTCTATCGATACAATTTTACTGGATAAAGAAAAATATGCAATTAACGTTATATATGATATAACTGAGCGTAAAAAAGCGGAAGAAATAGAAAGAGCCCTTGTGCAGACCAAAGAAGGATTAATGAAAATGTTTAATGCATCTCCTTCTGGAATGATTATTGCAGATATTGAATCGGGTAGAATGCTTGAAGTAAATAATAGCTTTCTTACAATCTTTGGGCATACCCGTGAAGATGCGATTGGTTTAACTGCCGATGAATTAGGATTTGTATCGAACGAAACCCAGCAAAAATCATTTGGCAAATTAAAGAAACAGGGCTATTTGAGAAATGAAAATGTTCCATGCCTTACCAAGGAGGGAAATAAATTAGATACAATTTTTTCGGTCGAGTTATTTGAGATGGATGGGAAGCAATGCTTTCTCTGTATATTCCATGATATAACCGAAATAAAAGAAATGGAGAGAAAGCTTGTTGAAAGTGAAAACAAGTACCGTAAAATAATTGAAGAAGCAGGCGATGTTTTATATACAGCAGATGCCCAGGGAATATTTACGTATATAAATAAACGGGTTAAGGTGCTTACCGGATATACCGATGAAGAATTGCTTGGGAAGCATTTTTCGGTATTAATAGCCCCAGAATGGCAGGCGAAAATTCGTGATAGTTACCGGGAGCAATTCAAGCATAAAATGCTGGAATCGGTTATGGAATTTATTATTCGCACCAAAAAGGGTCCTGAAAAATGGGTGGAACAGGTTGTTATTATGCAGCTTGAAAATGGTTTTATAAAAGGATTTCAATGCATTGTACGTGACATTACTGAACGCAAAAAAGCAAACCTGTTACTGGCAGAACAAAAGCATATAATAGAACAAAAAAACAAAGACATTCTCGACAGTATCAATTACGCAAAACGTATTCAGGATGCTATATTCCCACCGGAAGACCTGATAAAGGAATTACTTCCACAATCATTTATTCTATTTAAGCCCAAAGATATTATAAGCGGAGATTTTTACTGGATAGAGAAATTTGACAACAAAACATATATTGCCGCTGTTGATTGTACAGGACATGGAGTACCCGGAGCACTTCTGAGCATTGTAGGTTATAACCTGTTAAGTAAATCTATTAACGAACATGAGTATTCAAAGCCTAATGATATATTAAATGAAGTAAGCAGCGGTATTAATAGAACATTACGACAAACGATAGAAGGCTCAGGCGTAAAGGATACAATGGACATTGCATTATGCTCTATCGACAGAATAACAAATATTCTGGAATTTGCAGGAGCATATAATTCGATGTACTTGATAAGGGGAAATCAATTAATCGAAATACCCGCTGACCGTTTCCCAGTAGGTGTTTTCTTAAATGGAGAATTGCAGAAATTTACCAATCAACAAATGCAATTAGAAAAAGGAGATATGCTGTATTTATTCAGCGATGGTTATCCCGACCAATTTGGCGGACCTAAAGGGAAAAAACTGAAGTACAAGGGGTTTCAGGAAATCCTTCTTTCTATACACCATTTGCCACTTAATGATCAAAAAGAGATTCTTGACAGAACCCTTGAAGAGTGGAAATGGATGACAGAAGAGCAAACAGACGATATTCTGGTGATAGGAATAAGGATTTAATTACTAAATGAAGGTGCCCCCATTATATGAGGGGCACTTTTAGTTAAGTTGCATGATTTCTTTGTTTGTTACAAACAGTGCATCGAAAATACCTTTCCGTTTTCCCATTTTTCTGAATTAAAATCTACGGTGTACCGAAGGTTGCCTTGCAGGCCCCTTTCTTAATGATAGGGTTTAAATCCTATATCTGGGCAAATTTGCCTAATTTTAAGAAAAGTGATTATTTTTACACCTGCTAATCAAATGGAAATGCACTTGTGAACAATTTTACTACAAAGTAAATTATTCTAAAAATGCCCAAAGTTAATATAACCCGTTCTGGGTTAACTTATGATAGATATATTGCTTCTCTGCAAGCAGAAAAGATAACAACCCAATTTAAGGGATTAGATTTCTATTTGGACCAGTTTAATGTTTTTAGAAATATAATTAACTTATTACCATGCGCAGTGTATATTCTTGATTATACAACTATGAGGTATCTGTATATGAGTGAATATGTGAAGGTTCTGTTTGGATATACTGCAAAAGAAATGATAGAACTTGGCCCGGCTTCTCAGCTTTCCAGAGTACATCCTGATGATTTGCTGGTTTTTAAAAGTACACTTTTCAACGAATTTATAAACTACTCAAAATCAATACCCGCCGAAGATTTAAAAGATACGGTTTTTGCTTTGAACATAAGGAGTCAAAGAAAAGATGGAACGTATGTGAATTTTCTACAGCAATACGTTGTTTTAGAAAGAGATAGAAGCAATAACCCTTTACTCACTTTAGGTGTAGCAACAGATATTACGGCATTTGGTAAAAGCAATGGAGTTACATTTTCTGTGTCAAAATACACAGAAAATGCAAGGGCAATTAAAGTTTATTCACCGAATGAATTGGATGCAAATCATCATATCACCAAACGTGAAATAGAAGTAATAAAATATATGTTACAGGGGTTTACAAGTAAGGAAATAGCTGTGAAGTTACATATTAGCCAATATACTGTTAAGGCACACAGGCAAAATATAATGGAGAAAACCCATTGCAAGAATGCCGCTCAATTGAGCAATTATGCTTTAACAAATGGGCTTATTTGATTAAAGGCTGCTATTACAAAAGACATCAAGCAGCTTATTAAATGTATCTGATTGTTCCCATTGCGGGCAATGTGCAGACGCTTCAATAACTTGTATTTTCTTTTGCCAGAGTTTTGGTATGTCAAGGGTTTTGTAATAATCATTATTTACCATTTTCTCATTTTTACCAGCTACAATAGCTACAGGAATGTGGAGGTTTTTTAATGCCTCCACTTCATCATTATAGTTTAATGCGCCAACTGCTTCAGCAAGCGACTGTCTCGATTTTCCATCAGTCCGTTGAAAATCTGATTTTATGAACTCAGGAGTATTCTTAACATCATACAAGAAAATTTCCATAAAGGTATCTAAGTTTACAGAATCATAGTCTTTTGTAAAGAACATACCAATCAATGGGTTTGGCAAAAGAGCTTTCTCCATTGATGGAGGTTTACTAACCGGTGGCGTGTTGATTAACATTACCCCAATACAATTAGTTAAACTTTGTGTGAGTTGTAAAATAATATCTCCGCCTAAGCTATTACCTATAATCACATAATCCTTCAATTCAAAATGTTTAATAACCGCAGGAGCCGAGTTAATTAAATCAGAAAAAGTATATGAATCCAGGTTATCGCTTTCGCCATGCCCCGGTAAATCAAAAGAAATCAAGTAATATTTATTGGAGAAATTGCCTTCAAATTGCCGCTTCCATATTTTCGATGACATTGAATTGCCATGTATAAATACAATGGGCATAGCATTAGTATTCTCATTTGTGGTAGCCGAGAGAAATTTGTTTTTAAACGGAACTTTGATTTTTTTAATTGTCAACATTATCTTGATTCTTATTAATAATGAGTGTTTTTAAATGGTAATGCAAATGTAAAAAAATGCCGCTACTAAAAAATAGTGCTTTTGCACTATTGTCTGATATTTTTACTCGAAATAATTTTGAAGCGTTCTATTGCTCAATTTATTTTAGGATTATTAAAAATCAAAACATGAAGAAAATTTACTGTTCCATTTCTGTTGTTTTGTTTATTGTGTTCCCCATCATTAGAATACATGCACAAAGATTTTATGGTATGACCACTGGAGGTGGCGCAAATAATTCAGGGGTGATATTTTACTATGATATATCACTTGGTAAAGATTCTGTAGTTTACAGCTTCCCTTCCGGGTGTAATCCATCAGGTAGCTTAATACTGGCATCTGATGGGTATCTTTATGGTGTTGAACCTTCAGGAGGTACTTTGGGTGATGGCGCTATATTTAAATATAATACAGCGACAGGAGCTATTACCACTCTGGCTAATTTTTATGGTACTTCAGTTATAACACCAGAATATTCGCTAATTCAAACTTCTGATGGTGATTTATATGGCATAGCAAGAGGAATTAATAGTTCTTCAAAGTTTGTTGATTCTGGTTGTATCTATAAATGTACTCTGACAGGTGTTATTGATACTATAGTTAGGTTTAATTATAAGACCGGTGGTATACCTTTTTATGGTCCCATAATACAGGGTTCAGATGGGAACTTATACGGGACATTATACCTTGGTTCACAAGACTCAGGAACCATTTTTAAATGTACTACATCAGGCAGCCTTACTATTATTGCCAAACTTGGTAAATCGGGATGGCTCCCTGGGAATAGTTTAATACAGGCTTCAGATGGGAATCTATATTTAACAACTGAAGGCGGAGGCACAAATGGTTATGGTACTATACTAAAATGTACAACTAATGGCGTATTATCTAATTTGTATAGCTTTAATCTTCCGGCGGATGAACCTTCTTGTGCTTTAATTCAAGCATCTGATGGTAATCTCTATGGGTTGACCAGTACTAATGGTAATGACTATGGTAGTATTTTCAATTGTACTACATCTGGGATTTATAATACTCTTTTTACTTTTGATGGTACAAATGGACAAGTTCCGGAGGATAATAACTTAATACAGGGTTCAGATGGAAACTTATATGGAATGACTTATGAAGGTGGAACTTCATCTGATGGAACAGTGTTCCAATATACAAGTTCCGGAAACTTAAAAACACTGATTGATTTCAATAATACTAATGGCTTTAGGCCTAATGGCCGTTTAGTAGAGATACAAACTCTAACTGGAATGGAAGATATATTATCTTCTTCAAAAAACTTTATTGTCTATCCTAACCCCTCCAGTGGCATTTTTACAGTTCAGATGGCAAATAGTATGCAACCCATATCTAATAGCAAAATTGCAGTTTATAGTATTCTTGGACAGTGTATTTACCAGAATAATCTTAACCTTAAAATAAACCTTAGTGGTCAACCAGCCGGAATTTATTTATATAAAGTAATTAATGAAAATGGTGAATTAAGTGGTAGTGGAAAATTTGTACTTCAATATTAAAAGTTTACTAAACAATTTAGATGAAAAATATATTATTTTTTTTATTCTTATTTAGCTTTAGTAATTTAATAAAAGCACAATATTCCCAGACTGCTCCTAATTTTCCTGCCCCTAATGCCTGGGCCAACTGGATTAGTATTTATAATGATGCTGGCGGCGCTATTTACATTAGCTTTGAACTTGCTCCTAAAGAACCTATATGCAAGGGGCTGGGATACTCTTTTTTTAGAGTACAGAGTACTTATAATGAAAGAGTAAAATTTCACGTTTCTTTTTCTTATGTAGATTGTAATGGCAATATTGCAAACTCATCAGGTGAGCCGTTTAATAACTTTGATTTTGATAAAGGCCCTGGAATAGTGCAAGATTTAGGTAATTGGTTTCTTGGTTATGCAGGTCCGAGTATTACAAATATCCAGATTTCAGATATAGAGTTTCCAGATAGAGAAGCGAAAGCAGCAGCCTTAAAAAGGCAGCAAGATTCAATTACTGCTGTGCAGCAACAACAGCGAATAGATAACGAAATTAAAAGACATCAAGATTCAATTATTACTGCACAGCGTCAACAGCAGCAGCAACAGGCAGCAGCACAACAGCAGCAGGCCAAGCAACAAGCATTTAATAATGGCAATACCCAAGTGGCAAACGACAGGGCAAACACAGCCCAGACAATCAGCGAAGGAATACCTGTTGTCGCAGAAGCCGTAGGGACCGTTATGGGGAGTATTAACTTTATAGACCCTCCACGATATAATCATTACTCCTGGAGCATAGCTCTTACTTGCGGTGTGAGTTACAACAGTATTCCTATGATACAAAATATGACCGTCAAAAATCTTGACCTTGTTAATCCAACAATCACTCAACAATATTCGCAAACCACTACTTTCCCATGTATTGGTTTTAATGCCGGAGCAGAAATATGGCCGATTAGAGGGCCCCACTTTGGTATAGGTGGTTTTACAGATATAACACAAGATATTTTCTGCACCGCATCCAATAATGAGCCGGGTAGCTCAAATCTTTTTATGTTCAATTATGGGGCAAGGATTGTAGCAGGTACCAAAAGATTAAAAGGCATTTTTGAAATAGGTATTCATACTGCAAATATTACATATACCTATTCCGACATCACTATAGATGTTACAAGTACTGAAGCCGCTGATGCAGTATCCTATTCATCTTTACGTCTTGGTTATGGGTTGATGTATGATTTTGGGAATGAAACAGATGAATATAGCCTGACCTTTATGTTGCTTTCAGAGCACCCCGATTTTTTACCATCCCAATATTCACCTGTTTCGGTGGGCAGATTACAATTTAGTATGAATTGGGTAGACTTTAGAATCGAATACTCGCAAAACTATATTATTCCTGGTGCTGCGCAATATAGTTGGCAGAGTGCCTCCAATCAAAATTATTTTGTAGGCTCTGTGGCTGTGCATATACCCATTGTTGCCCAAGAATATAAACATAAATCAAACTAACTCAGTATGAGAATAAAACCGACCTCATTAAAAGGCAGTCTGTTTGTGTTATTCTGTATCATATTCCTTATATCCTGTAATAAAGAATCCTATATACAGGGATATGGTCCTAATAATCCTGCAAGCAGTGCTAACTCAAATGTTAATAATACTAACGGAAACGGAAATCCAATTACTCAATCATTTACAGCAATAATTTCCAGTACTACTACATTTACATTTCAGGCCACTTCAATAACTGCAAGCAAGAGTTCAACTGAAATTACCATTGTGGGTAATAATACAGATAAATTTACAATTACATTGCCTGTAAATGCTACAACTGGAAGCACTTATACAACTACATCCAGTATGTATCATCCAACTTTTTCTTGGAATAGTAATTATGTTGCCAATTCCAGCTACTCTAATTCATTTGGGAGTGTTACAGTTACAAGTATTTCTTCTTCTTCAATTATAGGAACATTTAGCGCAACACTGTACGGCCTTGGTACTGGGAATACTATTACAGTTACTAATGGACAGTTTGCTGCAAATCTCTAAGCATTTTGTAAATATTAAAAAATAAAAAAATGCGAACGAATGAAAATCAAATAATGAAGATGTGGTTTATGATAGTGTTAATTACTTTATTTTCATGCAATAAAGAATCCTACATTGATGGATTAGGGTACAGTGATGGAGCGGACACTGTTGGGACAAATACCTTAAATAATGCACCCGCAGGAAGCTGGCTTAAAATAAATAATACATATTATCCACTGACAATGACCAGTTCTTCTGCCACTTGCTATGACCACTATTATATTGCCGGTACTAACCCTTCAATCCCGGTCCCGAGCGGATTGGTACCCTATCTCGCATGTTGCTGGTTGGCAAGCCGTTGTGAAAGCACATTTTAATCTGCCAAAACATAACCAAAACATTGGTGAATAGAGGCGAACAGATGTGAGCGGATATGAACAATCCCATCGAAAAGCCCTTTCCGTTTTCCCGTTTTTCTGAATTAGAATCTACGGTATACCGAAGGGTGCTCTTTTAACGTGTCAGTCTTAAATTAAACCATGAAATCTATGCTCACATATGCGCCATTCCTTCTCCTGCAGCACAAAGCACACAAAACAAAAAGAAAATAAACAAACCCAAAATACCTACAACAATATGCCATGCAATAGGCATTTTCCATTTCCGTTTCATAATCACTAAAAGTATTATCCACCCCAGGACCCAAAACCAAAGGATGCCGATGCCTATGCTCACCATTTTATCCAAAACGCTATCTTCAACGTGCAGGCTTAACACAATAACAAGTTCAAGGGCCGCCATTATTAGGGGTAAGCCAGAAGACAATTTGCATAATTTCTTTTTCATACTCTAAGATTGAACGTTTTGCATGATTGAACACCTTAGGCTCCTGCCAACCAACCATCTCTCCTTATTAACACAAATGGCTGCCAGTTGCCTCTACCAAAATGTCTCATTGTGAATCGGTGTGGCTAAGTTAATTACAATTTAGAAAGGCCCATTCCTGCAGCACACATATATCAGTTTTAAATAGCTGTAATTATACCAAATATAAGTGATTGTACCGCACTTGTCAATTCTCCTTCAATAGAAGATACCTCCCTCAGGAACTGCCAAAACATCGGTAAATAGGGGTGAACAGGTGTGCACCGATATGAACAATTCTATCGAAAAAGCCTTTCCGTTTTCTCGTTTTTCTGAATTAAAACTTACGGTGTACCGAAGGTCGCCCGGCAAGGTCGTATGTAATTTGTACGAAGCCCTTAGAAAGTGAGACTCATAGTAAATCTACTTCCTCCTTATCACATCTTAGAAAAGCCAATTCCGGTAGCACATATCATCAAAAAATATGAGAAAATAATTCCCCCCACAATACCGATAAGTATATTGGCCACGAATGAAATTTGCCATTTCTTAAACCCCGCGTATATCAAAAAAACTATCCAGCAAGGCGTCCACAAAAGGGTAGTAAAAAAAGCCATTTTAACCATTCCTTCAAAGAGATGGTTGCCCGGATTGCTGATGACCATAATTAATATTTCTATCAATACAATAATTATTGGTAAGGCAGAAAAAAGAAGTGCACGTTTTTTCATTTCAAGGTTTCATAAAGTTAAATTATAATTAGCCACTCATACTTGCGCTGCCTAAAGCTACTAGAAAAACAGACAGCAAAAGAAAAACTATACTGATAATACCTATAATAAGATTAATCTTAAATAATGTTTTTCTTTTCCGGCATATTAAAATCAAATAGGGAATCCATAACATAAAAAAAACGCGACATAGTCAAATAAAGCTTTAATAAACATCTGGAATAACCCTAATAGCAATGGAAGTATACTATATAAAATATCTGGAAGTTTTCTAGACGGGTATATATTATTTAAAGATAGTAAATTTGGTATCTTAAATTTTTCTACGCTACTATAGAAAGCTGGCTATTGATAGCCTCTTATGCAAAAATAACCAAGTAATACATTCAATATAAATATCTTTGCAATCTGATCCAATGGCTTAAAAGTATCGTATAAATCAAGCAATAAATATGAAATTATTTTTAACCCTATTATTCAGCATATTATCTGTAAATATGATTCTTGGGCAGCAAGTTCAGCTCGACTCTGGCTTTACTAACAAAGCAGAAGCCAAGAACCTTTATAAGGACAGCTTGAAAGAAGGTAAGTGGATTGAGTATTACGATAATGTCGGTCGTCTTACAACCGATACTTCTGCTCCTTATTATCATCTGGCTATTTACAAAGATGATAAAATGAATGGAAAAGTAAGACGCTATGATAAAAGCGGAGTACTACGTATTGAAACCACTTATGTAATTGGAATAATTCAAGGAGTGTCTAGGATATATGATGATAATGGTATATTATTGTCAACTGCTATATTCGTCAATGGCAAAGAAACTGGAATACATAGAGATTACTATGAAGATGGGGAGATAAGGCAGGAAGCAGGATTTGTGGATGGCAAACTTAATGGAATGTTCAGAATGTATTATACCGGTACAAAAGTGGAGATGGAGGGTTTTTATTCAAATGATATTATGATCGGACCATTTAAATCATACTACGAAAGTGGAGTATTAAAGGAATTGGATTCTATAACAGTTGATTATGCCGATAATAGCGCTATAAGTGGAGCAGAAAAATTCTACTACCCGACTGGGACTTTAAAGATGGAATTCACAATGTTGAATAATAAACTAATAGGGACGAAAAAGGAATATTATCGGAACGGGCAGCTAAACATTGAAACCATATTTACTGATGGTAATCCGGGAACACCTAAACACTTCAAGGATACTTTGAAACCGTATATTATAGAGAATTCAGTAACAAATAATTTGCCCATTGAGCAAGCAGGCTTTACAAATAGAAATGAAGCGCAAAACTTAATTATAAATAACGTAAGAGAAGGGAAATGGATAGTGGGCATAGATTATAACAATAATCCTATCAGCGATACAACTGGTGCACCAAATTATATGTTGGTATATTACAAGGCTGGCAAAGCAGTAGGTATAGCAAGGGAATATAGTAACTGGAATGTCTTAAAAATGATAACACTGTATAGCAATGGAAGGAGAAATGGAATTGAAAAAGAATATGATAATGGAATATTATATCGCGAAAGACATTATATCAACGACACCCTGAATGGAATGCTCAGCTCATATTTCGAGAGCGGAGCACTGAAAGCAGAAATCTTGTATGTTAACGGTAAAGAAAATGGTCTATTTACATGCTATTATGAAAATGGTTCATTAAACGTTGAAATGCCTTATTTAAACGGCGCAATAAATGGGATAATGAAAACATACAGCACTAATATGAAGCTATTAACAGAACAGACCTACCACGATGGATCACCGGGCCCAACAAAAGAGTTTGATGAAAATGGAAATGTAAGATGAAGCAATGATATTAAACAACAATACCATTAATTACTACTGTATGAGATTGATTTCAAGTCTTTAACGCCTAAAGACCGATAGAGCACACCATAAAAAAGAGTCCAAAAAATACTATAGATAAAATACCAACAATTATATTGGTTGATATTGATATTTGCTGCTTTTTTACTCTCGAATAGATCAAAAAACCTGTCCAGCTGGGTACCCAAAAGACACCAATACAAAGACCAATTTGTGTCATTTTCTTAAAGGCATCGTTGCCTGGATGAATTGAAACCATTAGTAATAGTTGTACTATAACAGTAATTAATGGTATAAAGGAAAATAAAAGTGCGCGTTGTTTCATTTTGTAGAGGTTAGGGGTTTAAATGTAGGTCTATTATTCAGCCGAAAGAACAAAATCCGTAACATCTACGAAAATAATATTAAAATTTCTATCTTTGACTATGTCCGAAAAATCTCCATCCCTATTGATACATATCCGCGACTGGCTTGCATTGCCTTTTGTGGTAACGGTTATCATACCATTTTTACTGTATAAAATAGGCATACAATTGATACAAATGCCCCCACAAATCGTTGAAATAGGCGGGATTATTGTGTATGCGCTGGGCATAAGCATGCAGTTGTACACTACTTCCTTGTTTGGCCGATATGCACAAGGCACACTGGCACCTTGGCAGCCTACGCAGAAACTTGTCATACGCGGGCCATACCAATACTGCCGGAACCCAATGATAACTGGGGTACTAATGATGCTATTAGGAGAAGCTCTGTTTTTTAATGCGCTCGGTATTATGATATGGACTTGCATATTTTTTGCTATGAATACTATGTACTTCATTTTTAAAGAAGAACCTTCTATGCTGGCGAGATTCGGTGAAGCATATACTGAATACAAAAAGCAGGTGCCGAGGTGGATTCCACGAGTAACACCATACAAAGGTGGCAAAATTTAATGCTTTAGTTAGAACGATTGTGTGTCAGCAATGGATTAAGATATATTATTAGTTTCTGTAATTATCACTGGCAAATTAATACAAGCCTCAGCTTGTATTAAATAAATCATGTTCTGCTATTCTCTATTGAAATCAAATCAGTTTACATCAATAAAGAAGCCACCATTTTCTTCTTTTAATGCATTAATTATCTGATTCTGTCCATTATATATTATAGTGTCTTTATTGGAAATTATTTTTAATGTATCGAAGGCCAAATCCTGAAATACCCTCATAGCCTTGAGATCATGGTTTACAAGCTCGGCAATAATAGATTGTCTATCAATAGGTGTAATAGAATGTTCAATAATGATAGATATTACAGGTAGTACAAGCATTAGTAAAATAACAAAGACTAAATAGGCTCTATTTACTTCCTGCGCATTCTGGTTTTCCATTATGGTTTCTAATTATGAGAGAATTTAAATTGTAACAACTAATCGTTTTCCTTCGGTAAAATCCCGATTCCACAAGTCGGCAATGTCCTCTATTTTAACTTTAATAGTTTCCACTTTCAGTTTTCCATCTGCTGCCAGTTGAAACATCTCGGGCAAAATCTTAGTAAAGAGTTTACGCACCTGTTCCTTTGACCAGTTCCCTAAACCGGAACCCGTTAATTGCAAATCAACGCTTCTTAAGTTAGAGGCAGACATCTGTATTAAATCTCCAGCCATGGCTCCTACCGAAACAAACCTTGTTCTGTGTGTAAAAGAACCTTTCCCCTTTAATGTTGCAAATATCATTTCCGCAATATGACCCCACAAGTAGTCAATAATTATATCAATGGGTGTGTTAGCATGCACTTCTTTTAATTGAGTAAGAATCTTTTCATCCGATTGATTCAGGTAAACAATCTCATCGGCACCTAACGCCAATAAATCCTGCAAGGATTTTTGGTTTCTTCCTGTAGCTACTACTTTTTTAGCGCCATAATGTTTTGCTATCTGAACAGCCACTCTGCCGGTAAAGCCCGTGGCACCGTTTACCAGAACCACATCTCCGGGTTTTATATCTGCTTTAAAACGCATACCCATTGCCGAACCAATCACCGCATTTGCCAAAGCTGCTGCAACTGTATCATCTATATCAGATGGCAATTTTACAATCGTCTCTCTTTCAATAAATGCTTTTTCTGCAAGCATACCGTTACCCATAGCATAAACTCTTGTACCATCCTTAAGTATACAAACTCCATCGCCGCCAATTAGCCGGCCACCTTCTTTGAGGGGCTCACTCGAATAATGATTCCCATTAGCCCTTCCCTTATCAAGGTGCTTTAATGCAACCGCTTTTACAGATACTACTACTTCATTCTCATGTTGAGGTACAGGCTCAGGAAAATCTACATACTGAGGTGCTCCGTCTTTTTGATATAATACTGCTGCTTTCATTCAGTTTTATTTTTGACAAAATTCGGCAACAACAATCTAATGGAAGTTTACAATAGATAAGAAATATAAAGTGCAGTGATTTCTTTACAAAAGATAATTTCTCATTTTGCAAGTCTGTTTCGTATGCGGCTTAATGATACCGGTGTAATACCCAGATATGTAGCAATGTATTGTTGTGGTATACGCTTAATGATCTGGGGTTTTTCTTTAAGCAGATTCAAATAACGTTGCTCAGGTGTATCTTTAATGAATGACAGAAAATGCTTCATATAGTTATACTGCCTTTCATAGGCCGCATTGAGAATGCTTTCGCTCAATGCAGGTACTTTAAGTGTATCACTCATTATTTTATCCATGTCCTTCTTGCCTATCCAATACAAAATACATGGCTCAATGGTTTCGATATTAACAAAGCTCGGTATCTTTTTCCTAAAGCTCTCAGCACCTGATACCATCTCATTTTCAAAAAAGAACTGGAACGTAACATCTTTCCCCTGGTTATTAAACCACACGCGCAAGCAGCCCTTTTCTATTATATAGGCTTTTTTAGAGATTGCACCTTCTTCCAGCAAAACCGTTTTTGCCGGAACCTCGATACGATGGTAGTAACTTTTATATTCCTCCCATTTTTCATTAGATAGTGGAAAATTATCCCTGAATTTATCGATCATTTCTTGAGATTTATCGGTAAAAGTACATTTAAAGTAAATATAGAATTACATACGCCATATCAGAGAATAAATGTTACTTCTGAGAGTAGGGATAATTGCTCGGAGATTATTACCCTGAATGCAGGATACTCTCAAGTTAACCATTATTCCGAGATATACCTTTACCAAATTTGACCAATGTTACTAGTTCTTAAGGGCGGAAATCATGAATATTCCCTTTCTACGTTATCCGATTTAGGTATTGATTCGGATGCTAATATTGTCTATCTTCTTAGAATTCAAACTTGTTTACTTTTCAGTATTTATTCAATAATAACACTTGTGGCTCCTATTGTTTTCATTTCATCATCGAATACTTGAATAGAATACAAACCCTTTGCCATTGAACCAGACTTTATTTCAATACGCTTGCCACTAAAAACGATCCATTGGGTTTTCTTTTTTTTAGTATCACATATTTTGAGGAAGTGTTTCCCATTGGTATTAACAGAAATGACAGGTGCTTTTTTAAAAAGTCCATGGCGTATTTTTACCTGGTTACGTCCTTTTATAGCGATGCTTTGTTTTGATATGGAATCATATACAGCTACCTTATAAAAACTGACGACCTCTATTCCGTTCGTATTTGTCAGCCAATTATCCGATTGTTTATATTGAGGCAGACAAGATATGGCTACACTTTTCCCAGGGTATCTTGAAAGAAGGAATATGATTTTATTTCCTTTGGTGATAACGGTATCAATCTTGGCACCTCCCTCATTATCAACTGCATAACCCTGAATAGGCAACGTAGGATTATGGCATACTAGTGAATTTACATTTTCCTCTACAACCAATGTCAATGAATCACTCATATATGCAGATGTTACCATTGGAGCCTCTATCTTATTTGTATGCGTTATGCCATATAAATCCCTTGCGATTAAATTGTATACCCTGTCTCCAAATATTTCATATCCGTCTTTATAATCAAAGTGTAACACACTTTTATCTTGTTTCAAGGTTGAAGTCGGGATAATCTCAACAATGGAGGAGTATTTTACAGCTAATTCTCTTTGTGCTTCTTCAATTGCCATTAAATTCGCCAGCGGATACATGTTTTCATTCTTTGTTTGAAATATGTATATCTTTTTATAGCCGGGAAATTCAATACTCCACGATTTCATCAAAGTTTCAAATTCGGAGATATACTTAGAAGTGCTTGTCCCCAGTTCAGCATCAGTTTCACCTTGGCTCCATATAATAGCCCTCACGTTTTCTTTAAGGCCAGCCATCTTTAGTCTATAACATTCACGAACATAATTTGAGTTATGATTTCCTTTTCGACTGGTAGGACACTCGTAATAGTCAATTGGTGTACCCCCACAAGCTCCATTAAATATAGCTACAGGTATTTTAATGCTGTCAACTATTAATCGCCCAAGCCGAAGGCCCCATTGACCAACATGCCCATTCTCTTTAATTCCTCCATCTCCCTGTCCCACAAACCATCTTAAATTTTTTAGAAATCCAGCGGTATTCGAATCTGAATTGCCAAAAACTCGTATGAATTCACTCCTGTTATTATTTGCACTACCGCCATCTCTCATCATTGCAAATGCATTTGATTGACCTTCAATCATGTATACATCACCTGCTACTAATGCATGAATAGTAATAATATGCATTTGATTTGAGCGTATTGTACCATACAGAGATATATTATATTCCATTAATTCAGCAGGGATTTGACATACCATATCAAATGACGCGATGTTCTGTTTGAATATTAGCTTTTCAGAAATCTTTTTAACCAATTGAGTTCCTCGGTAGAGTTTAAGGCTTATTGAATCAAAAGGGGTTTTCTCATTATTTACTTCTCCTCGAATATTAATTGTGCCGAGATTGGTTTGAACATCACGTGCAACCAATGCAGAATCCAGAGGTAGAGAAGCGAATGTAACCTGTCCGGATGCAAACATGCTCAGTAGAATTCCAAGCGTTAATGAAATAACTACTTTAAGAGATATAGTAATGGAGTAATTTTCTTTTAATACCGTATAAAATTTCATACGTTTAAGAATAGCTTTTAAGTTGGTGAATTGCAGGATGCCTACGGACAAGTACAATCCATTAAGCCACCAGGTAAAATTGTTACAAGACCGTTTATATTTGCTCCTCCGCTGGCTGAATTACCCAATATGCTCATTGCCCCAACGGTCATGTTCTTAAATGTGGGGCTTGTACTACCTTCTATACACTGGTGGCCATTTTTATTAAAATAGACCAAACTGGTACCTGATGTAAATGTACCGTTATCGATAAAGTTACCGGCAGTAGTAATGGTATATGATAACGCGTTTAAAGTTCCGGTAATAGTTATGTCTGAAGTGGTGGTAATGTTTCCTCCTAAGTTTATTATTGCTCCCGAATTTATTATTAGTTTATTCAAGTTTATTAAAGCTGAGCCTCCCAAAGTCTGCGTGCCACTTGTATTCATTGTTAAGGTATTACTTCTCGGATTGAATGTTCCTCCACTATTTGTAAAACTACCGCCAATGGTGAGGTTATAATTAGAAAGTGTAGCGTCTAATGTACCAGATGTTAAGCTTAGGTTATTTGTAACGGTTTGATTGCCGCCAAGGCCTACTATCTCCCCTCCTGTGCCGGATATGGTTAGATTGTAGAAGGTTGGGTATGCTGACCCGCTTATTGTCTGACCTGCTGAACCATTAAAGGTTGCAGTGCTTGTACCATATGTAAATGTTCCATTGCAAACAAAGTTACCTCCTATGTTTAAAGCTCCGGAAGTAAAAGATTCTGTGGATCCCGTTCCTATTGTATCAATACCCGTAAGATTTATAGTATTGCTTGTCATGCTCAGCGCAGTTGAACCTTTTACAGTCAGATTACCTGCAATGGTTAAAGATGTGCCTGTTGGTGCTTTCGTTACTGAAGAAGTAGAAGAGATCACAAGTGTTCCATAGGTTGGATAAGATGAAATATTTTGTGAGCTATTCGCCGCTTGATATACTACGGTACTGTTTGAGTTTAAACTGATTGTACCAGTGCCTGAACCATAACCAGTGGGGAAAAGAACATTTGTACCCGTGCCTGATACTCCAAGTAACAACTCACTTCCTGAAGCCATTGTCATATTGTTTGAAGAATTCCCTGTTATCTGATAAGTGTGGCAGTCAAGTGTGGTATTTGCATTTATAGCAAGATTGCCATTTATCGTCGTATTACCAGCTAATGTTTTTGTTGTGGAGGTTGCACCCGTTGTTAAGGCAAGGTTAGCGTATGCCGGTGCAGCTGATACAGTTTGCGCTGCATTAGCCTGGTAGGTTACCGTACTGGAAGAATTAAATGTAATATTTCCCGTTGTATAACCAGAGGGAAATGGTACCGAAGTAGTGGAAGATGGCTTTCCTAATATCAATCCTGTGTTAGCTGCCATAGTGAATGTACCACCTGAAGTGCTACCTGTAAATGCATTTGCTGTACACTCTAATGCACCTTTCGATATTGTCAGGTTTTTGCTAATGCCTGTCTGTGGAATAAAAACTGTATCTGTGGAACTTGTCGGATTTACTGTTAAGTTATAAAAATTAAAGTTACCTCCTACATTTTGGTTTGTACTGCCATCGAAGATTACGGTACCCGTTCCTGGGGTGATCACACCGCTGGTGCTAATAATATTTCCTGCAATATTCAGAGTTCCTGTTGTAAACGATATTGTGCCTCCGTTAAATGTTAGATTTCCTGTCAGGTTAACCGTATTACCTGCAACTCCCAATATAACATCAGGGTTTATAAGCAGATTTCCCGCAATGTTGAGAATAGACCCCGTAAGGCTCTTAGTTCCAATTA
>DATHNG010000099.1:0-8917 GCA_035486275.1 Bacteroidia bacterium
TTCCGTAGTCATATTCCTCACTTTCATCGCTTAATGAAAGTTTGGCGGTTTTACTGCCTATTTTCTTTAGTTTCCATATTATGTGGTCACTTTCTTTAATGCCATCGCCATATTTATTGGTAAAATAATCTGACAAGCGGCCATGCAAGGAAGCTGCCATTGAATCGGTTGCCATAAAAATATCTTCGTCTATCTCATTCAGATTTTGCTGGTCGAAGTTATAGGCAACTGTATAATAATTAAGGGTATCTACCGTTTCATTTACCGAGTCAGGATAAAGGGTATCCATTGGCAGTGAATAGAAAATATAATTGGTGTCATTCTCATCGGGTTTCTTTTTCTCTGCTGCCAGTATGGCTTTAGTGTCCATACCCAATGCCACTTTTCTGAACATTTGATGTCCATCGCCTAATAAAAGTTGAGTAAGAGGTACTTGATATGGAGTTACTTTGCCATTGTTCTTGCTATGGCATGAAACAAAAACTATACAGAACACGGTAAGAGTAAGGAAAGCTAGGGCGTATATGGGCTTGATTTTCTGTGATTTCATGCGTTGTTTCAAACGGTCCGCGAAGATAATAAAAAAAATACGGCATAGATTAAGATTTAGGTTAAGTTAAGGAATGAGAACATAAACCGTAGTTTTAACCTTAAAGACTGTACATTTTGCCAGGTAGTGATTTAAGCACTCCGGCAAATTCCAATGTAAGTAAGTGCGATGAAAGCAGGCCCGGAGATAGTTTTGCCATTAACGCAATATCATCAATATGCATAGGTGCTGCCTTATTCTTTAAGCTATTTACTATAGCTTCCTGCTCGGCACTCATGTCGAACATTATTTCTCTTTGCGGCTTGGCCTGTTTCTTCTCATCTTTCCAGCCCAGGTATTCTATAACATCGTTTGCATTTCGTATCAGGTAGGCTTTGTTTTGTTGAATCAACTTATTGCACCCTGCAGAATGAGCTTCATCAACTCTTCCGGGAAAAGCCATTACCTCGCGGCTATATGAGAAAGCAATATCGGCAGTGATCAATGAACCACCTGATATTTTCGATTCTGCCACTATTACAGCATCTGACAGTCCCGCTATAATACGATTGCGCTTTGGAAAGTTTTCAGGGGCTGTTTCCGTGCCACTTAAAAAGTCAGTCAGTATCCCGCCATTCTCTATCATCTTTTTAGATAGGTTGTAATGCTCAGCGGGGTATAACTTATCGAGCCCATGAGCTACCACACCAACCGTCGGTAAGCCTGCATCGAGTGCCGCTTTATGGCTGGCTACATCAATACCATACGCAAGGCCACTCACTATCAACGCTCCCGTTTCCTGTAACCCGTGTATCAGATCTTCGGTCAGTTTTTTGCCATACGGCGTTGCATTTCGTGTGCCTACAACTGCAACAGTGCGGCCTGTATTCAAATCAGCATTGCCTTTATAATAAATCATTACAGGGCCATCATCGCACTGTTTTAGTCGTAATGGGTAATTCTTATCTAAATAGAATAAGGGGATTATTTCTGTCTTTTCAATAAAGGCAATTTCTTCTTCGGCTCGCTTCAATACATCTTGGTTAAGAATGGCATCGGCAGTTATAGAGCCTATATCGGGTATTTTGCGCAAAGTGGCACCTTTCTCTTTAAATACAGCCTCGGCACTGCCACAATAGGCAATAAGTGTTTTAGCGGTTACATGCCCTACACCGGGTATAAGAGTAATACCTATTTTATATTGAAGGTCTTGTGACATGAATGCAAAAATAGAAAGTGTAGGAAATAAAGCGAATATATTTTCCCTGATCGTTTACCTATTTTATTTTTAAGTTCACCGACAATTTTACTACGTTCACAGAAATGTTGAATAAAAGGGTTAGAAACAAGTGTAATATTGTATGGTCTTTCTTTGAGTGGTGGAAAGACATATTAGGCCGGAGCCCTGTAGAGTTACTCTATCTCCGGCCTTACTTTTTTTTAGACTTCAGTAATTTCTACAACCATCGAATCTCTTAACCATATTTTTTAGTCTTTCACCGACAATTTAACTGTGTTCGCAGAAATTTTAAACAAAAGGGTCGAAATCAGGTGTAACATTGTATCGTCTTTCTTTGAGTGGTGGAAAGACATAAGAGGCTGGAGCCAAGTAGAGTTACTCTACCTCCGGCCTTCTTTCTTTTGTCATACCGAAGCATTTATAATTCGTAATTAATTTGGGGCGCCTCTTGTTCCCTGTTTGCTCCCGAGCACTCGGGACTAACCCGCGCCCACCTTTTGTAGTTTTCAGTCGATAGTCGTTAGTGTATTTTGCGTTAGGGATTACTCGTGGAGCGTCTATTAGCCTTTGAACTCGCGAGGCTTCGCGTTATAGCGTAAAGCCCACAGTCCCGAGTACTCGGGACGAGGACTTGCAGTGTATAGCCCAAAAATCAATTAAGAATTAAGTAGACAATACCATTCAAAGCCCCTTCAGGGGTTTGGGGCAGATAATAAGATTGTAAATAAGTTTGTACATCCAACAGCAACGGAAATCACAATAAATATTAAAAATTGAGTTAGCTAATACTAGTGTGAAAGGATATTTTAACTTTGAATTAAACTTTAGAGAACGTGGGATTTATACAGAAGCTAAAAATAAAAGCAGGTGAATACTTTTTGAGAAAGGAAAGTGCTGACGTTCAGCGGTCAAAGACTATAATGAACATGAAAGCGGCCAAAACGATAGGAGTATTATATAATGCCGGCGATATAAATGATGTTGAGCTGGTTAAGAAATATATTACCCAACTGCGCGATTCAGGCAAAAAGGTCAGGTCGATGGGATATGTGGCATTGAAGGAGCTTCCCGGCAATATACCAACCTCGATCGATCAGCAATGTTTTACCTTAAAAGAAGTTAACTGGTATTATAAACCAGCAATTAGTTTTATTGGTAACTTTGTAACAGAGGAGTTCGATTTATTGCTTGACCTGAATATTAACCGGCAGCTACCGCTAACATACATAGCTGCACTATCGAAGGCAAAATGCAAGGTAGGCAGGTATACCAATAAATGGATGAGCCTTTATGATGTGATGATTGAAGTAGACAAGGAGAAAAAGATGAAGTACTTTTTGCAGAATGTTGATATATATATGGAGATGCTGAATAAAGACGCTAATACAAATAGGGTTAAACGGGCGTAAACATGGAAAATGAAAATAAGGAGAACCTTCCGGAGCACCTGCGGCAGGAGGTTGACGAGGCCGAAAAAGAGGCTATAGCCCGCATGGAAATTGAATACGAGTTAAGGCACAACGACCGTTATAAAGATTTTTTTGCCACTTACCACCCCGACGATATTGAGGAGTTCATAAAGTCGTATGCCCGACGAAAGGTTACCTGGGTAAACTGGGGTAAGTTTTACTACGAGCACAATGAAGACCATCAGCTAAGGTTTTATAATATGGCGCAGAGTTGCCTATGGCAGATACAACAGAAAAAGCTGTTCAACCTGCAATGCCAGTGGAGAGCTGAGAAGATAAAAATACCCGGTATAACTACTTCGATGGATTTCCGTTACTGGGAATACAATATCAAACAATGTAATTTTGTGCAGCCAATTACGCAATGGGAATTTGACCTGTACATGGAATACTTTCAGAACCCTGATGCTGAAGTGGACCCGGCTGAGGCTGATTATGAGTTTGAATGGCAGGATTACCTGCGTTTTACAGAGGAGTATAATAATGCTAAGGAAGGTGAGGAACTTATCATTCCATTATGGTACCAGTTTTACGACACCCGCATGGGTACTGACAAGTTGATGAATATGAACGACTTGAAGGGGGAGAAAGAAAGCAAATACCTGAAGTTGTATTACGACCATATTAGTAAAACCACTACGGAAGAAAAGTCAGATACTACACCTACTAAGAAAGATACGGCTGAATATTTATCGGTATACAACCCTACCATAATTGAAAAGTTTGTGCGTAGTTATGAAGATAGAGATATTTTGAAATATTTTTTATCCTACGAAAAAAGTCATAAACCAATGGACTTTGCCGATGAACTGGCAGAGATGGCTTTTAAAGAATTAAAAGAAATCAGCGAAGTAATTCCATTAAGGGCAAGTGGTGACTGGAGAGAAGCGTTAATAGAAGCTTGGGAGGAATATCGTGGCAAGCAAATATTGAAATTATTGCCTTTGGTTTATGAAGATTACCTGCAAAAACAAGAGCTTGGCATATCCTACGAAAAAGAAGAATCGGTTGAAGTAAATGAAGAACTGGAAGAGTGGAAAACGGCCATATTAAAAGGCCGTGAACTTTCAGGCGAACCGTCAGATTTTAATTTTTAAGACAATCAGGAATATTTATGTCTAAGTCCTTACCCGTAATGGAGCATTTTTATACCATACAGGGAGAAGGTATGCACAGTGGTAGCGCGGCATACTTTATCCGCCTGGGTGGTTGTGATGTAGGTTGTCATTGGTGCGATGTTAAGGATAGCTGGGATGTTAATGCGCATCCATTGGTGGAAGTAAGTGAGTTGGTAAAAGAAGTGACAAAGTCTGGCACGGGAATTGCCGTAATAACGGGCGGCGAACCGGCTATGCATAACCTGAAAGAAATTACGACCCAGTTAAAAAAGCAAAAAATTGACGTACATATTGAAACATCAGGTTCTTCGGCTATTACCGGGGAGTTTGATTGGGTATGTCTTTCTCCTAAAAAACGAAAGGAGCCATTGAAAAGCGTCTTGAAGCTTGCTGATGAATTAAAGGTGATAATATATAATAAAGATGATTTTGCCTGGGCAGAAAAGAATGCTGCATTGGTTTCAAAAAATTGCAAGTTGTTGTTACAACCTGAATGGAGCAAGGCTGAAAAAATGACCCCGCTTATTGTGGAGTACGTAAAGAAACATCCTCATTGGCATGTATCGTTACAGACTCATAAATACATGAATATTCCATAAACACACAGTGAGTAGAATAGGTAAAACATTTAAAGCAATTACTGAAATAATCAGGAATCCCTGGTTACTTAACCATGTATTGGCTGATAATACTATATGGAAAAAGTACGTAGAGAAGAACTATAACATTAGTAGCCTTCCTGTTGTTGACTTAAATACGTTATTGCCAAACTTTAAAGAAGAACTAAATACGTTTGCTTTTTTAGAAGGGGGCTCGTTACCTACTGACTTGTGCTTAATTCGTGGAGTATGTAAATCGGTACCCAATTGCAATTACTTTGAAATTGGTACTTGCAGGGGAGAGAGTGTTATTAATGTGGCTGATGTGTGTAACGAATGTTATACGCTTGACCTTGACCCAAAGCTTATTGCAGATAAAACCGAAGCCGAACTGATAGGTTTCTTTTCGAAGAGTAATAATAATATAAAGCAATTGTATGGTAACTCATTGACCTTTGACTATGCTGGTTTGAATAAGAAGTTTGATGTGGTATTTATAGACGGAGACCATCATTATGAATCGGTAATGAGTGATACTGCCAATGTATTTAAACACTTATTGAATAAAGACAGCATTGTTATATGGCATGATTATGGGTATGATCCTGTTACTCCCCGCCATGAGGTGATGGCTGCTATTATGGATGGCATACCTGCAGAATTACGAAAGAATTTGTACCATGTTTCAAATACAATGTGCGCTATTTATACTACCAGGCAATTGTCCGCAACGGACTTAACTAAAACTCGTATTCCAAGTACTAAGTTTAAAGTCTCTGTAGAAGGTAGTAAACTAATGTAAGTTTTAGAACCTTTTTGTAAGGGAAAAACCAGGCTGAAGTATAGATCTGCCGGTAATATCAGTATAAAATTGCGGTGTGAAACGCAATGAAATATTATCACTAATATCAAAGTTGTGCAATTGTGCATCTACATTAGCATCTACAATATTCAAAATATAAATAAATGCAGCGGCTATGTAAGAAATGTCTCTGTTGCGGCTATAGTAATTTTCAATTGAAAAAAGATCGGTAGCTGTATAATCTGGGTATGGGTTAGGTTTGCCATTATCGATATCAATAAGTGCATTATGAGCCTGGCTATACATTTGCTGATTGGTAATTGCGAAGTAAGCACAAGTTCCAAGTCCTGCATAAATTATACCGGCTTTCCACCATCTTTTATTGTAGAACTGCCCAAGACCTGGAACTATTATGGAGGAGAGCATAGCTACATGAGGATCAGGGTAGGGGTGTTTAACTTTCGGTACAGTATCCACCACCTTTTGGGCATGCAAATATTGTAATGAGCTAAATGCTATTAAGAAACAAAAAATGAATTTACCGGGAAAATGCCTAAGCATGAAATGCATTAATAATATTCCTCAACTCCTCTTCAGACCTAAATGGAATAACTATTTTACCCTTTCCTGTACCGGCGCGGGCCAGTTTTACCTTTACCGATAGGCGTGATGATAGTTCACCTTCCAGTCTTTTATCTTCTTGCTTTTCACTGCCGGTTGACGCGAACTTTGATTTAGAAGAGCTCTTTTTTGCGCCTTTAGCCTGTTGTTCAGCTTCACGAACACTAAGTGAGTCGTCAAGTATCTTATCGAAAACACTAAGCTGGCTTGCAGGATTACTAATATTAATAAGGGCTTTTGCATGGCCCATGCTTATCTTCCTTTCACGTATGGCTAACTGAATAACCGGTGGAAGTTTTAGTAAGCGAAGGAAGTTAGTTACTGAACTACGATCCTTTCCGACTTTTTCAGAAAGCTCTTCCTGGGTCATGTTACATTCTTCAATCAGGCGCTGGTAACCTATCGCAATTTCAATAGCGTCAAGGTCTTCACGATGGGTATTTTCAATAAGAGCCATTTCCAGCATGCTCTGGTCATTGGCAACTCTTACATACGCAGGTACCTCTGCCAGGCCAGCCAGCTCAGATGCTTTTAAGCGCCTTTCACCTGAAATAAGTTGGTATTTGTCTTTGCTTATACGGCGAACCGTTATAGGTTGTATTACGCCATGCTGGCGGATAGAATCGGTAAGTTCTTTTAATGGTATTTCTTCAAAGCGGCTGCGTGGCTGAAATGGATTTGCCTCTATCTGTGAAATTAATATCTGAGACATTCCACCGGTCGATTGAATACCTGTATTAGATGGCCTTGTTGCTGCAATGCTATCAGATTCTGATTCAAGTAAGGCGCTTAAACCACGGCCTAATACTCTCTTTTTTGTATTGTCGCTCATTATTAGTTTTCTTCTACGTTAATTATTTTGTCACTTTGTTTCATGCGTGTCATCTTGTTCTTTTGCAGCACTTCGCGAGCCAAATGTAAATAGTTCAAAGAGCCTCTTGAGGCTGCATCGTGCATAATGATCGTCTTACCAAAACTAGGGGCTTCGCTGAGCTTAATATTTCTATGTACAATGGTATCAAATACAATTTGCTGGAAGTGTGTCTTAACTTCTTCCACGACCTGGTTACAAAGGTTTAAACGGCCATCATACATTGTCAGCAGAATGCCCTCTATCTCAAGGTCCGGATTAAGGCGCTCCTGTACAATTTTAACGGTTTGCAAAAGCTTGCCTAGCCCTTCCAATGCAAAATACTCACACTGAATGGGAATAATAACTGAGTCGGCCGCTGAAAGCGCATTAAGTGTAATTAAGCCTAATGATGGTGAGCAGTCAAGTATAATGAATTCATACTCTTCTTTAACCTTAGCCAATGCCTGACGCATCATTTTCTCACGATTAGGCAGGTTTATCATTTCTATTTCTGCACCAACAAGGTTAATGTGTGCAGGCAACAGATCCAGGTTGGGAGTCTCTGTAGTGAGTATAGTATTCTTTACATCAGTATTATCAATGATGCATTCGTATACACTCGTCTTTATCTTTTTAGGGTCATAGCCCACACCTGATGTAGCATTGGCTTGTGGGTCCGCATCTACAAGCAATGTTTTATGCTCCAGTACAGCCAAGGCTGCAGCCAGGTTTATTGCTGTAGTTGTTTTGCCAACTCCACCCTTTTGATTTGCAACTGCAATGATCTTTCCCATGTTTTCTGTGTGTTAACTAAATTTCTTTGGTTTCTCCAATGTTGAATAATGTGAGCTTTTTACCCGCTTTTTCAAATTTCGCTTTTACTTCTTCCTTGTTTATTTTGATAATATCAAACGTATCGTAATGCATGCCTATTATGTTGTCACATTTAATAAAATCACAGGTTCTAATGGCATCGTCTGCACCCATGGTAAAGTTATCTCCAATAGGCAGCATGGCAAAATTCAACTTGAAAAATTCGCCAATAAGTTTCATGTCATAGTGCAGGGCCGTATCACCGGCAAAGTAAAAACTGTCTTTACCTGATGAAACCACAAAACCCATAGCAACTCCTCCGTAAGAACCATCATTGAAACTACTACTGTGAACTGCGTTTACAGCCTTTATGGTTATTCCGCTTTTGGTGGTAAATGCCCCGCCCGGGTTTACCGGTCGAATGGCAGTAATGCCTTGTTTACTAAAGTATTCGTATACCTCGAAATTACACACTACTGTTGCGCCGGTATGCTGGGATAAAAAGGGTACATCAGCAATATGGTCCATGTGAGCATGAGATAGCAGTATATAATCCGCTTCAATAGAGTCTAGTTTTATAGCGGCAGCAAGTGGGTTAGGGCTAATAAATGGGTCAAAAACTATGCGTTTCCCACCAATTTCAACACAAAAACTTGAATGGCCATAATAGCTTATTTTCATAGACAATTTACTTGCCTGCGAATTTACTATCTACCAAGCAGAGTTACCCCTACTTTTTGCCTTTATTTATAAACAATGGTGTTAATATGTTTTTATAGAATTAGGCCTTCTTAACTATCTTACTTGCAATAAATGCAAAAAGGCCAAGAACTAGGCCTGAAATAATACCGATCATCGGCCCCATAATAAGCA
>DATHNG010000100.1:0-7029 GCA_035486275.1 Bacteroidia bacterium
ACAATACAGACGATTGTGTGTTTATGCTGATAGACTCATTACAAAACAGGTTTATAAAAACCCATAAAACAGATTATTTGGTTTGCCTTGATAGTATTTGCTGGAATTGCAGCGATGTGGTAGGTGAAATGTTTATGGATACCAATTTGTTTTATAAATGCTTTAAGCCCTATATAGATTATTTGTATAAAAACGGCGACACAATTAATTGCCTTGAGATAAACCTTGAAAATGGCTTTGGCTTTGAATTTATTGATGACCCTAACGACCTGTATGATGCCAAAAAGCACTTTGAGAACTTTATTAAAGAGCAGGAAAGCATGTATAAATTCCCCACAGCTGAAAAGGATTTTATTGAAGGGATAAAGAAGCGGGTAGAGGCGATTACGATGGATGATAAGGAGTAAGGTTTATTTACCACTAAGGCTCTAAGAGCACAAAGAAACATTAAGTTATTCTTAGTGAATCTGATTTATTACTCTATTCCCCAAACCCCTAAAGGGGCTTTGAATTTAGGCCCCCTTTAGGGGGACGGGGGCTGTATTAGTTTAAGAACGCACTTAGTGAACCTAAGTGTTATAAGTGCCTGAGTGGTTAGAAGTGTCGCTTTTATTATATTTGTTTTAATGAAACTGCCCCCTCCAGTAAAATACCTTACTATTTACCTGTTGCTTGGCCCTGTAATTGGCATGGGGCAAAAGCATAAGATTGATTCATTGTGGGTGGTTGTTAAAGCCCAAAAGGAAGATACTAATAGGGTAAACACCCTTAATGCCCTGAGTTTTGTACTTACCGATGCTGCCAACTATTCAGAGTCTGATTCGGTAGTACTTGCAACGCTGCAACTGGCTAAAAAGCTTAACTACAAGGCAGGCACATGCCTGGCCTATAATAACATTGGGTGGACCTGTTTCAGAAAAGGAGAATATTCAAAAGCCATTGAATATTATTTAGAAGCCATGAAAATTGCTGAATCAACCGGCGATGAAAACAGCCTTGCGCTTACCTATCACCGCCTGGGCACTACATACAATATGGTTGATGATGATGCGAAAGCCATGGATTATCTTTCGAGAGCATTGAAGATAAGGCAAAAAACAGGAGACAAAGTAGGGCAGGCGCACACACTCAATAATATGGGTGAGGTGTTCCGTTCGCGTTATGAATACAGCAAGGCGCTCAACTACTATTTTAAATCGTTGGAGATATCGCAAAAAATGGGCGATAGATATAATTCATCTATTGCGCTCGATAACATAGGTATGTGTTACCTGGGCCTGGGTAACTACAGTGTGGCGCTCGATAATGAATTTAAGGCACTGAAGATGTGTGAAGAAGAAGGTAACACAGAGGGCTTACCGGAGCTTTACAATGACCTGGGGCTGATATACATGGGCGAAAAGGATTATAAGAATGCCCTTGAGTATGCCAATAAAAGCCTGGCAATGGCAAAAAAGGTAGGCGCCATGGACGATGCCAAAGATGCAGATAAGGCATTGAGTGACATTTATGGTAAAATGGGCGACACTAAAAATGAATTGAATTACTATAAGGCATTTATAAACCTGCGCGATAGCATTTTCAGCCAGAAGAACGCTGAACAGATAACCAGTGCGCAGATGAACTTTGAGTTTGATAAAGAAAAAGCGCTTGAAAAGGCTGAACAGGAACGTAAAGAACTGGCACAAACAGAAGACAGGCGTAAACAACATATAATTCTGTATGTTATTTACGGGGCAATGATCGTGCTAATGCTATTTGCTTTGTTTGTGTACCGCAGTTTAAAGATCAACCGCCGCAAAACCGAGATCATTCACAAACAGAAAGAAGAAGTTGAAAGAGCGTTCCAGAATATTTCGGCATTGGGTGATATAGGGCAAAAAATTACAGCTACTCTTTCGTTTGAAGCTATTGCAGAAACGGTGTACGAAAATGTGAACCAGCTGATGGATGGCGCTATTTTTTGTTTGGGTATGCCTAATAAAGAAAAGAATACGTTGGATTTTCCGCAGTTTGTTGAAAACGGCAAAAAATTCAATTCGGCATACGACCTGAATGATGAAACCCGTTTTCCGGTATTGTGCTTTAAGAACAATATGGAAATTGTTATTAATGACCTGCAGAACGAATATAAAAAGTATGTACCCTATATACCTCCACCTGTTGCGGGTGACGTGCCGGAGTCATTTATTTATTTGCCACTGCTGACTAAAGGCAAAGTAATTGGGGTAATTAATGTTGGCAGCTTTAAAAAGAACGCATACACGGCATATCATTTGGAAATGCTCCGCACAATTGCCTCATATACGGCTATTGCACTGGAGAATTTTCAGACCTTTAATAAGCTTAACCTTACACTGAAAGAAATTGAAAAGCTATCGGTTGCCGTGAGCCGTTCTACCAATACGGTTATGGTGTTCGATTCTAAGCTTGAATTGGTTTGGGTGAACGATACCTTTATGCCGACCATGGGTTTACCAATGGATGAATTTAAAAAGGAAAGGGGAAAAACGCTGACGGAAATGACCGACCATGGAAATATTGAAGCCCTGATTGAAGAGTGTATACGAACAAAGTCGGGTGTATCGTACGAATCGGTTATAGAAACCAAGAACATGGGTAGCCGTTGGTTTCAGTCGATGATGTCGCCAATATTTGATGAGAATGGCAAGATGCAGAACATAATGGTAATTGATTCTGACATTACTGCATTAAAGCAAATTGAAGAAGACCTGAGGCAACGGAATAAAGACATTGTATCGTCTATAACCTATGCTAAGCGATTACAGGATGCTATACTGCCACCTGTAACCAGTATACAGAAACATTTGCCTGAATCATTTGTGCTTTACAAGCCAAAAGATATTGTTGCAGGCGATTTTTACTGGATGGAAGTGGCCTCTGTAGGCGGCGGAGAAGCTATATTTATTGCTGCCTGCGATTGTACCGGCCATGGTGTGCCGGGTGCTATGGTTAGTGTTATCTGTTCAAATGCATTGAACAGGGCGTTGTTTGAATTTAAAATGCGCGATACCGGAAAGCTGCTTGACAAAACGCGCGAACTGGTAATAGAAACATTTGAAAAGAGTGAAAGCGAAGTGCAGGATGGAATGGATATATCGTTTTGCGCTATTAATTTAAAAGAGAATAAAATAGAGTGGAGCGGGGCTAATAACCCGCTTTGGTATGTGCGTAACGGCGAGCTGAAAGAAATAGCTGCCGACAAACAGCCAATAGGTAAACAAGATGGGGAAAGGCCATTTACCTCGCATAAGTTCGATCTTAAGAAAGGCGATGTACTCTACCTCTTTACCGATGGCTATGCTGATCAGTTTGGCGGGCCGCATGGTAAAAAACTTAAATACAAACCATTCCAGGAAAAGCTGTTATCCATTTCAGCACACGCAATGGATAAACAGAAACAATTGCTTGAAGAAATTCATGAAGCATGGAAAGGAAACCTTGAACAGGTTGATGATATATTGGTGATGGGCATAAGGGTGTAATGGAAGGATTGAGAATGAAGCCATTCACAAAAGATACCATACCAATCAAGGCAGAAATAGTTGGTGCTGAACAATACACCTATGTTGATGATCTGTGGATACTCAGTTCATATTACAACCCTGAGAAATATAAAACTAAGCGGAGTAATTATGAAATGTTCATTGATAAGATTAAAAGGTCGAACTTAAATTATGTTATAGTTGAATGTGCTTTTGGTGATGCTCCTTTTGAGTTGCCTGCATCGGAGCATGTTATGCAAATAAGGGCTAAAGATGTTATGTGGCAAAAGGAACGATTGCTGAATCATGCCATACAGTCATTACCTGCAACCTGTACAAAAATTGCCTGGGTAGATTGTGATATACTTTTTGAAGATGCTGACTGGGCCCTTAATACTTCGGTGGCACTTGATGAATATAAAGTAATTCAACCATTTGAATTTGCCATACGCTTACCAAAAGAAGCTGTAAGTTATAATGGGCTGGGTGACCGGTTTTCGGGGTTTGGGTATATTTATAAAAACCACCCTAACGTGTTAACTGCAGGCAGTTTTGTTACTCATGGACACACGGGTTTTGCTTGGGCAGCTCAACGAGGTATTCTTGAGAAATATGGGTTGTATGATGTGTGCATAGGAGGGACTGCAGACCATGTTATGGCGCATGCTTTTTGCGGAGACTGGGATACCGGTTGCGTAAACAGGGTAATGGGCTCAAATAATAATTTTTATGATCATTACCTCGATTGGTGCCAATCTGTTTATAAAGATGTAAGAGGAAAGGTTTCGTACGTTCCCGGAACAGTATTGCACTTGTGGCATGGAGAAACTGAAAACCGCAAATACCCTGAAAGAGAGAAAAAACTCCAGGACTTGAAATATAACCCGTATAGCGATTTAAAGAAAGCAAAAAACGGGCCATGGGAATGGAATACAAAGAATAATGAGCTGAAAGAATTTACACGCAGTTATTTTGCGCACCGAAAGGAAGATGGATAATATTTTTCTTTAGAAAATGGTAATTGTAAAAAAGCTAATTTAGATGTGCCTTTTTTGAAACGGTAGGATTCAATTTTAAAATAATGTCCAAGAAAAAAATATTCAGGAATTTTATACTATGTATACTGGTATCCATATTGCCTGTTTCCTGCGATATTCAAAAGCGAATTTACCGCCCGGGATATTTTATTCAGAAGAAGAACTCCTTGCCAGATAGATATTTTTTACCGGGGAATTTTACACTTGCACATATTCCGGTGAGCAACCTCAGTGATTCTTCACTGATGGCATTTAAGCCTGAAAACTCAGAATGGCTTGGTTATATATACGACAAGGCTATTCTTGAAAAGGCAAAGAATTCACTTCAGGTGCGTATAGAAACTAGGCAACTGCATACCTATAGTGTAATTCCTAGTGTGCAGAATAATGAAGTAGCTGCTTCACATAGTCCGAACGTAACCAGGCCGGAAGAAAACAATAGAGTAATTCCGGCAAATAAAGAAAACGCTGTTATTTCAGAGCCTGGTAAAAAGAAGGAGTATGAAAACCTGCTGCTTGCTTTTTTAGCAGGCGCCGGCTCTGTATTACTTATGTCTGCTGCCAGAAATGGTATAAAGAAATACAAAACAGTTGAAACTGCTGAAGAAAAAAACAAACATGAAATCGCCAATATGGCCGACAGGCTTGACCGTTGCGCCGATAGGTTTGCTAATGCAAAGAATGAGAGAATAGAGTTGGCTGCACGTAAAGTATCGGTTGCAATTAGTAAATGCAATGATATTAAAAAGGCAAAAAAGCTTGAAAAGTCATTTAATGATACCTATCTTTCTCCATCACAGGCCTCTGATCTGCAATTTATAAACCTTAACAATTTACTGAGTAGTGATAAGGCCTACGGAGGCAATGGCACCCTGAAACCGGACGTTGTTATAACAACCGGTGGCTATTACAGTAATAGCGCAGGTTCTATAAGCTGGACAATGGGAGAACCTATTTCAGAAACTTTTTCTGACGGAATTAATACCGTTACACAAGGCTTTCAGCAGGGTTCTTATTCGCTGGTTTCAGTTAGTGAAGTAGATCAGCCTGATGTTAACATAACTGTTTACCCCAACCCCTTTGTTTCAACACTGAATATAAAGGGTGATGGTACAGACCCGATCCGTATTGAGGCCATAGACCTGCAAGGTAATTTGATCTCGAACCAATCTTTTGAAAACGGACAGGGCCAGATGGATCTCGGTAACCTTCCCGAAGCAATTTATCTGCTTAGGGTTTATGATAACAATGGAAAACAATTAAAAGTATTTAAAGTACAAAAAGTCGAATAAGAATATTTAATACTAATTCACCCATGAAAAAATACGTGTCAATTTTCGCAGCCTTTATGTTACTATCAAGTGCATATATATGCGGGCAGGCTCCTCAATCATTCAAGTATCAAACCAAGGCAAAAGATGCCTCAGGCAATAACATCATAAACAAACTGGTATCGTTCCGTATGAGCATAGTGCAAGGTAGTATGTCGGGCCCTGTATCGTATAAGGAAATTGATACGGCAACCACCAATCCATTTGGCTTGGCTACGCTTGATATTGGAAACGGCAAAGCCATTTCAGGGAACATGGCTGCAATTAACTGGAGCAATGGCCCTTATTTTATTAAGATAGAATTTGACCCTAACGGAGGTAATAATTTTACCCTTATGGGCATATCACAAATGTTGTCGGTGCCATTTGCCTTGTATGCACAAACAGCAGGCTCTGTTGATGTAAAAACACCCGGCCAGGGAATAATTATATCATCACCTGATGGCAACTGCTGGCAGATAACAGTTAGCAACACAGGCGTTATTACGGCAACGGCGATTACTTGCCCATGAGTAACAATTAATTGAATGAGGAAACTAAAGTTGTTTTTAATTATAGTATTTTTTAGTGGACATATTGTATCTATATATGGACAAATTAAACAGGGCGCAGTAATAGTTGGTGGAAATAAAGTGGATGTCGGGCAAAATGGAATTGTAACCAGAGATGGGGGTTATGCAATGACAGGATATACTACTTCTTTTGGCAGTAGCAATTCCAGTATTTATCTTGTAAAGTTTGATTCCCTTTTTAACCTTAAATGGACAAAAGTATTTGATGGACCGACGAATAGTGCGTTTAACCTTAACAATCTTCCTTATTCAATCATACAAACCAAGGATGGAGGTTACGCAATTGCAGGTTGGACTAGTTCCTACGGACTTATAAGTAACGATGGAGGGGACGTATATATAATAAAAACTGATTCAATAGGTACAATAGAATGGACCAAAACAATAGGAGGCAATAATAATGATGGTGCAGAGAGAATCTTACAAACTTCAGATGGTGGATATATAGTAACTGGTTGGACAAACTCTTTCGGAACAGGAAGTTACAAGGAATGGTGGTCATATAATATATATGTAATACGGCTAGACTCCAAAGGTGCTATAAAATGGAATGAAACAATTACTGGAAATAGTTGGAGTATTG
>DATHNG010000101.1:0-7463 GCA_035486275.1 Bacteroidia bacterium
CTTTAATATTCCTAATACCATATACATTAAGGCCTTCTACAATTGCCGCTTCTTTTGCATTCTGCTCGGGCAGAATAAGCCCTTTAAATCCTTCTTTTCTGGCATTAAGTGCAATCGGCAATACGCCTTTTATTGGTTGCAGTCCTCCATCGAGTGACAGTTCGCCCATTATTACATATTCGCCAACCTTTTCGCTTGTTATTTGTTCCGAGGCAGCTAATATCCCAATGGCTATGGTTAAGTCGTATGAAGAGCCTTCCTTACGAATATCGGCCGGTGCCATGTTCACAGTGATCATTTTGCCGGGCAAACGGAACCCATTATTTTTCAGCGCGGCATCTATCCGTTGCTGGCTTTCCTTTACAGCACTATCGGGCAATCCCACTAAAAAGAAATTAACCCCTGCACTCACATTTACTTCTACTGTAATTGTTGTAGCATCAATTCCGCTAACTGCACTTCCATATGTTTTAACCAGCATGTTCTATCAATTTACTATGGTAAATATATTTGTTATTTTTAGAAATCTGTAATTATCTTATTATCGTATGTCTTTTAAATAGAAATAAACATGCTTGAAACTATTCTTGTTTGCACCTTGGTTTGTTGTCTAATAATGCTGTTTGTATGGGTTTGGGCCAGGGCCATTAAAAATGCCGGAGTAGTTGACATTTTCTGGTCATTTAATTTTTCGTTTATAGCAATTGTGTTGTGCCTGATGGCAACAGGGTACTGGGAGCGTAAATTGCTTATATGTGCCATGATATTAATATGGAGTGTGCGCCTTGGTATATATCTACTGATCAGAGTAGGCTCTCATTTGCAGGTTGAAGAAGGCAGGTATAAAAAATTGCGTGAGGAATGGGCTCCTAGCCCTGACAAGAAGTTCTTTTACTTTTTTCAAATGCAGGCTCTGTCAAATATTTACCTCGCTATTCCTTTCTTCCTGATTGCATTTAACGCAAAGCCTCAACTATCAATACTTGAATACGCAGGAGTAGCAGTTTGGGCCATAAGTATTTTAGGCGAAGGTATTGCTGACGGGCAATTGAAGAAATTCAAAAGCAATCCCGCCAATAAAGGTAAAGTATGCGATTCTGGCTTATGGAACTATTCACGTCACCCTAATTACTTTTTCGAATCAATGATATGGTTAGGGTATTGCATGGTTTCGCTGAATGCCGATTATGGTTGGATTGGGGTATTGAGCCCAATCACAATTCTGCTGTTATTATTCAGAGTTACCGGTATTCCCATGACGGAAGAGCAATCGATCAGATCGAAGGGAGAGCTATACAAAGAATATCAAAGGACTACTTCAGTATTTGTACCCTGGTTTAAAAAGAAATAATTTTATGTGGTACACATCACTCCTTGAGAAAGACTCGCTGCCTGATTTTGTATTGAGGGCTGGTATACGTAAGCTGTTAAAACAGCGGCTCATTGATGAAAATAAAGGCAACCCGGAAGCACAGCAAGAGCATTTCATGAAATTGCTTGCTGACTTGAGAAGCTCTCCAATTGCAGTAAATACTGCAGATGCTAACCAACAACATTACGAGGTTCCGGCAGACTTTTTTGTGAGAGTATTAGGTAAACATTTGAAATATAGCTCTGGGTATTGGAAAGATGGCGTGACAGATATTGACACTTCAGAAAAAGATATGCTGGAGTTGACCTGTGAACGTGCAGAGCTGAAAGATGGCCAACATATCCTTGAACTGGGTTGTGGCTGGGGCTCTCTTTCTTTATTTATGGCCGCTAAGTATCCCAATAGTAAGGTTACTTCAGTGTCAAATTCGCATAGCCAAAAGGTTTTTATTGATGAACAGGCTAAGCAAAGAAACATAACTAACCTTACTATTGTAACAGCTGATATGAATGTGTTCCAAACTGATGGTAAGTTTGACAGGGTTGTATCGGTTGAAATGTTTGAGCATATGCGTAACTATGATTTGTTACTTAAAAAGGTAGCAAGCTTTCTAAAGGATGATGGCAAACTTTTTGTACATATTTTTACGCATAAGGAATATGCGTACAAGTTTGAAGTAATTGATGAGACCGACTGGATGAGTAAGTATTTTTTTACCGGCGGTATAATGCCGAGCGACCATTTGCTCTTGTATTTTCCTGAGCATGTTAACATAGAAAAGCACTGGAGAGTTAGTGGTACGCATTACCAGAAAACGTCGGAAGCGTGGTTGCAAAATATGGATGAGCATAAGACCGAGATAATGGAAATAATGAAACGTGTTTATGGGGCTGAGCAAGCTGTAAAATGGTGGGTGTATTGGAGAATATTTTTTATGGCCTGTGCTGAACTATGGGGCTATAATAATGGCAATGAATGGATAGTTAGTCACTACCTTTTTCAAAAAGCCCGTGTAGCATAGCTGAAACGGTTTTCATCTCTTTTCTTTTACTGAAACAAATAATATTTCTTCTGGCTTTTTCACGCCACTTTGCAGTAAGCAATGCAAGTGCACTTATGGCTACACCGCTTAATAAGGAATGTGTGATGGCTATCGTTACTGCAAATAAAGTTAGGATATAAACCGGGTATATAAACAAAAGTGAGCAGAAGAGTACTGAATCGTAAAACTCATTATGATGTGTGGTGCGTGTAGCAATGAACTTGCAAATAGAGTAGGGAATGAAATTGAATACAATAGCTAAGGGATAAATAAAAATACCCGCTATAAAGCCTTCTATACTTGGTTCTTTGAAGTATTTAATGTTGTGTGTTTTAATGTAATTAGCAAACAATATTGTTTTTTCTCTCTCCGTTTCGCTTTCTCCACTTATCTTTCCTATTGCGCGCTTTGCAAACTTCTTCCCGTTGATCATGTTCTTAAGCAGAAACGCTACAAGAATCTCTTGCAGCTCTATCTGCTTTGCTGTATTAATAACCACACAATGTTCCTGCAGTTCATTCTTTAATTGCTCATTAAACTTCCTATGAAACAAACCTTGCTCGATATCTTCAGGCAAACTGTTTTTTGAAATAACAGGTGCGAAAGACAAATGGGCAACACTATTTATATGTAGCCATGAACTATAGTTAATACTTACCGGGAGTATTTTAAGATCCTGCCCAATGCCCCGGCTGTGCCATGCATCATAAGCCAATCGTGCTGTGCCCTTACGCAATGGCCGCAACTCCCATTCATTTTCTGATTGCCCTTCTGAAAAGATAAGAACGGTCCCATTTTGCTCAAATGCTTTAATACAAAAAGCGAATGTGCCTTCGTTCTTAGGGAAGTTCTCAGCGCCTTCTTCCTTGCGGTAAATGGGAATAATATTCAGAAAACCCAGTAATACTGATGCGAGTTTTGTGGCAAAGACATCTCCCCGAGCCATATAATAAATAGGTCTGTTGTAATATGATGTTATTAGCAAAGGATCAAGAAAGGAGTTTGGATGATTGCTGGCTAATATCACAGGGCCGGTGTGGGGAATATTCTCTGCACCACTTACAATTACCTTCTCAAAATAGAAATAGGCTGTGCATTGTATCCATGCTCTGAAAATTGGGTGTAGTATGTTTTTGGGAAAGTGTTGCACATATCAAAGGTACAAAAAATGTGGTTTTTATTTGTTTTTAAAGGATGTGATGATATTGCAAAATTAGGCATACAAGGTGCCGGTATAAATTTTAAAGACGAAAACTATCAACAACCCCTTTAAGAAGTATCTGCCATTTCTGATAAGTATAGAACATAAGTTCATTGATAAATACAATATAATACTGGAAAGGAAACCCCATGCAAGAGGTTAAATTGCCATTTCTTTCAAACCACCACCCAATTCAATGTTTTAGCCCTTTTAACCTTATTTTTTAGGGGTTTACTTATTTCCATTTTTTTGCACCTTTTTACCCCCTTTTGCGACCAATTCCTGCCACTATTCTTTATCCATGACCTTTGCTTTATGAAAATTTTATTAACAACATTTTACTATGAAAACTAAAATATCAAATACCGAACTATACAGGTGTAAAAGTGAACTTGGTACAGTTGCACTCAAAAGCCGTAAAAATGGAAATAACCCTGAGTCATTATACCTTGAAGTATATGAAAAGGTCACCCAAAAGAGGCACCTTGAGTTTTTGAACCTGTACCTAACTGGAAATGAACACATTGATACTCAAGTTAAAAATGATGCCCTGACAAAATGTTCAGCATATGTATTTAATAGTCCAAAATCGGGCTGTTTAAGTTTTGATGCCTTTATCAATGAAATGATTCTTAAGATAGATAAGGAACAAAGCCGTAAAAGCAGCCGGACTTCTTTAAACAGATTAAGGGAATATGCTAAGCTTACTACTATACCCTTTAATAAAGTTGATGAGAAGTTTCTATCAGGATTCAGGAACTGGCTTTTAACTGAAGCCTTGAGCGAAAGAGGCGGCTTGCTTGAAAAGGGAACAAGCGACAATTATTTAAGCATTATAATGCGATTTGCTAACCGTGCGCAACGAAAAGGCTTTATTTCAATCAATTCTTATAATGCACAAGACATACCCTGCATTGGCAAGGTTATAAAGGTTCCGATTACGTTAACAGAGGAAGAGATAAAAAAGCTTCAAAATACACTGTACCATGCTGCCCCTGAAATATGCAAGGCTTTAATGCTTCAATTTGCCTGTGGTCAAAGGTGGGGTGATGTAAGGGGTATGACCTGGGACCAAATTGTTTTAGAGGGTGATGTATATAAGATAGTATTAAAACAAGAAAAGACAGATAAGATTTTACCTTCGTTTATAACTAAAGCCTTAATAGATTGGGTTGGTGAAGGAAAAGAAAGGCAAGGCCTTATTTTTACAAGAATACCTAAGGATTGTCAAACGGTAAGGGAGCATTTGAAGGAGTGGTGTACTAAGGCTGAAATATTTAAGAAAGTAGGAACGCATACCATGAGAAGAAGTTGTGCCACTATTCTTTATAAGAAAGGAGTACCACTATATACCATTAGTAAGATATTAGGCCATAGTTCTACTAATATTACCTTGCGTTATATTGGTTTAGATGAAACGGATATAAGAAACGGGCTTAGTGCATTAAAAGAGATAACAGATAGCTTTTCTTATTGCAAAGCATCTTAGCTTAATGGTAAACTAAAAAGCCTGAGAAGTTTTCTCAGGCTTTTGTTAAAAATCAAAAGGCTAATTATTTTTTTCTAAATCTGGGATTGATTTTTACATAACCACCATTGGCGTTTTCAGATCACCTTTTTCATTTTCCCTGGTATTAATTATACCTTGTTGTTCTTGTATAACTCTTATTATAACTAATCCCAGTTTGAGTAAACTAGTTGGTCAGCATCTTTGCTATTACCATTATAAATCAAATAAGAAGGTATACCTAATAACAGTTCTACAAGGAGATACATTTAGCCAACACTCTTATCAAATTAATAGGCATCATCTTGGATTGGTACCCTATTGCTATAAATACTGACAATCAATATAAAACACCGTACTAAATAGCACCCATAAACCCATTAATTGCGAGAGACAACTTAGCCTGGTATATACCACCACTGCCCAAAAAGCCTATTGATATTGGTCTTGTGCTAAAATTACTTGCAGTTCCATTATTATTATAGCCAAGTATATACACATTTTTACTTGGTATGGCAGTGCTTGAAGTAGTTGATGTTAAAATAGAAGTACCGTTCACCCACAAGGCACTGGCCGTTGAGCCTGTTCTCACTATTGAATACAAACCTGTACTTGCAGATGTTGATGCAACTAAGTCATTTACACTGGAATTTATATAAAACTCTGGGCCCATATTGGAGGCTCTATTTATTTGTCCGCCAATGATATTAGTTCCATCAGTTGCACCTATGTCAACAGATGAAGTAAATCGTGCATTACTTTGAGAATAAATACCATAATTTGCATTAGTCGTTTTGTAATTCGCTGCAGTCGATGGATTAAAGTTCGTATTCAAATAACTACTTGATCCATTACCAGTATAGCCATAATCTGCTGTCCAAGTTAAATGTGTTGGATCTACTTCAGATACCCAAGTTCCTGTATTGGCAGGATTGACAACATTTATTCTTGCATTCTGTCTTGCTCCTTCGGCAGCAAATATCCACATCCTGTCTAACTGCTGCCAATTACCATCAATAATTAACTGGCGTATAAGTGTGTTTAATGCATTTGTCCACTTAGCACTTGGTTGCGTTGTGCACTGAGCCAAATAGGCTGTGGTTTCGGGTAGTAAATATGAGTTAAAAAGCATAGCTTAATTAAATGTGGTTCCGTAAGTTACATAAAGATTAGTGCTGTTACCATCATAAAAAAATGTTAGTATATCTATAGCATTAGCGGCAGTTGATAATAGCACTGCACCTCCGCCATTACCAGATACCTTACAGGCGGGGGAAGATGATGGGAGTGATAATAGTCTTCCCCCCCGTGGAATCTTGAATGACAATTAATGTATATGTACCACCACTGGCCAAGCCAGTGAATGAAAGTGTTACAGTAGCACTATTAAGTATTACTGATTGCGATTTCCCATTCGCTGTTATATTAAAATTAAATGAAGAACCCGAGTTACCATTTGCATAAACAGAAGTTACAGCTCCCGGTATGGCCTGAAATGTAGGAAGCATTCCCGAGCCATTAGAAGTAAGAACATACCCCGCTGTACTTAACCCCGTTTGTTGTAAGGCGCCAGTGCCAGTGGTTCCTCCAAAAATGGGTTCATACGCCGTTAAACTTGATAATCCAGTTCCGCCATTGGCCACACCAACATTACCTACTGACCACGTACCGGAATTAACTTGTGCAATACCTGTTGATGCCGATGTATTCAACCCTGTTCCTCCATTTGTAGGAGATACTGGTGTAGTGAGCGAAAATGTAGTACCTGTTAAGCTTAAACCTGTGCCTGCTGAATAGGGCAGGCCGCCTACTTGAGTAAATACTACATTACCTGATCCCCCTGAAACTCCTATCGAAAAATTTGGAACATTAGTAAACATCCACAAAGTATTTCCATTGCTAGTGCCCGAACTACCAACCAATACAGCAATATTTGAACACTGTACTGATGTATTCATATTAGCATGCCGTGTAAGGACACAGGCTGTACTACCTCCAGGTGTAGTACATACATATAACCCATTATTTTGCGGCGCTGGAGTACTTAACAAACCTTCACCCATAACCAATACAATAGTGCCAAGCCCTACAGTCTGTCCATCAACTGTTAAAGCTGCTGTTGAAGATCCTGCGGTTAAAGTTGCGCCTACACCATTTGTGCCAGGTGAATAAACGTAAGCATTTAAGCCAGTGCCTAATGGAGTTAACGCTGCTAAATCTGCTGTTGGGGTTAAGTTTGGTAAAATGATACTATTCATGATAATTTAATATATGGTTCTTGTAAGAACCTATGGTTAATAATCTATTTCTTCTTTATTGAACTGAGCTGAAGCACTGATTG
>DATHNG010000102.1:0-16503 GCA_035486275.1 Bacteroidia bacterium
GAATTATTACATATTAATGATACAGAGTTAAAGAATGCCATTGCAGAGATTGTAAAATTAGACCCTAAACCAGGATTGGCCTATTCTGATGGTACTACCAGTGCTGAACAGATAACGCCTGATTTTATTGTAAATAATTGGAGTGGTAAGCCTGAAGTTGAATTGGTGAGCAGGAATTCATCAAAATTAAGATTGAGCTCTGTTTATGAAGAAATGGTTGAGAGGAAAGCAGGGAAGGATAAACTTCAGAAAGAGGCTGCCTCTTTCGCGCGTCAACGCATTGATGATGCCAAAGGGTTTATAAGTGCGCTTGAACAAAGAGAAATGACTTTGCAAAGTGTAATGGAAACCATATTGGAATATCAAAAAGAATATTTTCTGGATGGTGATGAAAGCAAGCTTAAACCAATGTTACTGAAAGATATTGCAAAGGCTACAAGGTTTGATATATCTACTATTTCAAGGGTTGTCAATAGCAAATATGTACAAACGCCGTTTGGCACTTTTATGCTTAAAAAACTTTTCTCTGAAGCTTTTCAGAAAGAGAGCGGGGAAGAAGTTTCGGTAAAAGAAGTGAAGAATATTTTGAAGAAATTAATAGAGAACGAAGATAAAAAAAAACCACTGAATGATGAGGCTCTTGTAGAATTACTGGAGGAAAAAGGATACAAACTGGCAAGGCGCACAGTTGCTAAATACCGTGAGCAGCTTGATTTACCGGTTGCCAGAATGAGAAAAGAAATATAATATGGGAAACTTTTGGAAAATAATTTCATACATTTTTCACCCTGCACTAATGCCAACACTTGGCGTTATTCTTATTATTACTAACGACCCGTTCATATACTCCTCGCTTGATCAGGATCAGTTCAGGATATTCCTTGCATCGTTTGCTTCAATGACACTACTATGCACCACTATGCTACCTCTTTTTGTAAGTTGGGTATTACTCAGGATGGGCCGTGTGAGTAGCCTTAGTGAGCCTACTGATAAGGATCGGTTAATGCTTATTGCATTTACTGAATTGTGTTTTATTCTGGCCTATTATTCAATACACAATATACCTATGATCGGCAGGTCACTTAGCTTTTTTATGTTGGGGATAAACGTTGCTATGATAGTTACTTTACTAATAAGCCTTATAACTAAAGTAAGCTTGCATGCAGTTGGAATAGGCGGCATTTTGGGTACAGTGATTGGATTAATGTATTATAACCGTATACAGAATTACCCTGCAATTACCGCTGCAATTGCATTAGTTGTTCTTGTTGATCTATCCCGATACAAACTCAAAGCGCATGCAGCGGCCGATATATATATTGGTAATAGTATTGGTATTGCCTGCCAGGCAATGGTATTTATATTACTAGGAAAATAGGAAATATTCTCGATTAGATCCTTTCTGCCAATGCAGCCAATTCTTTGTGTTGAACGGGTGCAAACATTTCTGAAAGTACCGCTTTGGGTTCAAGCATTCTTTTTATTTGTGCCAATACCGGTTTCCAGCCTTCGCCATTCTGGTGAGCTTCTTTGTATCGATTTTCTCCATCAGCTACAGTTGAATAGTCACCTACTACGACAGTTAATGTGGTTCTATTATTTTTTTCTACCAAAGAATATACAACAGTTAAGTAGTTCTCAGGAACATCCTTAACAGCGGGATTATTCGGATCAATTTCAGTATAAACCAAAAGTTCACCAACTTGTATATCAACAATATTTCCTTTCAATATAACTTCGTCTTTCTCCCAGGTAACAGGCCCTTTCCATATAAGCGGGCTACCAACCTTCCAATCAGAGATTATTTTACAACCAAACATGTATTTTGCAGTTTGCGCAGGGTTTGTCAAGGCATCCCAAACCATTAGTGCAGGGGCATTAATGGTAATTTCATTTTTAATTACAAGCTCTTTGTTCATAGGTTATGTTTTATGAGATTCTCTATAATTATTTCACAATGCAAACGTATGGGTATAATATCACAGGGAGATTAAACCTGTATTATGAATTCATTAAGGCTTAATCGTTAAAGAAGTGAGCTTTACAGGTGGTTACTGAGAACCAGTACTGAAATGAAGAATATTAACTCTTGTTAGGTAAAGGGTTATTGAGGCTAACAGCATAAACCTGTGGATATGGAATAACAATTCCTTCTTGTTTAAATTGTTTGTAGAGAGCCTTCATTAAGTTATGCTTCATCACATATTGCTGTGTAAAGTTATGTACCGTAATAGATATACTACAGTTAATGGCTGCTGTGCCGAACTCTTTAAACCTAAATGTCGGCGATTCACCTGTTACACCCAGTTCGTTCATTACAACCTGAGCAACCTGTAATGTTACCTTTTCTACTTTATCAAGGTCACTATCGTAGCTTACTCCAAAAGCAAGCGATACATCTAAATTCTTTGCAGGCAATGAATAGTTCGTTACAATGGTAGACGCCATTTTAGAATTAGGAATAACTACCAGGTTATTAGACTGTGTAATTAGCGTAGTGTATCTCCAGTTAATATCATTAACAGTTCCTTCTTCGCCGGAGCTCAGTATAATGTATTCGCCTGGCTTAATAACATGCGTAGCGGTTAGTTGCACGCCTGCAAAAAGATTTGATAAAGTATCTTGCAAAGCAAGCGCCACCGCCAAGCCACCAACACCTAATGCAGTTATAATGGGCGTAATAGAAATATTCAGTGCCTGCAGGATTATAAGGCCACCGATACAATAAACAACTATTTTGATGATGCTGTTGAAAAGCGAAATAGAGCGCTTTATACCTTCTTCCCTTAAGGTATAGGCCTTGAGCAAACCGGTTAGTACCCTTGCCGTGATAAACGTAATTATAAATATTTCAAATACTTTATGAAGTTTTTGAACTGTATCTAATACGTTTGCTGGTAATGGTGAAACACTAAGGCCAAGGTATATACCTGCCAGAACCGATATAAGAATTATCATACCGCGCAATGAGCTTATAATCACAAGGCCACCCTGCCACTTCTCTTTTTTTGAAATACGCTGTAAGTAAACAATGACCAGCCTTTGTACTATAATACCTGTAAGTATTATACTAAAGGTAATTATCAGTGGCCAGAACCACTCTTTTAATTGAGTAAGGTCGTTATTCATGGAATAAAAATACTTACCAAAAGTAAGAGAAAAAATCGGGAATGCTTTAGTGGCTTATAGCAACTTTACAAACTGCTGCCTTCAACCCTGCTGTTACTCTCAGAAAATAGATTCCAGGTGAAACATCTTCCGTAGAGAAAGTATAAGGAGAAACAAAATGATCATTTATCCATACTACTCTTCCGGTCAGGTCAAGTAATTCTGCAATACCATTTGTTGACGAAACTATGGTCATAACTGAACTGGAGGGATTTGGGTAAGCTGATAAGTGCGGTTCTCCGGTTGTAAGTTGCTTAACTCCGGTAATACCAGGTGGGTATATTTCTCTTATCACATTATTAGCGTTATCCGCAATAAAGAAATTTCCATGATTATCTAAAGCAATGCCAATAGGCTGGTAAAATTCTGCAGAATCAACATTTCCGTTAACCAGGCCTATATTAGTGTTCCCGGCAAAGGTCGATACTATGCCTTTTCTTATCTTTCGTATAACGTTATTATATTCATCACATACGTATACACTGCCACTGTCATCTACAACAAGCCCAACCGGATTATTAAACTTTGAAGTATCCGCTCCTCCATTCTGATAACCGGGAGTAGTAGTAGTAATAATACTATCCGCGCCTATTGTATCAACTCCGCCAATATTGAAAACATTCCCCTTGCTTATTTCCCTTACTGAATTATTTACTAATTCGGTAACGTATACATTTCCTGAATCATCAACCGCAATACCCGCCAAACCTGAAAACTCAGCTATTGTGTCAGCATTCCCATTTACATATCCAACCAGGCTATCATTACCGGCAAAAGTACTAACTATACCAAGTGTAGATATTTTACGCACCACATTATTACCATTATCCGTTACATATAAATTACCTGTTCTATCAACTGCAACACCAACCGGGTTATAAAATAATGCATTGGCAGCAGGCCCGTTCCTGTATCCTATTGAATCGTTTCCTTTACCACTAATGGTGGTTACCATTCCTGCAGGGGTTATTTTGCGAATAGCATTATTATATGTGTCCGCTACATATACATTACCCGAGTCATCAGTACAAATACCAATAGGTCTGTTAAAGAGCGCGAAGGTATCAGCGCCATCTCTAAAGCCAAGCGTATCTCCGGCAAAAGTTGTTGTTGTCCCAGCTTTTATTCTACGAATGCGATTATTATAATAATCAGTTACATAAACATTGTTACCTGCAGTGTCAACTGCCACACCGGCGGGTGCGTTAAATAACGCATTGCTGTTTGTACCATTACGGTACCCGGCTGTATCGCCCGCCAGGGTATATATAGTATAGGTTTGCGAAAACCCAGTTAAAGCAGAAAATAGCAGAACGAAAAGTATTATAAGTCTACGCATGTATATGGTTTCTGGCTTTTATTAAACTCCGAATTGTTTTAAATGATGGTCGGCATGTATATAGTTAATGCGGCCCCATTCTGTTGCTGTCATTTTACCGAAAAAAGGGTGCTTAGGTGCAGTTGCTACTTTTTCGCTTAAGTTCTTTATGGCCGCTATAAAGTTTGCTTTTTCTTTTTCAAAATCCCGAGGGTCTGTAATTTTTATTTCAGGAGAAGTAGGGGAATTCTTTCTGAACTCCGGGGAGTTCAGTATTTTGTTCTTTAAAAGGGAGCCGATGATATTTATCGGAAATCCGGCTCGCTTGGCAGCAACCTCTCCGGTTGGCAACTTTGCTGCATGTGCACCATGCGCCAGCATTTGGGCTACATTCATTGTACCCCATAACGGCTTACTTTCCGGTGTTAATTTCTCAACCCGTTGAAGTATTTCGTTTTTATCAGCTTCGTTAAATATATTTTTCATGAACCGGCCATTTTAAAAGACTGCCAAAGGTAAGATTTTTTGGGTAAGAGGTATTTAGTAATTTTTGCGTCTATCATTGGGTTAGTGTCTATTCATTATACATATCTTCGCACTCTGTGAACAGAATAACGCAACTTTTTCAAATAAAGTATCCAATAGTTCAGGCAGGTATGCTCTGGACAAGTGGCTGGCGCCTGGCCTCTGCGGCTTCTAATAGTGGTTGTCTTGGGCTAATCGGGGCCGCGTCAATGTACCCTGATGTTTTGCGTGAACATATTCAAAAATGCAAAAAGGCTACTGATAAACCTTTTGGAGTAAATGTGCCATTATTATACCCTGATTTAGAGGAGGTAATGAAAATAATAGTGGAGGAAGGCGTTAAGATCGTTTTTGTTTCGGCGGGTAATCCTAAAGCATGGACACCCTTTTTTAAGGAACATGGTATTAAGGTTGTGCATGTAGTAGGAAGCGTGAAATTTGCGCAAAAAGCACAGGATGCCGGTGTAGATGCTATTGTGGCTGAGGGTTTTGAAGCCGGTGGCCACAATAGCCGCGAAGAAACCACCACTATGTGCCTTATACCTTTAGTAAAAGAGGTAGTGAATATTCCGCTTATAGCTGCGGGTGGTATTGCAAGCGGCCACTCTATGCTTGCAGCCATGACTTTAGGCGCTGATGCAGTGCAAATTGGTACGCGTTTCGTTGCTTCTGAAGAAGCTTCTGTTCATCCTAATTTCAAAAAGAAGATCGTGGAATCGGTAGAAGGTGATACCATGCTAATATTGAAAAAACTTGTTCCTGTAAGAGTGATTAAGAATGCTTTTTATAAGAAAGTACAGGAAGCAGAGGATAGGGGAGCATCAAATGAAGAACTGGCCAAGATACTGGGACGTGCACGTGCCAAATTAGGTATGTTCGAGGGTGATATGGAAGAAGGTGAACTGGAGATCGGGCAAATAGCTGCAGCAGTTAAAAAAATAATGCCCGTAAAAGATATAGTGAATGAAATAATTACTGAATTTCATACCGCAATAAAAGAAGCAAATAGTTTTGATATACCTGAATAATAAAAGATAGATGATACAATTTGAAAGATTTACATTACCGAACGGATTAAAGGTAATTGTGCACCGCGATACATCAACGCCTATGGCATGTGTGAACATAATTTACAATGTAGGTGCGCGTGACGAGGACCCTGAAAAGACTGGCTTTGCTCACCTTTTCGAACATTTAATGTTTGGGGGCTCCATAAATATTCCTGACTACGATAATGCTTTGCAACAGGCAGGCGGAGAGAACAATGCGTTCACCAATAACGATGTAACCAATTATTACCTCACCCTTCCGGCATCAAACCTGGAAGTAGCTTTCTGGCTTGAATCAGACAGAATGCTGAGCCTTGCTTTTTCAGACAAGAGCCTGGAAGTACAACGCAGTGTGGTAATTGAAGAATATAAGCAAAGCTATTTAAATCAGCCATATGGCGATGTTTGGCTTGAACTACCTAAGCTGGCATACAAGGTACACCCGTATACGTGGCCAACAATAGGTAAAGAAATAGACCACATTAAACATGCCGTAATGCCGGATGTGAAGGCATTCTTCCAGAAGTTTTATTGCCCGAATAATGCAGTGCTTGCTGTGAGTGGCAATGTTACGGTTGAACAGGTAAAGGCTTTATGCGACAAATGGTTTGCACCAATACCTGCCGGTAATCCGCCGTTACGTAAATTGCCTGTGGAGCCTAAACAAACCCAGGCACGCAAGCTTGAACTTGAAAGAGATGTACCTGTTGATGCTATTTACAAGGCATACCACATGGGTTCGCGCATGGACCAGAGTTTTTATGCAATGGAACTTCTTGCCGATATTTTAACCGATGGTAATGCATCACGTATGTACCTGGAACTGGTGAAGAATAAAAAACTGTTCAGTGAAATTAATGCCTTCACTATGGAATCATTTGACCCGGGACTGTTTATTATTTCAGGTAAACTTTCTGAAGGCGTTACCCTTGAAGCGGCGGATGAAGCCATACAGGAAGAATTGAAGAAGGTTTCACTGGCGCAGGTGAAGAAAGAAGAAATGGAAAAGGCAAAGAATAAAACAGAATCGCAACTTGTTTTTGGTGAGATGAGCATTTTAAATAAAGCCATGAACCTTGCGATATTTGAATTACTTGGTGGTGCTGAAGAAGTAAACAATGAAACGGAACGTTTTGCTAAAATAAGTGAAGTAGACCTGTTAGTGGAAGCATCGAGGGTTATTAACGAAAACAATTGCTCCACATTATATTATCGTTCAAAATCAAAAGCTAATGGAAACTGAAGTTAGATTAGACAGGCATACTATGCCTGCACTTGGTAAGCCAAGTAAGATAGATATTTTACATGCGACAGAAAGTAAATTGCCTAATGGCATACCCTTATATTCTGTTAATACAGGCACGCAAGATGTAGTGAAGATAGAACTGATATTCCCGGCAGGTACCTTGCAACAGAATTTGCCACTGGTGGCAGATACAACAAACGCTTTGCTGGAAGAAGGAACTACAAAACATAGTTCAGAAGAGATTGCTTCTATGCTAGACTATTATGGCTCTTTTCTGGAGACATCTTCGCATCACGACTATGCTTCTGTTGCCTTATATTCATTAGGTAAGCATGTAAATAAGGTATTACCAATACTTGAAGAAATAGTAAAAGAGGCCTCATTTCCTAAGGAAGAGATCGATGTGTATCTCACTAACAAGAAGCAACGCTACCTGGTGGAAGAAAAGAAAGTAAGAGTGGTTGCGGCGCGTAATTTCCCCGCTTTGCTTTTTGGTAACAATCATCCGTATGGGCATGTAGTTACCCTTGATGAATATGATGCTATAAACAGAGAGCAGTTGCTTAATTTCCACAGATCTCATTATGCATCGAACGGTTGTGCAATAATTGTGGCGGGTAAAATAAAAGATCAGTTCCTGAATACCTTAAGCGATAGCTTTGGTGGAAGCAATTGGAAAGCTGATGACCTGAAGAAAACAGGGGAGTTTGCAATAAATCCAAGTGCAGAGAAAAAGCACTATATGCCGAAGGATAAGGCATTACAATCTGCTATACGAATGGGCAGAATGTTGTTCCATAAAAATCATCCCGACGCAATTCCATTCCAGATATTGAATGTGATATTAGGAGGTTATTTCGGTTCGCGTTTAATGAGCAATATCAGGGAAGATAAAGGATATACCTATGGAATATCATCAGGTGTTGTGTTCCTGCAACAGGCGGGGTATTTTCAAATAGCCAGTGAAGTAGGCAGCGATGTATGCGATAAAGCGCTGGTTGAAATTTATAAAGAGATGGATCGTTTATGCAACGAACCTATTCCGCAGGATGAATTACAACTGGTAAAGAACTATTTACGCGGTAATGTATTACGCAGCATGGATGGCCCTTTTGCTTTAGCGGAACGCTTTAAGCAAGTATGGTTGCATGGCCTTGATTATTCGTACTACGAAAAATATATTAGCACACTTGCTGAAATTACTTCAAAACAATTGCAGGATATAGCCGGCAAGTATTTGCAAAAGGATAGTATTTACGAAATGGTTGTAGGTTCTAAGAAAGCCTGAATACTATAGTAGTAAGGCATTAGTTTTTCTTTCTTACTATATCGCAGAGCATTTCGGAATGAATGTTAAGGCCAATGTTGGTTATGTTGTAAATATGTTCACTTGCAACAAGCCATACAATCTCACATATCTGTTGGTCGGAATAGTATTTGGCCATCTGCTTAAAAGTATCAGGGTTAACCTTTTTATCTTTGGTTAAATCGGTTACATAATCTAATACAGCGCGTTCCCCATCTGTAAAAAGTGGGCTTGTGGCATACTCTTCCAGTGCGTCAAACTTTGCTTCGTTCATAGAAGCCGTTATAGCGGCCCATCGACCCATATCAATACAGAAGAGGCAAATGTTAATGCGTGCCACCTGTTCGCGGATAAGCATAGCGGTTTCTTTTGGCAGTGTCAGTTTTTTATCGAGTTGTGATACTTTACCGTAAAACATACCAAATGCATTAGGTAACCTGGCTGAGAATACGCTTAATGGCTTAAGTACTTTGCCAAATTGCTTCCTTGTAAAATAATATACGAGCTTCATTATTAGCCCTTTGGGCTTTTCTATCGGAGTAAGGAATGTGTCCATGTGTTTTTGTGTTAGTTGTTGAATATCTTTTGATCTCTTTCAACAATAACGAATGAGTTTCTCAAATCGGACAGAAAATGAAAAATAGTTTGGTTCAGTTTCGTAACCCCAAATTCGCAACCAATGATTACAACTGGGTGAAGTAATTAAATTAACTTCGGAACTAAGATCAGGCTCCTACATCTTTACCAATATCCTTGCGATAATACATTTTATCGAAGCTTATTTTTTTAATGCTTTCGTATGAAGTAGCAACAGCTTCTTTTAACGTATTTTTTATTGAAGTAACTGCCAATACACGGCCTCCATTACTTAATACTTTGCCATTACTTAGCTTGGTTCCTGCATGGAACACTATGCTGTCAGTAACCTTGTCAAGCCCTGCGATCTCTTTTCCTTTTTCATAGGCTTCAGGATAACCACCCGATACCATCATCACTGTCGCAGCCTGACGTTCATCAATTTCCAGTTTTACTTTGTGCAAAGTTTGATTAGCAACTGCCTGCATTAGTACGAGCAGATCTGTTTTAATACGAGGTATAACTACTTCTGTCTCCGGGTCACCCATTCGTGCATTGTATTCAATTACATAAGGGTCGCCCTGGCAATTAATTATACCGAAGAAAATAAAGCCTTTATAATCAAGTTTTTCTTTTTTTAGCCCTTCAACAGTTGGTATAATTACTCTTTCTTTAAGCTTTTCCATGAATTTTTCATTGGCAAAAGGAACAGGAGAGATTGCACCCATACCACCTGTGTTCAGCCCTGAATCATTTTCTCCTATACGCTTATAGTCTTTAGCCTCAGGTAAAATATGGTAACTATTGCCATCGGTCAGCACAAACACAGATAATTCAACTCCTATCAGAAACTCTTCAATAACAACCTTTTTGCTCGCCTGCCCGAATTTTTCACTAAGCAACATTTCTCTCAGTTCATGTTCTGCAGCTGTTGTTGTCAAAGGTATCACCACACCTTTACCTGCCGCAAGCCCATCGGCTTTAAGTACATGTGGTGGCCTTAGTGTACGCAAAAAGGCTATGCCTTCTTCAACGGTTTCTTTGGTAAATGTGCTGTAACGGGCAGTCGGAATTTTATACTTAGCCATAAACTTTTTGGCAAAATCTTTACTGCCCTCAAGGGCTGCTGCCTTTGCAGACGGGCCTATTACCGGTACATGAGCCAATTCTTTATCGGCCTTGAAAAAATCGTAAATACCTTTAACCAATGGCTCTTCGGGCCCGACAATTACTAAGCTTATGTTTTTTTCGAGCACATGTTTCTTTACCAGCTCAAAATTCAGAATGTCTATATCCAGGTTTGTGCCACAGTTGGCTGTGCCAGCATTACCTGGGGCAATGTAAAAGTCCTTTAATAGCGGGCTTTGTGCTATTTTCCAAGCAATGGCATTTTCCCTTCCGCCCGATCCAAGCAATAAAACGTTCATAGGATAGTTTAATTTTGTACAAAGCAAAGTAAAACTTTTTATATGTTCGTACACACGAATATTCTTTAATGTCAATATTATCACAAGAAGCTTTAGGTGAAAATGCCGGTTTAAGGCAGCAGATACACAGAATACTGTTTATCGCTGCGCTTTCTTTCCTGTGTATTGGAATGTCAGTTTCAAAGGTATTTATAAGCATTGCAGAACTTACCCTTGGGCTTAACTGGATTGCAGAAGGTAAGCTGGGTGCAAAATGGAAGCGGTTTATAACTAATAAACCTGCCCTTGTACTATGTTCTTTGTATGTAATGCATTTGCTTGGCCTTATATATACAACAAATTTTAAGTATGGCATGGATGATATACGGGTAAAGGTTCCGTTACTGATATTGCCTTTTCTGTTCTGCACCAGCGAGCCATTAAATACCAAGGAAAGGAATATTGTACTTGGATTATTTATGGGTGGCATTACGGTGGAATCGTTAATTGGTATTTACAGGCTTTTGCACAAAGGTCTGATCGATATTCACGAAATAACTCCTCATGTTTCAACCATCAGGCTTGCTCTGATGATAGTTCTGTCAATATTTCTTTTACTTGGGTACATATTTTCAAGAAAATGGTCCATGGTATCGCTTGTTCTGGCAATATGGATAGCATGGTTCCTTATATTCCTGGTAATTATGGAATCGCTAACGGGCATTGTGATTACAGTGGGGCTTGCTTCAGTACTGTTGGTTTATTACGCTTATAAAAGAGTAAAGCAGCACAAAGTATGGTATGGAATAGGATTACTTTCAGCTATTGGTATACTATTTATTGGTATTGCGGTATATCTTATCAATTTTGATCATGGCTATTTCCCTACTATCGATAAGCTGAATACCGATACACTGCAGAAACGTTCTTTAAATGGTTCACGTTACTATACAGGAGATAGTTATGGCGGTACTGAGAGCGGACATTATATTTATACGTACCTGTCTTATGATGAATTATATCCGGCCTGGGCCAGGCGTAGTAAGATTCCGATAAACGGATTTGATAAGAAGGGTAATTATATAAAATTTACATTGATACGTTACCTTACCTCAAAGAACCTTACAAAAGATTCAGCAGGAGTAAGTAAGCTTGATGATACAGACATAAAAGCCATTGAAAATGGGATGCCTAATTATAATTTTAAGGAGAGTGGAGATGTTCAATATCGCCTCTATCAGGCTTTCTGGGAAATTGAAGACTATCGGAATGGAGACCCTAATATAAGTGGGCACTCTATCACGCAACGCCTTGAATTCTGGAGAGCTGCTTTGGGGATTATTCAGAAACATTGGCTTATAGGGGTAGGAACGGGTGATGTGAGGATTGCATTTGCCAAACAGTATGATGAAATGCATTCGAACTTAAAACCTGAGTTCAGGCTTCGTTCACACAACCAGTACCTTGAAATAGGGGTTGGGTTTGGCTGTATTGGAATAGCCTGGTTTCTCTTATCCCTTATTTATCCGGGAGTAAAAACAAAAAAAATCTATTCGTATACTTATTTTATTTTCTGGATAATATTTATGCTTTCCATGTTCAGTGAAGATACATTGGAAACCCAGGCAGGCGCCACTTTTTACGCTTTCTTTAATTCCTTTTTCCTGTTCCTGGTCTAGTCTTTATCGGCTTCATCCTCAAATTTTTCTTCTTCAATATCAAGCAGTGGAGCTTTAGAAAGTGTTTTTCTTTTTATGAACTTTTCCATTGAAAGCATGAAAGATGGTAACAAAACAAGGTTAGAACAATATGCCATCAACAATGTCATAGAAACCAATATGCCCATTGCTTTTGTACCGCCAAAGCCAGAGAATATAAATATGAGGAAGCCGAACGAAAGTATAATGGCTGTATATACCATGCTTACCCCGGTTTCCTTTATAACCAGTGAAATAACCTGTGAAGGACTCAGGTTTAGATTCTTAATTTCCTGCCTGTATTTGGTAAGGAAGTACATTGTACCATCTGACGAAATGCCAAATGCAATGCTGAAAATTAGAATTGTACTGGGTTTAAGGTGAATATTAAAGAAGCCCATAAGGCCAAGGGTTACTATAAGTGGTATAATGCTGGGTAAAGTTGCTATTAGCACCATTCGTGGCGACATGAACATCAGAAACATGATTATGGAAATGAGTATAACAGCAAGCAATACACTTTCAATAAGGTTGGTTACCAGGAAGTCATTGCCTCGCAAAAATATCAGGCTGCTGCCTGTATATGTTATTCTGTATCGTTGATCGGCTGGCACCCATGATTTATCTGCAACCGAATAGTTAAAGATACTGTCTGCCCTAGGCTCAATGGAAGCAAGTACCTCTTTCATTTTTACTGAACCCACGTCTGCCATTTCTACTTCTATGCGGGTTATCTGCTTAGAACTATCTATTGCCGATTTGGTAAGTTTTTGTTGTTGTTTTTGCCCTGAGTTTTTAGTGTATTGCAGTATAGACTGCATATCGCTTAAGGTAGGCAATATAAAATACTTGGGTTCTTCATCATGAAAGGCCTGGTTAGCATACTTAAGGCCGCCGATCAATGAAATAGGTCTTGCAAAATAAGGGTATTGTTTGATCATTTTTTCAAACCGTTCCATTTTAAACAATGTTCTTCCATTATCGGCAAATATTCCATTTGGTTTTTTAGAATCAACTAAAACCTCAAACGGCAGCACACCCCCGAAGTGATTTTCGAAGTAGCGCATGTCAGTATATATGGGGTCATTTTTCGGTAAATCATCTATAACATAACCAATTGCCTTTATTTTAGAAACGCCGTATAATGAAACTGCAATTACAATCAGCGTAATAAAATATATTTGCTTACGGTGGCTTTGTGTATACCTATCTACGGCACTAAGTAAATTTACAATATGTTTCCTTTCAAGGTGTTTAAGTTGTTTAACCTTAGGCGGAGGCAGGTAACTGAAAACAACAGGAACAAGAATAAGGGAAATAGCATACGTTACCATTACATTTAATGAAGATATAAGGCCGAACTCTACCAGGGCCTGGCTACGGGTAGAGCAGAATACTGCAAAGCCTATTGCTGTAGTTACATTAGCCAAGAAAAGCGAAATACCTATCTTTTCAATAGTGGTATGAAGCGCTTGCATTTTGTTACCGTGCTTGCGGTATTCGGTATGATATTTGTTCAGTAACAATATACAATTGGGTATACCTATTACTGTTATTAATGGAGGAATAAGGCCTGTAAGGACGGTTATTTGATACCCCAGTAGTGATATTGATGCCATTGACCATATAACACCAATAGATACAATTATAAGCGGAAATATTACCGGGAATAAAGCCCGGAAGAAGAAGAATAAAATAATTGAAGTAACGGCAATGGAGATAAACAGGAACATTGATAATTCACTCATTACCTTACGCGAAATAACCGTTCTTATATAAGGCATTCCTGAGTAATGCATTGCAACATGATATTTTGTTGCAAAAGCATCTACCTTATACTTTAAGGAATCAACAATTGATATTCGGCCGGAAGTATTTACGTCATTATCTTTAAAGGTAACGGCCATTAGAGTGGAGTTACTTTTTTTATTAAAAATGAAACCGTCATAAAATGGCAAGGCATAAATTGCTTTTTTTGCACTGTCAAGTTCTTTTTGGTTTACGGGTTTTCTTACCAGCAAAGGCTTAAAATCAAACTTTTCAAGGCTATCGTTTTTCGATAACAGGTATATAGATGCGGCTGACACTACGTCCTTTATGCCATGCATATTTTTTACATCATAGTTCAGGTTGTACCAGTCATTAAATTCATTCAAATTACTGAAAAGGCTATCCACCTGCATGCCTACAACCATTACAGTGCCATCTAAGCCAAATTGCTTTTTAAAATTCTCGTAATCTATACTGGCACTATCGCTATTCGGTAAAAACTGTGTAAAACTATAAGCAACTTTTACCTGCCTTGTCCTGTAAACCATAAAACATGTTACAAGCAATATGCTTATAATCAGTATGATACGGTTCTTAAGTATAGTTCTTGCTAAAGCAGCCCACATATTAGTTTTGTCCTTATAGTACATTCGCAAAAGTAAACATTAACAAGTAATATGTTTTTTTGCACCATATTTTTTTTGCCCTACTTTATAAAGATACTGATAATCAATTAATGGTTGGCTATTTACAAGCTATTCCTGTTTTTTTTCTAATTTGGCTGCATACTCGGTAAAAAGTGGATAATGTAATTATATATACTGATGGTGCAGCACAGGGTAATCCTGGCAGGGGCGGCTATGGCGTAGTAATGATATCAGGTGACAAGCGAAAGGAGTTATCTCATGGTTACAGATTAACTACCAATAATCGCATGGAGTTATTAAGTGTAATAAAAGCCCTCGAAGCGCTTAAAAAACCCAATTTGCATGTAACTATATATTCCGACTCAAAATATGTGGTGGATGCTGTAAACCAAGGCTGGGTATTTGGTTGGAGTAAAAAAGGTTTCAAGGGTAAGAAAAATGCTGATCTATGGACAAGATACCTGCAGCTACATCCCCTTCAGAAAATAAAATTTGTTTGGGTTAAAGGGCATGCCAATAATAAAGAAAACGAGCGTTGCGATGTACTTGCTGTTCAGGCTGCTAATACGCCTCCCTTGAGTATTGATGCAGAATATGAAGCAATGAAGAATAACGAGTAATTAATTACTTTGGCAATGTAATTGCTAAAGTGAGGTAAAGATTGTAGGCTTTAAAAACATAAGGAATAGCCTAAAGTAAACCCTGATAAACTGGCCCCAATCCCCCAAGCATTGAATTTACTGTTGGTCAGAAATTGGTATGTGCCCGGTGAATAAGTTACATTACTGTAATTTTGTTGGTATCCGCCGTATATTGGTAAATCCAAAAACGCTTCGAGAAATATTTTACCATTTCCTAATTTATAGCTTCCACCTATAGTTAAAGGCATGAACAAGCAATTGGCTATCCATGTTGTTTTTTGATGAATAATTTCGTTAGGAGTTGGATTAGGATAATCATTTGTCTGAGATTGACTGGTGGAAATATAGCCATATCCTAATCCTGATTCAACATATAAACCGGCTTTGCTATCCTTGTAGTTTCCCAAAACATAATAGGTAGCAGTTAAACTCGTGTTGATTTGTATAATAGGACTATTACTATAGGTATAAGCATATTTTGGAGAATAAGTAGTTGTATTATCAACTATAGATGTATAAGGATATGATGTATCTGTTCCACTATGAGAACTAGGAGTAAATGTTTCGTTGATCTTAATACCCAATCCAAATTTCTTGCTCTTTATATAATCAAATTTCAGACTTCCTCCATAATTTGAATATGTATTTTCCTCCCAAGGTGGCAGAACAAATATGCCTATACTAATAACATATTTTTTATCTGTAGCTGTGTTTTTTGTGGTATCAGTGGGCATGGCTGCTTTGTTCACCTGAGCAAAACTCACTTGAATAAGTAATAATGAAGCTGATATTGTTAAGATACTCTTCTTCATCTTTATGATTTTTATATACTTCAAATAGATAATAAATCTACCACAACCACCACAAAAATGTAATTACAGCGTTAGCAATTAAATTGCCATTACTTCTTATCCTCGTCGGTTATAGGAGCATCTCCCTGGTAAATACCACCCTTATATACGGCCTTCTTTTGAATAAGTCCATCAGGGCTATAAATGTATACTGTACCATCCATTAGCTTGCCGCCATGGAACAATCCATCTTTCGATATTTGTTTGTTCTGGTTGTATAGTTTCCAGTAACCCTCACCATTAAATACTTTTGCTGCTGTTGCTCCTGCATTAGGCTGTTCTGTAGTAGTAACAACCGTGGTA
>DATHNG010000103.1:0-8957 GCA_035486275.1 Bacteroidia bacterium
CCCCACCGGGAACTTCAACTACAGCAAGCCCTACTTATACATACTCTGTAGCAGGAAGCTATACCGCCACATTAATTTCAACCAGTGCTAATGGCTGTACTGATACTATTAAAGTACCTGTAGTTGTTAATCCTAACCCAACAGGTACATTTACAGTACCTCCTGTATGTTTGGGTACCGCCAGTGTGTTCACTCTTACTACTACTAATATGGCAGGCGGAACATATGCATGGGCATTTGGAGATGCACCTACCAATGGTACATCTGCCGTTCAAAACCCTACTTATACTTACGGTACTACGGGTACATTTAATGTATCTGTAGTTCTTACTACATCTGCCGGTTGCACAGGTAATGCAACAGGTACTGCATTGGTTAATCCAATACCGGTGCCAAATTTCACAGCCCCGCCTGTTTGTAGTGATCAGGCAATGGTATTTACCAATACATCTATTCCTGCAACCGGTGCTACGTATGCATGGAATTTCGGTGATGGAAGCACTTCAAGTTCTGCAAGTCCAACCCACCAGTATGCAGCATGTGGTACTTATAATGTAATGCTGACAGTTACATCAGGTACAAATTGTGTACATGATACAACTATAACCGTTACTATTAACCCTGTGCCGGTTCCTAACTTTACAGCTACAACCGAATGCCCTGGTTTTGCAACTACATTTACAGATAAATCAACAATATCATGTGGTGGAACAATAACCGGTTGGGCATGGAATTTTGGTGATGGTAGCGGTACATCAACAGTACAGAACCCTACGTATACCTATAAGGCCTCTGGTATATACCAGGTTTCATTAACAGTAACTTCAAACAATGGTTGTGATTCAACAATTAAATTACCGGTAACCGTTTACCCAATACCAGTACCAGGCTTTACGGCAACTGCGCCTTGCCAGGGTGTAGCTACTAATTTCACCGATACATCTAAAGTAGCGGGTGGAATAATTACAGGATGGTCATGGAGATTTGGTGATCCTGCTAATGGAACCGCAGGAACACAGAATCCATCGTATACTTATGCAGCTGCAGGAGCTTATAATGTAACCCTTGTGGTTACTTCAAGCAATGGCTGTATTGATTCAGTTACTGAACAGGTTCTGGTGCATCCAAACCCTGTTCCTGCATTTGTTAGTGACACTGCTTTCTGTACACCTAAGTGTATAACAGATACCGATTTAAGCACGGTTTCACCAATTCCACCACCAGCTTCCAACATTAATGCATGGGCATGGAATTTTGGTGATGGTTCACCTGATTCAATATCAGATCTGGCACAACCAAACCATTGTTATACTAAGCCGGGAACATATACGGTTTCACTAACCGTAACAACAAACTTTGGTTGTACGGCAACGCTTGTGAAACCAAATTATGTAACGGCATGGCCGGTACCGGTTGCTAAGTTTGCTGCTAATCCTAACCCAACAGTACTTGTAGATAACCCAACTGTAGTGTTTACTGATCAGTCCACAGGTAATCCTGTAAGCTGGTCGTGGTTTAACTTCGGCGATGGAAAGGATTCTTTGGAAACAACAGAGAATACTACTCATACATATACTGATACAGGTACCTTTGTTGTATACCTTGCAATTAAAAACAAATTTGGCTGCGTAGATACAACTGATGTACCGGTTATTGTTCAGCCTGTGTGGACATTCTATGTGCCAAATGCATTTACACCAAATGGAGATGGTATAAATGATGGATTCATTGGAAAGGGTGTTGGAATATTGAGCTATGAGATGTGGATATTTGACCGTTGGGGAATGCAATTGTATCATTGTACAAGCATGAGCCAGCCATGGGACGGAACAGTTCAGGGTGGTAGTGGTCAAAAGTGCGAGGAAGATACGTACGTGTGGTTAATACAAATAGTAGATGTGTTCCACGATAGCCATAGATATGTGGGACGTGTTAGTATAATAAAGTAAAGAATAGTTAATTATTGAAAAAAGCCCTGAAGCAATTCGGGGCTTTTTTATTTATACAACTAGTTGAAATAATACAGGTTTACTGGGTGTGGCATCATTTTCAAAACTTGCAATTTGCAGATTGAGAAGGTAAGCACCATCAAATACAGTATTGGGAACATATATAAATTCTGTAATTGTTCTTTCCTGTTTAGTATCCTGCGGATAGTTCCAGAAAATGTGATGACATGAAAGCTTTCCTCCGTCATCTTCCCTATCTACTGAAGGCAGGTCAATAAGAAAATGGCTTATACCTAGCGATACAATGTAACTCATTGCTTCGTTAGTAAGGTAGGGTGGGTTAGTACCCGAATACTGTATGTTCATTTTAGCCACCGGGTTCGAAATGGTCCTTACTATTAATGCTTCAGGTCTTTTATCTCCCAGGCAATTCATAATATGTTTATCGGTAATTACCTTGTCTCCATTTGGTAGCTCATCAGGTAAAATACTTATTACTTCAGCAATAAAGAAAAACTCTTTCAGGCATTGATTAATACTATAATCTTCCTTACTTATGTGCCCTACACATTCAGTATGTGTTCCGTTACCATGTGGGTTGAAGAATATATTTCTGAAATTAACCGGTGCACCTGATTTAACTTCACCAACCCAATTGCCGACATGTACAGGCTCAATTTTAACGGGTTGAGCATTCCATGCATTTACATTGTGTTTGCCAGCCCGCAGTGGAATTGAAATATCAATGGGTTTACCCAGGTCGGCCCTGTAATTCTTACCCTTATGTTGAATACTTACAAACATGATTATATAAATAGGTCGGAAGCAATTTTATCGGCAAGGAATTTTCCTTTCTGAGTCAAAGTTACATTTTCCTTGTTTTCTTGCATAAATCCGGCGTCAATATATTCTTTGATGCTATTCAACATGTTGTTAAGTACTTTTCTTCCGAAGTTAGTTTCAATAAACCTCAAATCTATTCCCCATATAGTGCGTAAGCGAGTCATTATATATTCATTGAATCTGTTGGCATCAGTTAAAATTTCTTTCTCAAAAACCTGTTCGGCTGCATTTATGCCCTTTATATAAAGTACATTGTTGGCTATATTCCATTGGCGAGATATTCCATTATATGAATGGGCTGATGGACCAATGCCCAAATAAGAATCACTTTTCCAATAGCTGCTGTTATGCCTTGAGTACATGTTCTCTTTACAGAAATTTGAGATCTCATAATGAACGAAATTGTGCTTAGCTGCCTCTTCCATTAATACTTCAAATTGTTCCAGTACAATTTGTTCTGCAGGTAGCGCAATGGTTCTGTTCTCTACAAATTTGTTTAAGGCTGTTTTTTTTTCTACTGTAAGGCAATAGCTTGAAAGGTGAGGAACATCAAGTGAAAACGCCTGTTCAAGGTTATGTTTCCATTTGGCAAGGCTAAGGCTTGGTAGGCCATAGATGAGGTCGATACTGATGTTTTCAATGCCCGATTTTTTCGCATTTTTTACAGCCGTAATTGCTTGTGCCGAAGTATGAGATCGGTTCATTAGCAGCAAATGCTCGTCGAGAAATGATTGTATGCCTATGCTAAGCCTATTTATTCCTGTGGCCTTTAATTCATTTGTCTTTTGTGTGTTCAGGTCATCCGGATTAGCTTCGAGAGTGATCTCAGCATTTTTTGTAAGGGTAAAATGCTTGCTTATTGTTCCAAGTAACTTTTCTATGGCTAATTTATCAAGCAGGGACGGAGTACCTCCGCCAAAGTAAACGGTTGATAGTTCTTTTGTTTCAAGGTAATCCTTGCGGGCTTCAATTTCGGTGCAGAGTGCATCAACCAATGTTGTTTTACTGCTTAGTGAAGTAGAAAAATGAAAATCGCAATAGTGGCAAGCTTGTTTACAAAAGGGTATGTGAATGTATATACCTGCCAAAGTCTAAGGAGTTAAACGCGTTTTTTAAGTACAATTCTGAAAGTGGTACCCTTACCCGGCTCAGAACCTTTGACAAATATTTTGCCTTCATGGTAATCTTCAATAATTCTTTTGCATAGTGATAGGCCAAGCCCCCAGCCTCTTTCCTTGGTTGTATAACCCGGTTCAAATACAGTTTTGAATTTGCCTTTGGGTATTCCCTTTCCGGTATCGCTAATGTCAATATAAAGAAACTGCATCTGATCTGTTATGCTTACACTCAAAGCGCCTTCACCACCCATGGCATCAATTGCATTACGGCACAAATTCTCAACTACCCATGAAAACAACGGAGAATTTAGTGGTGCAATAGTATCAGCATTTGGTGCAATGTTTAGGGAGAACTTTACCTTTTGCGAGGTACGTGCCCTCATGTAGTCCATAGTTTCCTGTAATTCATTTGCTACATCAAGCATTTCAAGTTGTGGCGATGAACCTATTTTTGAAAAACGACTGGTAATTATCTCAAGCCGTTTCACGTCCTTTTCCATTTCACTGGCATTGGCAAAATCTTTTGTCTTTAAGTAGTCAACCCATGCCATAAGTGAAGAAAGAGGGGTGCCTAGCTGATGGGCAGTTTCTTTGGCCATACCGATCCATACCCTGTTTTGCTCTGCCCGCCTTGCAGTACTGAATAATGAATAGCTGAATAGCATGAATAAGCCAATAATACCCAATTCCAGATAAGGGAAGTAACGTAGCTCTTTTGAGAAAGTTGATTCTTCATAGTATATATACTGTTTACCACCATCACCTAAATCTATAATAATTGGGGTACTGTTTTGGGCCATAGTATTTATAAGCTCCCTTCGTGATGTAGAATCCTTAAGACTAAGGGAGTCAATACTGCCATAGGAAATAAGATGAGTGCGGGTTGAATCGGTTATAATGGCCGGTACCGAAGCTGCATTTGCCACTACTTCCGACATAAATGAGTTTTGCAGGTCATTCAAAACTCCTTTCAATTCAGTAAATACCTTCGAATCCTGATAGTATAAATAGTTCTTCTGGGTTTTGTATACGGTAATTTCAATAGGCTGGTGTTGTTCCTTCATTTTTGTAAGGGCTTGTCTTACATAAACGGTGTCATTCTGTCTTGTTGAATCGAGGTTACGCGATGATATTATTTTGTTTCTATCATTGGTTAAAATAACCGGCACAGTTTGGTTGTCCTGAATAAGCTTAAATATAAAACCCAGGTCAATATTTGACACATCATTGCTGGCAAGCATTTTGGTAGCATCAGCCCAAAGCTGTACTTTTTGCCTTTCGTCACCACCTATCTGGTTGAAAAGCGTATTGGCATATTTTACCAGTTTAGCCTTCTTTTGGATAGCCTCTGCCCATAGCTTAACCTTCTGGCGTTCTTCCAGTTGCATTTTATTTACCAGAATATTGGAATACCAGAGCGACACACCGACTATAACCGATGCCACCACAATAAGTATGATCTTCCACCTGTTTTTCTGGACGTTATTCATGGAGGTAATTAAAAGGGGACTGCAAAGGTAAACGCTTTATGGAAATATACCGCAATATAGCCATTTAAAGCATAAACGGAACAGGTTGCGATTATAAGTGAAGTATACTAAAAAAGGAGGCAAAATGCCTCCTTTTTTAACCAACATTATGTGTTATTAGCATCTATTGCCGCACCTGTTTTTCCATTCGTCTTTAAATTTGGCTTTTTCTTCATCACTCATTTGCATCCATTTTTCTTTCCAGGCTGCATTCATTTGGCGTCTACCTCTCCAGCCTCTGTGGTGCTTGTGAAAGCCACCAAAAAGGATCTTGCAAAGTAACAGCAGGCCCAGTGCATGCCAATAGGTAAGTGTGCCTACGTTTAGTGTAGGGAATAAGCCCGGCATTATGCAGTTCCATAAGGCCATTACTACATACCCTACCGCAAATACAGCTACTGCTGCAAGTGGCAGAATGAATATGCACCACCAGCCCCAGCCGCCTCTGCGATATCCCATGTTATTATTCTCTTCGTTTGTCATGATTTTTGTGTTTTAGTAATTTAATAGTTCGATATAAATTGTTTTTAACCGCTCACGTAAATACGCTACTGCATACCGTTTGCGGGAAATTAGTGTTTTAATATTCTCTCCTGTTCTTTCAGCAATTTCACGGAAGGTCAGGTCCTCTAGCTCATTCAATACAAATACCTGCTTCTGTTCTTCAGGCAGCTCATCAAGCGCTTTGAAAAGCTCTTCCCAAAAAACCTGCTTCAGATGATCGTCCTCAGGAGTTTTAAAGTCAGCCAAAAGAATGTCCTTATAGCTTACCTCACCATCCTCGTCCTCGTAAACAAAATCCTCTAAATGCTGGGTTGTTTGTTTACGATACTTATCGGTTATTTTGTTGCGCGCAACAGTATATAACCATGAACCAACCTGTTCAATAGAATCAATATTAGTGACATTACTAAGCTGGTACCAGACATCTTGCAATATGTCCTGCGCATCTTCATCGGTTTTAACGCGGCCGCGTATAAACCCAAAAAGGCGCTTACCGTATTCCTGAACGGTTTGAATGATATTTTGGCTCTTTTGTTCAGCCATTGGTATAGCAATCATCTCTTCTTTCATTTTTTAATAGGACGCAGGGCGAGATAATATGCTTTAAACATACTCAAGTTTTTTGATATGAATTGTCTGCCATAGGGGAAGTATCAATTAAATAGATTCTATTGATAAATACAATAAATAACAATGTACTCACTTGCTAAAATACATAGCTGATTTTTTGTAATATTCTGATTTTGAAACTATTATGCCTATTTTTTTGATACTGAAATTTATTGGTGACACAATGGCAGAAAATATGCTTTAAATGTGAACCATCTAATTTTCTAGAGCTCTGGCTTTTTAATATCTTTGCAGCACAAAACCCATTTTCCATGAAAAAACACTCCTACTTAAGTATTATTGCAACTATTTCAGCTTTGCTGATTGCGACGTTTACAAACTTAAAAGCGCAATGCAGCGTAAGTATATTCCCGGGCACGGCTACTGTATGTTCAGGAGGTTCTACAAGCCTTAGGGCTTCAGGTGCAACAACGTATACATGGACACCAAGTACTGGGCTAAACACCACATTGGGCGATAGCGTTATCGCAAGCCCTTCCTTTACTACAGTGTACACAGTTACTGCAACCCAGGCTGGTGATAGTGTTAACTGTACTGCTACGGTAATGGTAACTGTAAATGCGTTACCAACCATAACTGTGAGTGGACAAACAACTATTTGTGCTGGCGGCTCTACTCCATTGACAGCAAGTGGTGCAACTACATATAACTGGTCACCAGGTGCTGGCTTAAGCAATTCCGGAGGTCCAAATGTAACAGCTTCCCCGGGGTTCAATACAAATTACACGGTTACAGGTACATCAGCAAACGGATGCAGTAATACTGCCGTAGTATCTATAAGCGTACTCGCTCCTCCAAGTGCAACTATAACCACTGTTAACCCAACTTGTTATGGAAGCGCAAATGGTAGCCTTACAGCAACCGCAAGCAGCGGAACACCCCCGTACACATATACATGGAATAATTCAGCAACTACAAACTCATTAAACAATGTAGCTGCAGGATATTACAGCGTAACAGTCACAGATGCAAATGGATGTCATGCAGGCGACAGCGCATACCTCACTCAGCCATCATCCATAAATGTATCTAACCCAGTATTTACAAACCCAACATGTAATGGCGCATCAAATGGTAGCATTAACCTGGGAGGAATAACCGGCGGAACTGCACCATATACATACTTGTGGAGCAATGGGGCAACAACCAACAACAATACCAGCCTTGCTGCCGGTTCATACACCGTAACAATAACTGATAATAACGGATGCACAAAAACCGCTGATACTATTTTAACCCAACCGGCACCAATAATAACAACAGCAATAACTCATAATGCTACCTGTTATGGCCTCAATAACGGAAGTGCATATGATTCTGTACAGGGAGGCGTAAAACCTCTTTCGTATAATTGGAGCAATGGGGCAACAAATTCTATTATTGCCGGTGTTTTAGCTAGCTCATATACGGTTACCGTTACAGACAATAATGGTTGTACAAGTACTGCAACGGCTATTATAGGCCAACCGGCGCCAATAAATGGCAACCTGTTGGTTGTAAATGCTTCATGCGGCAAGTCAAACGGAAACATTACCGCAAAGCCAACCGGCGGAACTGCTCCTTATACTTATTCATGGAGCAATGGAGCTACAACAAATCTTATATATAATATGCCGGTAGCTGCATATACTGTTACTATAAAAGATAGTAATGCTTGCCAGGTAATAGATTCAGCAACCATTCTTACACCAGCTCCGCTAAGTGTAACTGCTAATAGTACCAATGCCAGTTGCGGAACGAAAAACGGAACTGCAACAGCAATACCATCAGGAGGATCGGTGCCATATAATTATTCATGGACAACTGTTCCTGCGCAAACAGGCGTTACTGCCGGTAACCTTGCAGCAGGTTCTTACAGTGTAACCGTTACCGATGGTTTCGGATGTACAGCCACTGCTGGCGTAACTGTAACTGCTTCAAGCGGCCCTGCTATAAGTCCTACTATTACACAAAGTACATGCGGTGCAAGCAATGGAGCTATATCGGTTAATGTAACAGGTGGAACAGCACCATACCGCTATTCATGGAACAACGGTGATACTGTATCATCAAATAATAATCTGCCTTCGGGTACATATATTATAACAGTTAATGATGCGGCTAACTGCTCGACGTATGAGGCAATTAATATAACCGATGCGGGTGCGCCTACTGTTACCGTAAATTCAATAACAAATGTGGCATGTAACAGCGATACTAGCGGTTCTATATCTATAACTGTAACCGGTGGAGCAACTCCTTATAAATATGCATGGTCGAACACTGCTACAACACAAAACATCAACGATCTGTCAGCAGGACCTTACCAGGTAAGCGTAACTGACGCGAACGGATGTACAATAATACAGGCAATGAACGTTACTGAGCCTGCGCCATTGTCATTA
>DATHNG010000104.1:0-6385 GCA_035486275.1 Bacteroidia bacterium
CGGATATAACTCCTCGTAGTTTCTTCAATAGTTTGAGTTGCAACATCTTTTAGTTTTCCGAATATCTCATCTATCTCCTGATCGGTGAGGCGATCAAGACTGACATCGCTGCTTTCAGCCCGTACTTTACCAAGACCATAAGGTAACAGCTCGACATAAAACTTTATCTTGTCCTTGCTAGACATTGTATTTATTCCTTCAACTACGGCTTCGAAATTATTAACCAGGAAATTCTCTATCATTTCCCGCAATTGCTTTTTTCTTTTGTTCTGTGAACCTACAGGCCTGCCTTCAGGGTTGCCCGATTCTCCTTTTGTAAATGGCATTGTATTGTATTTATCATAAAGCGAATCAGTACGATTCTGCTTTATTGATTTGTTTTTGTCATAAAGTGAATCATTAGGATTCTGCTTTATTGAGTGGTTTTAATAATACAAAGTTAGTAGCAGTGCTACCTTTTTATTTCGGAATAATGATGGGGTTTTCAACAACCTTGATTTAGGAGTAAGGAACAAGGAGTAAGGAATAAGTGAGCACAAATGGTTCAAATCCCCTCTTGGGAGGGGTTGGGGGTTGGTTTCCAAACTTTACCACAAAGCTCACAAAGAAATAACTCATCAAGTTTTAATACTGCTACTTTGTCATACTTATTACTTATCCCTTACTACTTACTCCTAATCTTCATTGATAAATACAATAAATAACAATAAACTATTTTGCTAAAAGTTTTAGCCAGTAATTTCATTATTTATTGAATATCAAATATTTGTGAGGCAATTTGCTTACTAAAAAATATTGGCGACAAAATGGCAGAGGAAATAAATCCATTTCTTGAAATAGGCAAAAGGTGGGCGCGGGTTAGCTGCAAGAGATGCGACAAGGTTTTGCGTTAGGGATTACTCGTGTAACATCTATTAGCTTTTGAACTCGTGAGGCTTCGCGTTGTAATGAAAAGCCCATAGCGCAGCGAGGACTTGGAATGTATAGCCCGACCCATAGGGGAACGCCCAAGATCAATTACGAATTAAGATATTTGGTAAGATTACTCATATCCTCTAATTATTTCAGTAATGAATTCGTGAGCGCTACGCGGTTGCTTCGTACCTTGAAATGAAACTAATAATTCATAGAAACACTGTCGGGCTCTATGTGAACATTGACCTCGGTGATAAAAGGCATTTCGTGTATTATAGCATCCTTAACCTTATGCGCAATAAAATGCCCGTCGTGCACACTAATTGACCCGCTAACTACTACATGCATATCAACCCAATAATGCATACCCATTTTCCGGAGCAGGCATTTCTCTACTTCAATAACCCCAGGTACCTTCAAGGGTATTTTCTTCACTTGTTCTTTCAGTTCTTCAGGTGGAGCGGCATCCATAAGTTCGTTAAGCGCAGGCCTGAAAATACGTATGGCATTAAACGCAATAACTCCGGCTGCTACTAAAGAAGCATAGGCATCGGCCGATACAAAACGCGCGCCACCAAATATGGCAAGTGAAATACCAATAAGCGCGATCAGAGAAGTAATAGCATCACTTCGGTTGTGCATAGCCTCTGCCAGCATTGCTGAACTGCGTATGCTCTTTGCCTTCCGGGTCATGTAACGATATATCACTTCCTTTAATATAATTACAACTACAAGCACATATAGGGTAAAGGTTTCCGGCATCAGTGCATGATGGGTAAGGCGCTCTATCCCCCGACTAGCAATAACTATTGAGGTTATTAAAAGAAAAATAACTACAACCACCGATGCCATGGGCTCAGCCTTACCATGTCCGTAAGGGTGATCTTCATCGGGCGCTTTTACTGCGGTACGTATGCCTATCCAAACTATTGCAGACGACATTACATCGGAAAAAGATTCGGCAGCATCGGCAATCATAGCATTCGAATTACCGAAGAAACCTGCAATGCCTTTCGCAATTGCCAGCAATAAATTAACGCACATAGATACTATAACCGGAGCGGGGCTGGCCTTTATTGGAGCAGCATTATCTGTAGCCCGGTTTGTTTCCATGGTTAAGGAGTAACGGTATGAGATTCGAGATATATCATCTCATTATTATCATCGTATGCAACCAACTCTGCATAACGGCCCCAGTTAATAAGTGTTTGTGTAAGTATATTAGCCTGGTGTTCCGGGAACTCCAATTCCAGGGCACCTAAAATAATCTCTTTATGCAAGCGCTTTTTAGCCGATTTGCGTAACAGTGAAAGCATCCATTTAAATATAGGAAGCTCGACAACCACTTTTGCAAATATCTCTTTACGCTCCAAAATGTCGGCATCTACAAACTCTTTACCAACAGGAGTAATTGTTATATCTCCTTTATCAACGGTAGCAAAGCCTAAAATCTCAGACGCCTCTGTCAGATTAATAGTTTCTTCAGCATCTATACCTACCTCATCGGCAATTTTATAAATATCAGCAGCATGGGTCGATGCATATTCCAAAAAGGTTGCAATAGTGTTCACGCTCACATGCGGAATAATACGGATATTTCCACCACCAGCTTCACCCGGTGCACCACCCGCCTCAACAATACGTGCCTTTGTTTTACCCGCAAGCGCTTCATAAATTTCGTCCATGTAGCGTTGGAATGCCGGTGATTTAGGATCACGAGGATGTTTCAGGTCGAGTTTTATTTCTTTTGCCACACGGCCCGGATCTTTTTCCATAACCACAATCCTATCAGCCAATGTAACTGCCTCTTCAATATTATGGGTAACCATTAAAATTGCCTTGCAAGGTATTTTGCCTTCCATCCACAATTCAAGTAAGTCACCACGCAGTGATTCGGCGCTTAACACATCAAGCGCAGAAAATGGTTCATCTAAGCAAAGTAATTCAGGTTCAACTGCCATTGCCCTTGCAAAACCAACTTTCTGCCTCATACCACCCGAAAGCTCACGTGGATAAGCGCTTTCAAATCCACCTAGCCCTACCCTATCTAACAGGTCAAGGGCACGTTGCGTACGCATATTTTTGGGTAGTGACCTCGCTTCTAAAGCAAGTTCAACATTTTCCTGCACCGTTAACCAGGGGAACAATGCAAAGGTTTGAAATACAATAGTCGCATTTTCATTTATACCCTTCAGTTGCTCACCCTTATATATAACCTGACCCATAGTAGGGCGTTGCAAACCGGTAATAATGCGAAGCAATGTACTTTTACCGCAACCCGATGGACCAAGCAGGGCAACAAAATCACCTTCGTTCAGTGTAAGGTTAATGTGCTTGAGTGCAGTATAGCGGTATTGCCTGGTAAGGTATACCTGCGATATATCAGACACTTCAAGTATTTTAGGTTTTTCGGCGATTTCCATAGTTACTAAATTATGAAATTATTCCATTTTGTATTTTTCCTTTGCAATAGCATACAGCTTCCTCCAACCAAAACGGTTTATGAGGGTTACTATAATTATCATGGTAAGTGTTGATGCCAACAGCATTGCATAATCTCCGTTCCCGGTCGATTCAGCTATCAATGAACCCAAGCCAACGGTAGAATAATTCTTCCCATGAAAACTTACATATTCTGCAATTACGCTAGCGTTCCATGCACCACCTGATGCTGTAATAGCTCCGGTTATTATGAACGGAAACAAGGCAGGTAGTATAAGCGTCTTCCAATAGTTCCATTTTTTAAGGCGCATTAGCGAAGCCGTGTAGCGCAGGTCTTGCGGAATAGTAACTACACCTGCTATTACGTTAAACAGTAAATACCACTGTGTACCCAACACCATTAGCACAATGGCAGCAATATTCAAACCAAAAGGAATGCTAAGTAAATAGAACACTAGTATGGGAAACAATGCTGTAGCAGGAACAGATGCAGCTATTTGCACCAATGGCTGAAGCACAGTTGCAGCGCGCTTATTACTGCCAATTAACACCCCAACCGGTATTGTCCATAATAAAGATATGGCCAGCGAAACAAACACACGCAGTAATGTAGCGCCTGCAGATTCCAGTATACGCAAGTAATTATGTAATGAAATGTGCGAGAGATATGCAACCATTCGTTGTGCACCAAATAACAAGAACAATAGAAATACTGAACCTATTACAATATAGGTTTTTAGATTCAGCTTGGTATCTTCTTCAACAATTGGCTGTACTTTTTTGCCCGATGCCATTTTATTAAAGAACTTATCGAGCACACCAACTACAGGTGTAAGTATATTTTTCTCGAACTTTAATATAAAACTCGATTGGCGTAATACCGGGTAGAACCATGAAGTAGCTTCATTATCGTTGCTGCTAACCATTTCAAGATTGAACTTCTGGGCCCAGGCAAGTAAAGGCCTCCATATAAACTGATCGAGAAGAATTATAATAACTATCAATACACCTACACCGGTGAACAGCGCCACCAGGTTACCTTGCGATGCTGCTTCCTGCAAATAGGATCCTAGGCCCACTAGTTGGAATTGTTTTTGGCCTACGGTAAAAATCTCAGCAGCAATAAGGAAGAACCATCCACCTGCCCAGCTCATGATACTATTCCATATTAAACTGACGAAACCAAAAGGCAATTCGAGTTTTTTAAATTGTAACCATGAATTAAGGGTGAATATTTTTGATGCTTCACGCAATTCCTTTGGTATGGTTGTCATAGACTGATACCAGCTGAAGGTCAAATTCCATGCCTGGCTGGTGAAGATAAGTAGCACCGATGCAATTTCCACTGCAACACCAACGGGAATGAAGGCTGTTAAGCTAAGTACAATTACAGGAAGAAAAGAAAGTATGGGTACGCTTTGTAATACATCTAAAATAGGGAGCATTATTTTTTCAGCGACTTTACTACGTGCCGCAGCGTATCCATATATAAGTGAAAATACTATGGATAAAACATAGGCAAGGAACATTCGGATAATGGAACGCCATGCATAGTACGGAATGTAGTGGAGCGCTAAGGAAACAGGAGCTTTTTTCGCAGCTACAGGTGTGTAATAGGCGAGCTTAACTAAGGCAAATAGAATAACTGCCACCAGGAGCAAAACAATCCAGTTTGCCCATTTTTCGAACGGATGACCTTTGGTGCGTTTCATAATATAATATACAACTATCTCCTAACGTATTCAATTCCTGTGTTCTTGGTTGCGGACAAAAGTAGCTTTTTTTATTTAATGATAGATATAAAGCACAACAAGCTTGAATTATACATAATTGGTTATTAGCTTTGTATGAAAATACAAGCAATATGAGTAAGCAAAACTTCAATTGGGCTGAGCATATCTCGATTAAAAATATTTACAACGAATCGCAAATCAAGAATTATAGGGAACTATATCTACGAAACAAGGACATAAACAAATTCGAATTGAAGAATATCCTTAATGAACTCACAGCACTAAAAGATAATATCACTTTTATAGAAGACGAAAACAATGCCACTCTTGCAGCAATCGATAAAAAATTAAAAAAACTTGTTCATGATGGTTCTTTTATTTCGGAATACGGTAAAATCACAAAAAAACATTTAATTACACAAAAAGAAATTGCATTTGACAAAAACAATCCGCCATTCGAAGGAGATGCGGTAATGCAATTGATGTCAGAAATGTTTAGGGTTAGTAAAAGAGAAAGGGAATGTGAAATTTCAGCAAAGGAATTTAAGAATAGTGCTATACCGCATAGAGTAAAAACTCTTTCCTTGTTAATAGAATGTATTGAAAATTATGGCGTACATGAGCTTATAAATTCACGCGTTGAAGGGAATGCGCTATATAATATTTATCTACACTTTATAAATTACAGAAAGAAAGAAAAAAAGGATTCAAGAATACTTTTAAAAAAAGAAGAGTTATTTGAGCAATATGTCGATCCATACCTAAACAAGCAAAATATTATGTTTGACGGAATACAAATTGAACACAAAGACATCATAGCAATTAGAGTATCCAAAGGCTTATATAACAAAGAAGAAGCCCCACTATTTTTTCAAAAAGCAAACTTTGGAATGGAATCACTTTATGAAGATAAAGCCGATTCAAGAATCAAATATTTCCAATTATGTGAAAATGTAACAGAAAAATTCATTAATACCAAGAGTGCTAAAATAAACCGTGGTTCCCATGACTATGTTTTTCAAGACAGATTATCTGAACTTGAAGGAATTAGTAACATTAATTTTGATTTAACTAAACTCATTCAATTATGTAGAGAGTTAAATGCTGTAAATGAGAAAGGCCTTTTCTATTCAAAAGCTGCATTAGTTAGGGCAATATGTGATCACATCCCACCAATTTTTGAATTCAACAGTTTTGAAAACGTAGCTGCCAATTATAAAGCTGATAAAAACACGAAGAGTTTTAAAGGCGCTGTTAAAGGATTAAATGACTTTTTTAAGCATGTTGCAGATGGC
>DATHNG010000105.1:0-29366 GCA_035486275.1 Bacteroidia bacterium
ATTCACAAGATTTTTTTGTGAAAGCATATGGTGAAATAGGAGTATCTACGTTATCCGTTTCAGAAAAAGGCGTTTTTTTATTATTACCGTATACACTACTTGATGAAGCGAATACCATTTTTGTAATTCCGCATAACCTCATCCATTCCAGTACATTTAATGTTCCTTTCACGTTAGTGTCATTGTATCCAATTGGATCTATAATCGATGGACGGACGCCTGCCTTTGCTGCTAAATGTATTACAATTTCAATATCAGTGGGAAGAGTATTTAGTTGGGCGGCTTCCCTAATGTCAATTAAATGAAATGAAAAGGAGTTGAAAGTATGCGCAAAAGATAAATTCTTTATTTTCTGTTCTTTAGAATAAAATGGATCGAAATTGTCAACGCCAATAACAATATGTCCATCGTTTAAAAAGCATTCAGTAAGATGGCTACCAATAAAGCCAGCACATCCAGTAATAAGTATCTTCATTTACTTTATTTGCTGTAAATATACATAATCAATCATAATAGTTTTCGAACCACATTTCTAGGATAAGCAGGTTCCATAAAAGCTTCCGGTGGTTTCGCTTCATACTGAAATGTTCTTTCTTCAATTGCTCAATGTACTGGTAGTTAAAAATACCATGTTTCTCTATTCTTTCTTTCGATAAATAATATTCAAGCATTCCCTTTAACTGGTTCCTGAGCCATAATGAAACAGGAATTCCAAACCCTTTTTTAGTACGATAAATAATTTCTTCCGGCAACTTTCCCCACATTAATTCTTTCAAAATATGTTTGCCTGTGAAGCCTTTTAACTTATAGCTTTTAGGTAGCGAACTTAAAAAATCAACTACATTTCTATCCAAGAAAGGTGCACGTACTTCCAATGAAGTATACATGCTAGCTCTATCAACTTTCACGAGTATGTCCTCGACAAGATAGGTCCGGTAATATGTATATAAAAGCCTGTTAAAGCCAAATTCGCTTTGTATGTCATTCAAATATCGGTCAATGCAATTGAGGCCATTTCCATTACCAATTACGGTACTTGGCAAAAATAATCTTTGTTTCAAGTTGGGGGTAAAACTGCCAAGCCATAATGTATGAGCATACCTTTTTTCTGATTCAAAACCTTTAAAGAATTGGGTCAGTTTAAAATCCAGACTAATATTCTTATCACTTAGAGGTAATAGCTTAGTTAGTCCCGAGAATATTTTAATAATTGGCGTAGGTAAGCTAGCCATAAAACCAAGGAACTTATTGGAAATAAAAGTCGGGTAGCCAGCCAGAAGCTCATCACTCCCATCTCCACCCAGTGCTACTGTAACATGTTTTCGGGTGAATTTTGATAAAAAGTATGTAGGAATTATTGACGGATCTGCAAAGGGTTCATCGAGCTTGGGTATAATTTCGGGAATGAGCCTTAAGGATTCTTCAGCAGAAAGAAATTCTTCGTAATGTTCCGTACCAAGATAAGTTGCCACTTGCTTGGCGTAATTACTTTCGTCGTAACTTTTTTCAGAAAACCCGATCGAAAAGGTCTTTATTTTTGATTTCGCATTTTTCTGGGCATAATATGCAATTGTACTACTATCGAGGCCACCGCTTAAAAATACACCTAATGGAACATCTGACATCAGGCGGCGGTCAGTAGCATCATTTAGCAGACTGTCGAATTTACCTATAGCATCAGAAAAAGAAACATCAGATTGATGAAAAGATGTTTTCCAATAAGGCTCGTTTGAACTTATTTTGCCATTATTGAAAACTAGGTAGTGTGAGGCTTCAAGCTTATATATGTTTTTGAAAATAGTATGCGGAGTGGGGATATAATCAAATGTCAGGTATTCATTAATAGCATCAATATTCAATTCCTTTTTTACTGAAGGATGCTGGAGAATTGCCTTGAGTTCTGATGCGAAAACTATTGTACCATCAATTACAGAATAATACAATGGTTTTTTACCCATCCGATCCTTGGCAAGCAGTAATTGTTTTGTTTTAAAGTTGTATATAGCAAAAGCATACATACCATTTATTTTGTCAAATAGCTTCTCTCCATGTTCCTGGTATAAGTACAGTAATACTTCAGTATCGGTACTTGTTCTAAAAGTGTATTTGCCTGTACATAATAATTCCTCTTTAAGTGCCAGGTAATTATATATTTCTCCATTAAATGTTATTGCCAGTGAACTATCAGCAGAAAAGAACGGCTGATTACCATTTGGGCTAAGGTCAATAATACTAAGGCGTGCATGTGCAAACCCGACATTTTCAACCAAGGAAGTGCCTTGGTAGTCAGGTCCACGGTGGTGTAATTCATATATCATACGTTTTAAGTCGTCTTCACTGCCACTACCTACAAATCCTGCTATGCCACACATAATTATTTTTTTATTGCAATGCAAATAACTGATGTGCCTGATAGTTTTTTAGGCAACAACACATACTCTGAATAGAAACAATTGGCCATTAAAGAATGAAAGTATTTCATTACTCCTTTTGGAACTTTAACTTGCACTTCTCTTGTTTTTAGAAATTTAGCTGCAAGATAAGCTGGAAAATACAGTAAATGGAATGCATAATTATTTGTAACAATATTGTATTTTACTTCTTTCATTAGTTCCATTAACATAGGCCTGTTGTAACGTATAAAATGGCCAAAGAAAACATCGTAAGCTGACCATATTTCTTGCCTTGCAGGTACCGTAATTACAATCTGTTTTACATTCTTATATTTTTCCAGTAATTGATTAATGAAATTTGCCGGTTTTTCAATATGTTCAATTACATCAAGCAACATAATGGTTTCAAATTTAGCAGTAAATTCTGCATCCATTTCAAGTGCATCCTTGCCTGTTATTATGAAACTTTCAGCGTTCTTTATTGGTAGTGCCGGTGCAAGCTCAATACCAAAACAATTAATACCTCTTTCATGAAGATATTTTGTAACGACACCGCGTCCGCATCCTATTTCAATTATGGCGGAGTTTCTGATGGAAGGCTGTTTTTTTATTTCGCTATATATTATTTTATTGCGTGCTTTAGTCCAATAAAAATCCTCAATGCCATCGGGGTAATTATTCTCATATTGCGCATCAGTGTAACTCGTTTCCATGTTATATTTTTTTTCCTCCGAATTTCCACGAGTTACCGTTTCTGGAAATTATATAAGTGGAGTTTCTATCAATTTCAGAATGGGTATTCAGCCAGTCCTTTATAGTTTGTTTTGAAATATAAGCAGTTTGCGGTGTTACCAGCTGATCAAAGGCAACATGCCGGAAGAAACTGAATTCGCGTTTAGATATCCAGCAGGAATATTCATATAATGGTAATTTTTTAAAGACTGAAGATTGGGAAATTATTTTGGCGTAAATAAAATAAGGAACAACTAAAGGTGTTGCGACTAAATATTTTGTACCCCACCATGGTAGTTTTGAAGCAACTTTTCTTATAGGATCTACTAAGTAAATAATAAGCCCATTACCTTCTTTTGCATATACCCAACAATGAAATCGCCCCCCTGATTTTGTATTCCTCAAAACCGATTCAAAGCCTTCAATCGGCTTTTTCAAATGATGTAATACTCCAATGCAGTATACAAAGTCATACCCTTGCCCGATAAATTTGGTAAGGTCACCACGGGTAATTCTGAAGTTCTTATAGCCGGTCCGGGCCATATTCTTTTCGCAGGAATGCACTGAATCGCCAAGGTCTACACCTTCTATAGATGCAGGCTCAAATGATGGAATATGATAGAGAAGACTTCCATTACCACAACCAAGTTCTAATACCGTTTTGCCTGATACATCTGCTTTGGTAACTGGTGTAAACCAATCTTCAAATTGATCTTTAGTATAAACTGAACCGGCCGGCAGATTATTCCAGGAGGAAGCGAAAGCATCGGCCGTTTTCTGATCTTTTGAATTTGAAGCAATTGTTTCCAACAATATTCTTGAATTAGAGATTTACTTTTTCCTTGATTGTGAAAGGGAATTTGTTCTGACTTTCATAATAGGTACGCATAAGCATTTCGGCCAATACTCCCATAAGTATCATTAATACTCCTACTATTAAAAACATAGCAGCAATAGTAGGGAGCGGGGTTTGAATGAAATCTTTTTGCCCGGTTATCTTGAAATATACAGCTACCCCAACTGAAAGAAGCATTACAATAAATGATAAAATACCCGCGCCGCCAAAAAAATGTATAGGCCTGTGCATAAATTTGTCAAGGAATTTTATTAGTACAAGATCGAGCATTACTTTGTATATGCGGAAGAGGCCATAATTACTCTTACCGTACATCCGTGGTTGATAGTTAACCGGTATTTCAGTTACTTTTCCTCCCTGCCATTTGCAAAATACAGGAATGAAGCGATGCATTTGCCCATACAAACGAACATCCTTTATCACATCCTTTTTATATGCTTTAAGGGTACATCCGTAGTCGTGTAGCGATACACCTGATATTTTGCTTATGAGCGCGTTGGCAGCAAGTGAAGGTAGTTTGCGGGTCAAGTATTGCCTCTTCCACCTGTTCCGTCTCCATCCACTAACAACATCATATCCTTCCTTCATTTTAACTAAAAGCAACGGGATATCATTAGGGTCGTTTTCAAGATCACTGTCAATAAGCACAAGAATATCACTATTGGCATATTGTATGCCGGCATTTATAGCAGCTGTTTGACCGAAATTGCGTTTCAGGTTGATAAGCTTAACCTTAGTATCCGTGCTGGCTACTTTTTGCATCTCATCCCACGATGAATCTTTTGAGCCATCATTTACGGCTATAATTTCATAATCCTCTTTCGCTAGCGCGCTACGAAGTTTTTCAAATAAAAGGCTGACGCTTTGGGCTTCGTTATATATGGGTACTATTACTGAAAGGTTGGGCATATTTATACTTTACTTAATTGTCTCTTCTTATTTAAACAAAAAAAATAACAAACTGAATTGTAAGCTAATACAATAAATTAGCGTAAAAATAAGTATTTCATATCAATATGCTTCATTAAAAGCAATATCAGGTGATTTGTATCCTGTTAAATTCCGGCAAAATAGCTAGTTAGGTTGATGCTTTTCCTTGAATATTCTATGATAAAGCCATAAAATACTATATGAAGCACATATAATCATAAAAGGATACGCTGGGATGAGGTACCTGTTCTCGCTAAACTTTATAAATACAGGATGAATGAGAATTGTATAAATCGGTATAAATGCCACAACACTTTCTATGGATAATTTGAAAATAAATGGTATTAATAGCAAAAAGCCAAGGAGCGACAGAAATACGGTGCAGTAATAGTAAGTAGAATAAAACCTTGTAATAAAATTATTAATGAATAGCCTGGAAATTGTATGCATTGAAAACACAAACTCAATAAGGCGTTTGTAATTGCTTCTAACATAGTAAAGAAAAGGCTTCTCTGTTTTAATAGACTGCGTATATCTTTTTAGTTTCAGTATAATAACATCCTGGTACTGTTTTTTTTGAAGCACCGACATACTTGAATCTACCTGAATTCGGATAATCATGTTCTTTACCAATTTCAAACTATCTCTGTTAAATTGTGAAGTATATATATATGCAGGGAAAGGTACGGTATCATTGTTTTTATCAGAACCTATCATGACCGGTTTTTTATTGATAAACCAATACGTGTCGGCAGTTGGTTCAACAAACTGAATATCTCCGCCCCATGCTTCTACAAGCTCTGCTGTAGGTAATAAATAAGAACTTGATACCCATGGAAACCAAACTGTTCTTGTTAAAGGGCTTACTTGTTTATAAATTATATAATTGCGAATAGTCCAAATTCCATCGGCCAATAAGAAGGGAATAAGGAATAAAAATGCAGGAAGCACCTTTGTTTTTGTTCTAATAAAGGCAACTACCAATAGAACAAAAAACAAAATTATCAAAGAACAGAAGACCGGCTTAAGAAAAATGGTCCATGTTAAAAATGCTCCGGATAAAATAAGCTGTTTTGATCTATTTGTATTGAAGAAGTCAGTAAGGAAATAAACAGAAAAAATAAGTGAAGATGTGCTTATGCTTTCAGTAAGTATAACAGGATCTACCAAGCTTGAAAATGAACTGAAGACATATATGTAATAAGTAAGATAGAAAATAGATTGATGTTTAAATATTGTTTTTGCACATAAGGCAAGTATATAAACAGACACCGTAGATAACAGAAGCTGTATTATGATAATTACATTACATGCAACTGCCTTTGAGAAAATAAGCCGGAGAGGAAGATACAGCAGGCCATACCCCGGCATCCGATAGTCGGGGGTATAGCTACCTGTTTTAATAAAATTATCAAATGGAAGCAGATAATCGCGGGAATCACTTCGTATTTCGCCCCAAAAGCCATCAAATTTGGCGTATTGCCTAAAATGAATTACCAAAAAGAAGAACAAAATCCTGCATATAAAAGCCACCGAAATCCAATAGGGCCATTTTGAAATATCACATAAAAGGAGAGCTCTTAATTTCCTATTCATTTTGTGTAGGTTAATTTGAAATACAGAACCAAACTAGCTGAGAGGAGCATGAACAAAAATAACAAAATACCAGTTCTGCCCAAAAATCTATTGGCCGACTCAGGAATTTATCCAGAAACTTTATTAGTATAAGATTAATAATTACCGTATACACTTGAAATAATTAATGTTTATTTTTACAGTATAGATATTGGGGGTAGTTAACAGGAATATCGATTACTTTTTCCGTTTTGCCATTTACAATATAGGTATAAATCGGTGCATTTGATCATACAAACTGATTTCTGTTATAACATCTTTTTTATAAGCTTTACGAGTATAGCTATTCTAATTAAGTAGAACACCTAAGATTTTACTCACTATCATATTAGCTAGAAGCGAAATTAAGTTACGTAAAAGAAATTGATTTTTCTACATGTTTTGTTTCCACACATTCAAAATATCAGGTCCTTTATCAATTTTTTAAGTAGGATTGGAATATCTGAAGGTTCGTTATCAATTTCACTATCAATAAGAAGCATAGTTTCGTCGCCAGCAGTTTAATATCTGCATTTATTATATCAGCTTGACCAAAATTGCGTTTCTGGTTTATTAGTTTCACTTGCTTTTTTTCTGCAAATTTCAATAATTTGATCTATGATGAATCTTTTGAGTTATCATTAGCAAAAATTGCATTATATTCATGACTAATTAATGTTTTATTTAACTTACTGAATAATAGGTTGATGGTATTGGCTTCATAATACTGGAGCTATTATTGAAAGGGCAGGAATAATATTTCTCGACAAAGTAATACGTAAACTATATAGATAATAAAATGCATAACATTAAGATAAATTCGAGAGTCTGATGGTTTCTTTTTCAGCAAAAAGTATTGACTTAGAGTTGATTGACTAATCAAATCTTAAGAATAAGTTTGTAATTGAATCATTTTATTTGAAAAATAATGTTTATTGAGCTTAAAATCATTAAAACTGTATTCTATCTTGGCTTAACCCTTTAGAGTATCTCTAATCTAACTGGATTATTAACCAATATGCTAAAATTGGCTATGTTTTATGGTAAATTAATTTTACCTTTGTTATTATTGAAAGAAAAGCAATGTTCTCCCTGAAGTATTAATCTAAACATAAATCTAATGAAAAAAATCTCTACATTAATTGCAATTATTACAGTTTCTGCCTCAAGTTTATGGGCTCAGGCTGATACTGCCTCAAATGCAGCAAATTGGAAAGCAACCCCTAACCCTGGTTTTGAAGCATGGACAACAGAATCTGGTTTTTTTGGCAACTATTATAACCCCAATGGATGGAATACTGCAAACTCACAAACAGCTGACGTGGGTACTTACTGTGTTACTGAAGGTACAGCCTATACTGGAAAATATTCTGTAGAACTAACTACACAGAGTATTGCTGGCAATATGGCCCCAGGTATTATAACCACAGGAACAATACCTACATCTACCACAGGAAGCATAACCGGCGGCATTGCCTATACCCTCAGGCCCGATAGTATTGTAGGGTGGTATAAATATACACCGAAAGGGAGTGATAATTGTTTTGCCTCATTTGATTTATTTGGTTCTGCCGCAAATAATGCAGATACAGTAGCTACAGCCTCTTTCCAAACCGTGGCTGGAGCAACAACCAGTGCATGGACACGTTTTTCTGCTCCGTTAAAGTATCGTAATACCGATCCTGTTGCCAATTCACTGTGGCTTATATGTTCAAGCGGAAATTCAACCGGAGTTCAAGGCAGTGTTATGTATGTTGATGATGTGGCTATTGTTATTAATAATACAACCGGTATTGCAAATCAAACTAATTCAAGTTCAGCTATACTTGTTAGCCCAAACCCTGCAACTGACCATATTATGGTTACAACAGCGGGCTCAAATAATACAGTAACCCTATTCGATATAACAGGTCGCAAGGTTACCGAACAAAAATTATTAAACGGCCGCAATTTAGTTGATGTGAATTCATTGACTGACGGGGTGTATGTTTACACTGTTGCTGATTCAAATGGTTTGCCATTAAAGACAGGCAAACTAATTATTCAAAAATAATTTTTTTCATAAATAAATAACTCACTTGGCTAATGCCGAGTGGGTTATTTTTTGGTTAGTATTAACATAAATCAACATACCATTGAGAAATAATCACTACTTTCTATTAGCCTTTTTTTCTATTGTAAACTACATTGCAGTTAATGCTCAAAGCCAAGGTACACTTAAAGGAATGGTTACAGATGGTGTAACTAAAGAAGCTGTAATAGGCGCTGTTATTTACAATGTGAGTGATAAAACAAACGGGGTGGTTACCGATATAAGCGGGAACTACCAATTGCCTTTAAAACCTGGTACGGATACAGTAATATGTACAATAATAAGCATGCAACCTGATACATTTATTGTGAATCTTGATCCATCTGCAAGTGTAGTTCATAATTTTGTAATGAAATCTGGCTCTCAGCAAATGGAAACATACGTTGTATCAGTCGGAAAATATGAACGTAAGTTAGAAGATATAACAGTTTCAATGGAAGTTCTGAAGCCCAGTTTGATTGAAAATAAAAACTCATCAAATATTACTGACGCACTTGAACAAGTACCAGGTTTAAATGTTTTAGACGGCGAACCCCAGATACGTGGTGGTAGTGGTTTCGATTTTGGTGTTGGAAGTCGTGTAGCTGTTCTTGTTGATGGGCTGCCTGCTATGCCAGGTGATGGCAGTGCACTTCCATGGGAGTTTATTCCTGTTGAAAATGTGGAACAGGTAGAAGTTATAAAGGGCGCTTCATCGGTAGCCTATGGCTCATCTGCATTAAGTGGAAGTATAAATGTACGTACAGCCTATGCAAAAGATAATCCGGTAACCATGGTGTCTTTTTCGACTGGTTTTTATGATAAGCCATCAGTGCCTGTTCCAAGCTGGTTGTCGGGGCCTGCAAATTTTTCAGATGTAAGTTTTCTTCATTCTGAAAAATTTGGCCAACTTGATCTTGTTTTTGGAGGTATGCTTAAATATGATCAGGGATATATTGGCCCTTCGTTGTATACTAAAACATCTATATCAAGCTTTGTAGATACTTCGGTAAAAAGCAACCAGGTTGGGGAAAAAACCGGAAGATTTAATTTTAACTTACGGTACAGGCCTAAAAATGCACCGAAAATAAATTATGGTATTAACGGAAACTTTATGGAATCTGATAACAACACTACATTAACCTGGCAGAATGATTCTACAGGGCTCTACAGGGCATTTCCTCATACTTTGGTATTAAAAGAACAGGATATTTTATATGTTACACCATTTATTAATTATCTCTCCAGTGATGGTTGGTCCCATAGTTTCAGAACCCGCTGGTCTTATACTAATAATAAACAAACAAATGAAAATTATGCTTCAGATACCGCAACTCCGAATGTAACTACTATAACTAATACCATATATGGCGAATACCAGGTTACAAAACAGGTAAATGATGATTTAAACTTTACAGGTGGGCTGTTTATGAATCAAACATATTCATATAACGAATTACCGTTTCCGGGAGTATTGCAAACCAATCATCTACAGAACTATGCAGGTTTTCTGCAAATAGATAAGAAATTATGGAAAAGATTAAACCTTTCTGTAGGTTACCGGGAGGAATCATTTAGAATGAATAGTGAAAAAAATACTGCTATACCAATATTAAGAGCTGGTGCAAACCTACGAATAGGTAAAGAAACATACCTTCGAGCATCATGGGGACAGGGTTATCGCTTCCCTTCTATTACTGAAAAATATATTTTCTCTAATGTGGGACCTATGTCTATATATCCTAATCCTAACCTGTTGCCAGAAACCAGTACCAATGCTGAAATAGGGATAAAGCAGGAATTTAAAATTAATAATTTCATTGGTGCTCTTGACTTTGCAGCTTTTCAGCAGGAATATCAAAACACCATTGAGATTACTTACGGTTTTTGGGCAAAAACTTTTGTACCCCCTGGGGCTACGCCTACAGGATTTAAATATTTGAATACCGGGAATACTCAAATAAGGGGGCTGGAAGTATCATTGCCTGGGGAAGGAAAAATAGCTAAAGATCTAAAGATTGATGTATTAGCAGACTATACTTATATTATTCCGATAGCTCTTCAGCCTACTCTTGCTTATGCAACCGATTCGCTTAACAGACCTCTTTCCTACGCAGTTCATACCAGTACCGATACTAAGAATAATATATTAAAATACAGGATGCAAACTATAGCAAAGGTTGACGTACAATTAACGTATAAAAAGTATTTTATTGGCGGCGATTGGAGGTATTATAGCTTTATGCAAAACATTGACACTGTATTTTATCTTTTTGACCTACAGGCTGGTTATGGAGTTCAGCAATACAGAGATAAGCACGACAATGGCATAAATGTATTTGATGCCCGAATAGGAATGGATGCTACCAAGAGATGGAAATTTGCATTCGTTGTCAATAATGTAACTAATTTGAGTTATTCGTTAAGGCCGCTTAAAATTGAGTCTCCACGTACTTTTGCTATCCGGGTTACTTACCGGATCGAGTAGAGCAATGGTTTAGCCTGATAGTTATACTGTTTAGCCAATAGAAAATAAGTTTACTTTTGAGTATGGCAAACAAAGTTTTAAAGGAAAGCTACTCCCCGAGTAGTAATTTCTATAACAGCGACCTTATTTTAAGAAACTATATAGAGCAAAATCTGTCAACAGATTCACGTAGCTATATTGAACCCAGGTTTAATGAACTTGGCAAAGAGGCTGCGGAAAAAATGAATGCCTTATCACTTCTTGCAGATAAAAATGGCCCGGAATTAGTGAAACGTAACCCATTTGGAGAAGATATTAATGAAATAAGATTTCATCCTGCTTACTGGGATCTTATGAAGATTGCAGTAGATTCGGAAATGATGCGGGTAAAGTGGGAGCCCGAGTTGAGAAAACGATTCTTGCCAGAAAGACATAGATTAGGTTTCAGTGCCGGTTTTTTGTATGCCATGAGTGAAATGGGTATATATTGCCCGTTATGCATGACGGATGGAGCAGCAAGGTTAGTAGATATGTTCTGTACTGAAGAAGATAAAGCGCGTATACTTCCACATATTGCTACTGATATTCCAGAGGAGTTTTATACCGGTGCTATGTTCCTTACAGAAAAAGCCGGAGGTTCAGATGTGGGCGCTAACCTTGTAAAAGCAACCCATTTTGAAGGCAATTATTATCACCTTAATGGAGAAAAATGGTTTTGCAGTAATGCCAATGCTGATATTATTTTTGTACTTGCCCGGACAGATGAAAATGTTGCAGGTACAAAGGGCCTTTCACTTTTTCTGGTAGAGAAAATTTTGCCAGATGGCAAAAAGAACCCTATTGAATTTATCCGATTAAAAGATAAGTTAGGTGTACGGTCAATGGCAAGTGCAGAATGTATGCTCACGAATACAGTTGGTAAATTGGTTGGTAAAGAACAGGAGGGGTTTAAGATAATGGCAGAGATGATGAATTTATCCCGCATTTATAATTCAGTGGCATCTGTTTCTGTGTCGAGGCGTGCGATGGTTGAAGCCTATCAGTTTTTATGCAATAGAGCTAGTTTTGGTAAAACTGCAATTGAACACTCACTTATACGAACCAAATTACAAGAGCTCGCATCATTGTATAACGAAAATTTTTACATGTTATGGCGCACCATAACTGCTCTTGATAAAGCTGATACTGGAGATAAAAAAGAGCTCGCTTTACTAAGACTACTTGTACCAATGATAAAAAAATGGTCTTCAGAAGCTGGCGTATATATAGTGCGTGAAAGTATGGAGCTAATGGGAGGCATTGGGTATATTGAAGATCAGGTAATGCCTAAGCTTATGCGCGACGTGATGGTGTTGCCTATTTGGGAAGGGGCAGGTAACATTATGATTCTTGATATGCTACGTGCTATGTTTAAATCAGAAGGTTTTCCGGTTATGTGTAATGAAATTGAACTTATTCTTTCAAAAGATACTGAATATTCAAAGCCTTTGCTGGAGGAACTGAAAGAAATTAAGCTGTTAGCCGGAGAATTAAGCGCCCTTGAGAAAGATGTAATGGAAGCTACCGCAAGAATCTTTTTTGATAGGTTGACAAAACTTTACGGGAATGCGCTTATGCTTAACTCGCTTGATGTTAAAACTGCTAAATGGATAAAGCCATCTTTATCATATTCAGTAATTCAAAGTAAAGGAATACAATCACCCATAACTACTGAAGAAATCAAGGCCATGATTGGCTGGGAGTGAAGGGCTAGATGAAGATACTAATCGTTTGGTAGATGGCAGTTTTATAAAAAAATTTTCCTTGTAAATATTTTACCTTCTCCTCCGATTAGTTGTAAAATATAAATTCCATTACCAACGGTAGTGCTAAATTTAAATATGTTTTCGCCTGGAACAATGTTCTTTGTTTCAGTTAATATTACCTGCCCCAGTGTATTTGTAAGTATTACTTTATACGTATTATTTATGTTAGAGTTTATCCTGACAATTACATTTCCTCCGGAATTATATGCGTTAATACTTTCATCATTCTCACAAGGAGTATAAACTATAGTTTTTAAAACGCTTTTGGTGCCATCTTCATCTGTTTGAGATAACCTGTAATATGAATATCCATTAGCTGTATTATAATCGAATATGGAATAGCGGTGACTGGTGGTGGATGAACCGGCCCCTTTAATTGTACCGATAATTTCATAGTTCTCACCATCAGTTGTTCTCTCAAGAGTAAAGTAACTGTTATTGTTTTCACCGGCTGTTTCCCATTGAATGAGTGCGTTATAATTTATACATTCTGCACTGAAAGAAACCAGGTTTATCGGTAAAGGGTTGTTAAACCATCCTCCAATTCTTGAGGCAAAAGTAAACGGACTAAATGAAGCCAGGGCAGTTCCCGTTGTGATTGTTAGAGCACCCGTATAAGGTGTGCTGCAACCCGCCCCAGATCCACTTACTGAAGGGTCGGCATCAACCCATACTCCACCTGTGTAATGTGCAACAGCTAGATAAGGACAATCGTAAATACCACCACTATTAACCTGAGCATTTTCAGAATAGAGCTTTACATTCGCCGTACCGCCGGATATTTCTGTAAGTATCCAATATTCCACTGTACTGATATGATCAAGACTTGCAGCAAGAGATGATTGGTTGGCAGGTGTAGCATGAAAATATTGTGCCTGAAATGTAGATGCTGAAGATACACCTATAACACCTATTCGTGCCCAGGTAGTTTCATTACCTGATGGAAATGTATATGTTGCTCCGCTACCTATAGCAGCCTGCATATTTCCATCAACAAAACTACTGGCACTACCTCCAGTAGGAGTTATTGTTGTTGGTAATACTAGCAGATCTCCGCTAGTTACAATGATATTGTCTTTGGTCAATGTTAATGTATTTGATACGGTTACCTGTGGCTCGCTAATTGTTAAACTTCCTCCGACACCTCCATTCTCAGTAAGGTTATAGAATGTGGTCGAGGTAGTGCCACCAAGAGTTTGAGTACTACCATTAAATGTAGTTATGGAAGTATTTTGTGTAAACGTTCCGTTATTGGTAAAATTACCAGTAATATTAGTTGTGTTTGCTGCACTGTATGTACCGTTTGAAAGAAAATTACCTGTTAAGTTTAAAATTCCTGAGCCAGAAGTATATGATACATTTCCATCAGAGTTGATGGTTAAGTTACCAGTAATGTTAAAAGTTTTTGTAAGGGCACTTACTATAACACCGGCTGAGGTAGTGTCTCCAACCCTTAAATTACCTGTAATTGTAATTGCTGTTGCAGCAAATGTTTTTGTGCTTGCTGTAGTACCCGTATACAAATACAAATTACCATATGATGAAGGAGTTGTTGAAACAGCTTGAGTAGCAGCATTAGATTGATAGATTACTGTACTTGCAGAATTTAAGGTGATGTGGGCCGTTGTATATGCAGAAGGGAAAGCAACTACTGTTGCAGAGCCTGTAGTTCCTATGACAAGAGTTGTTCCTGCTCCTAAATTTAATGTTCCTGTGGAATTCCCGGTAATTGAATTAGCACCCGAGGCCAAAGTTGCAGTGCCACTCAGAAGCAAATTGTTGGTTATGGTTATATTATTAGTGAGGTTTGAAACTGAACTGTTGGTAATTGTTAAATTATAGAAGGGTCCGCTATAAGTGCTTGCAGGCCATGCGCCGCCGGTATTAACCTGGTAAATGGTTTGAGAGCTTGTTCCATTGAATGTAACAGTACTGTTGTTAGCAGTAAATGTGGCATTACTTGTCCAGTTTCCGCCTACTGTAATATTGTAACTATGTGCGGCAGTTGTATTTAAGTCATTCGTACTTCCGGATGCTATAATGGTTAAATTATTGCTTACGGTAAGGGCGCTTCCTAAATTCGTTACTAAATTATCTAAGCTTAAATTATAGAATGACATGCCGGCAGAAGTGAGCGTTTGCGTTGTAAGTGTGCTATACATAGCTACGGTGCTCAAATTTGTGGTCGCATCAACAGTACCTGAGGTATACGTCCAATTTCCTGCTACGGAAATCAAACCTGATAAGGTAACTGTTCCACCTGTACTTGCAATTACCACATTGGGTAAACATCCTTTACCAACTACAGTTGATGTGTTTGAAATTGTTTGATTACCGGAACCTGAAATATTAAAGGTTGCAGTACCTCCGCCATTAAGGTTTGTATTAGTAATTGTTACATTACCATTTGCATTTATAGTACCTGTGTTAAGTATTTCCGCTGCATTACCTGAAATGGTAAGCGTGCCATTAACAGTTAGTACGGAATTGATGGTAACGGTATTACTACCCAACAGGTTCAAATTATTGCTTATAGTTAAATTATTATTTATAGTTGTTGCAAGGCCTGTGGTTACTATGGCATTATAAAGAGTTTGTGTGCCTGATATGGTTTTTGCCAATGAGGTATTATCAAAATAAACGGTAGAAGTTCCTGCAGATACAGTTCCGGCGGTATATGTCCAATTACCTCCCACTGAAACAATTCCAGATAATGAAACAGTGCCGGAGCTATTAAAAGTAACATTAGGTAACTCTCCCTCGCCATTAGCTGCTGGACATGAAAATGACTGCGTTCCTGTGCCTGTAAAGTCAATAGTGCCCGTTCCATAGGTTGCACCTATAGCTGTATTATTATCTGTTACATTACCATTTACATATATGGTGCCGGTATTAATAAAAACCAGTGAATTGCCTGTAACTGTCAACGTACCGTTTACTGTTACAGAAGAGCTTACTGCAATAATGCTTGAAGCGCCGCCATTAAGTGTAAGATTATTTACCGTAAGATTATTACTTATAGTAGTTGTACCGTAAGCCGGATTAATAATAACATTATAAAGAGTTTGAGTGCCCGATATGGTCGTACTCGGATCATTATCAAAATATACTGTAGAGGTGCCGGGAATAACTGTTCCCCCTATATAGGTCCAATTGAGGCTTACAGAAATATTTCCCGAGAGTGTCAAAGTTCCGGACGTGTTAATCACTATATTAGGTAGTTCTCCCTCTCCGGTTGCCGCGGGCCCTGTAAAAGTACCTGTACCCGTAAAATCAATAATAGCATTTCCCGAAGTTACTCCAGACACAGTATTATTATCCGTGAGGCTACCATTTTCAATAAGGGTTCCATAATAAAGGGTTATAGAACTTGAACCCAATATAGTAGCGGTACCATTAACAGTTAATGTAATGCCTGCCGCTACACTTGTTCCAATATCTACATTTTCCCATCCACCACTTCCATCCAGGGTTAAGGTATTAGCCACTGTTATGGAATTAGTCTGTGTAAAGGTTCCATATGAACCTATTACACTTAAATTGTAAAATGTGGGTGCGCCTGTTGTGGTAAAATTACCTGCACTTGGTGAATTATTGAACGTAACAGTGCCGCTATTATGTGTAAATGTTCCGGAACTTAATGTGAAATTGTTTTTAAGGGTTAGTGTTCCGGAAGTGCTTGTAAATGTTCCCCCGGAAATAGTAAATGCCCCTGTGACTGTAATAGCGGCAGTACCTCCAGTAAATGTACCTCCGGAAAATGTTGCAGTTCCACTTACTGTTAAAGTCGTATTAGTTTGAGTTAAAGTGTTAGCATAGTTATTAGCTAAAGTTATATTATTACATACGGCATTGTTTGTAGCAATAGTACAGCTACCACTATTATTATCGAAAATAACATTTGTACCTGCCACGGGTACTGATGCTCCGCCTGAACCTCCTGAACTTGCTGACCAGTTTGCTGTATTTGCCGCCGTCCAGTTACCGGTACCAACCCAATATCTTTGTGCCAGTACATTATTAAAGAAAACGATAACTATTAAAAAGGGTAAAATTGGTTTTATTAAAGACCTCATAATGATAGAAGCACCCAAATACTGAGTAGTTATATGTAATCTTTTCATACCTCCTGTAGTAGGTTTCTTAGATTAGGAAAATTCAGTAAGCCGGCTGCCGAAGGGGGTGAGTAAACATCCAATTTGAGGGAACCTTCATACAACCGACTATACCGATATTTTAATTGAGTTTTAATTATGTTGCAAATACGTGCAATTAGTATTATTTATATTCTATTAAACTTCAAGCTGATAAAGGACTGTATAATGTAAGTCACAGATATTGAGCTCACTTGGTAGATGAAGAACCCTGCGTAATGGTTGCATAAGAGAATTGAAAGCTTGAATAATATTTACAAGTAACAGATATTCAGTATTATATGATTAACGGAGTGATAGAAACAATAAACTGAATGGCAATTAGTAAATAAGAATTCAACCTATTTTATAACTATATTATTTAAGTCAGGAGTATAACTAATTTGTTTATTAGTTATTCAGGTTTCCCTGAATTGAGTGAAACCCTTGTTTTTACTGATATAAATCATGTTTTCACTACTAGTAGATGAATTTGTAATGTATTGTAAATCAATCAATTACATGACCATGTAAAACTATTTAACATTTTTTCACACTAATGCTCTGTAAAGGGTAACATTTATCGATTTAGGTGCGTTTAATAGGTAGAAATAAGAAAACAGGAGGATTTATGAAAGCGATTTATAAAGGAGTAAAAAAAGGTTTTTTAATTGGTAGTGTATTGTTATTGTTTAATAACATAAGCAACGCTCAAACGTGGGATTCAGTGGGCAGTGGGAGCGATAAGGCGGTTTATACTTTATGTGTGTTTGGTGATAAGCTTGAAGTAGGAGGTGCTTTTACAATTGTGGATGGTGTGCCGGCAAATCATATTGCGCAATGGAATGGTGATAGTTGGAGTAATTCAGGTACTGGAATTTCAGGTGCAGGTGTTTGGTCGCTTGCCGTTAATGATTCAAACTTATATGCTGGTGGACTTTTTACTAAAGCTGGTACCACACAAGCAAATAATGTAGCCTTGCTTGGGATGAATGATTGGGATTCGATTGGCTCAGGAACTAACTCAATTGTATATGCAATGGCTTCGTATCAAGGGAATTTATACGTAGGAGGTGGTTTCAAAAGTGCCGGAGGTAAATCAGTGGGTTATATTGCAATGTGGAACGGAATGTATTGGTCAACACTAGGCCTGGGCACCAATGGCTATGTTCAGTCAATGGTTGTATTGGGAACGAAGTTGTATGTTGCCGGATCTTTCGATAGTGCTGGTGGTATTTCAGCCAATGGTATTGTCGAATGGAATGGATCTAAATGGTCAGCCTTAGGAGCAGGTGTAAACGGTTTTGTTAGTTCATTAGCTGTATATAATAACAACTTATACATAGGTGGTAATTTTACCAAAGCCGGTGGAAAACCTGCAAATAACATAGCCGAATGGGATGGCGTTAACTGGTCAGCCCTGGACAAAGGAACTGATAATAATGTCGCTTCAATGGTATCTTTTAACGGTTCACTATATGTAGGTGGCCAGTTTGCTAATGCAGGGGGAAGCCCGGCCAACCATATTGCTGCCTGGAATGGTATTACTTGGTCAGCAGTTGGTGAAGGTATGAATAACACAGTGCTGGCACTTGCTGTTTACAATTCGGCTTTAGTTGCCGGTGGGCAGTTTGATAGTGCTGGTGGGGACCCTATCAACCATATTGCTGTACTTCGGTCATCGCCTACTGTTATTAATACTTTAAATAGTTCAACTGCAAGCGTTGCATTGTATCCTAATCCTAATAATGGCAATTTTACCGTAGAATTGACAGGAACAAAAGAGAGGCAATATTTTGAGTTATATAATATGTTAGGACAAAAAGTATATACAACCTCGATGCAACCTAACGTTACACAAGTACACACCACACAGCAGAGCGGTTTGTATATTTACAGAATTCTCAATACAACCGGAAGCATTGTAACTTGTGGTAGAATTGTAATAGAATAATTACAAAGAAAAACCGCGAGCCAATTTCTTTGCCATATTTACGTTCAATTACAGGTTAGTTATGAATACGAATGATTTTGTTATACGTACTCTTGAAATTAGCGATGCAACATTGTTATTTGAAATGGTGCAAAATAACAGGACAAGGTTAATTGACTATTTTCCGATTTCAATTGGTGCTATGCAGGACATTGATTCAACAAAAGCATATATTCAAGAAAAAATAAAACAAGCAGAAAAAAAAGAAAGTTTTTCTTTTGTTATTATTTGCCAGAAAGAGATAAAACCAATTGGCATGTTGTTTATTAAAAGCCTTGATTGGCGGATACCAAAGGCAGAATTGGCTTATTATATCGATAAGGAGCATGAAGGGAAAGGCATCGTGTCAAAAGCACTGGAGTGGCTTGTAGATCATGCCTTTAATGAGTTGAAAATAAATAAGCTTTTTTTGCGTGTTGCTCCTGATAATATAGGAAGTAAACGGGTAGCTGAAAAGAATGGGTTTATAGTTGAGGGGATTTTACGGAATGATTTCAAACAAGAGGATGGAACCCTGATAGATCTGTTGTATTATGGCAAGCTAAGAAAATAGAGGCTACTTTTATTTCATGGTTTTTACAATCCCCAACATTACCCAGGTTCCCCATCCATCGGGGTTTGCTGAAAAGAAAAGATACAATTTATGGTTATGCATAAGTTGCTTGAACTGTTTTCCTGGCAATCTGAAAGGCTCTCCGGCACCAAAACCATCTTTCTGAACGGTGGCAAGTATTTTGCCATTTTCATCTCTGAACTGTATCCTGCTCTGGCACTTATCACACGGTTTCTCTGTATAATAATCTACTGTTATCTGGCTATTATCTGCAATACTATCGATCAGGTACATAATATTGCCATCTATTTTAAACCCGAGTATCTCTTTCCCATTATATATTACTGACCAATTATCTGTAGTATCTCCTTTAGCAGTTAAATTACTTGCATGAAGGTTGATGCAACTGGCAATAAATAGGACTATATAAATAATCTTTTTCATAATACGCGATTGCGAATATATATGAATTAAGTGTTGGAAAAGATGAAGCTGTGCATGGCAGCTGTTATCTTGTTACTTTTGTGTTGATTAAGAGAAGGATGAGAAATTTTGTTATTCTGTTACTTGCTTTATACCTGATTACAGGATGTAAGAGTACCAAACAAATTCAGGCTACTGAGCAGAGTAAAGGTGTGCAGGTTACATTATTTGGCGATACAAATAAACCAACCCAAACTATTGCTTTACCTGTCTTTATTCCGGCTATTGAGCTACAGAACCAATTGTATCAGCAGTATTTTGTGCCCAATTATGGTAAATATTATCCGTGCCAGGGAGAAGCTTGTGATGATTCATATAAAGATCTGTATGTTGAAAGCCCGTTTATTCATATAAAAGATAGCCTGGTGACAATTAAAATGCACCTTGGTGGTGTGGCTCACGTATTGGTTAACGTTAATGTTTCAGGAGATATAACGCTGACGGCAAAACCCGAAGTACATAATGATACTTTATATTTCAAACATGTTACCATGAAGCCTTCTTCGCAAAGTATGATACTTGCAATTACTACATCGCTTTTTGGTAAAGTAATTGAAAAGAAAATTCAAGATAAGGCGTGGTACTCGTTCAGGCCAAAACTTGATGCTACGAAAGAGGATATGCGAAAAAAATTTCCATTGAAATGGGGTAATATTTGTTTACTACTTGATCTGAAAAGAATATACCTGAATGATGTGAAAACACAGGTGAAACCTGTTGAGGGTATTATTGCAAATTTTGCTGCTCAGTTAACTGTAGAAAGTGGGGACTTTTGCGGGCAATAAGATACAATCAACGCAATCCTGCGTTCAAATCCTTTAATTTTTCAGAACCAGGGCAAAGGACAGATTGCTCGAAAGTATTCAATGGCTTTTCGGTGGTTCCCATTAAATTATGAAGGTCTTTCGATTCTTCATCAATGTATAAAAGACCCGTAAGGATTTCTCCTGTCTTTCGCGCGTTTTGCACGGCATTAATTGCTGACAGCCTGTCCTGAGGGTCCCATTCCTTTGCAAGTTTGTGAAGCTGAATTACTGAACCATCATGCATTTTAACATCCTTTGATGTGCCTTCAGCATAACTAGTTGTAATGGTTTTCATTTCAGGAACAAAATCAACCGTAGAAGTTGCTTCAACGTGCTCACGCACATAATCGTATGATTTTGTAGAACCTACGTTATTATTAAATGTAACACAAGGAGAAATTACATTAATGAATGCAAAACCATTATGTTTCATGGCTGCTTTAATAAGTGGAACCAATTGTGTTTTATCGCCTGAAAAACTTTGAGCGACAAATGTTGCACCCAATTCAATTGCAAGGCTGCCAAGGTCAATAGGCTGAAAGTGGTTTACTGAGCCTGCCTTGTTCTTGGAGCCTTCATCAGCAGTCGCTGAATCTTGTCCTTTGGTTAGTCCATAACAGCCATTATTCATTACTATATAAACCATTTTCAAATTACGCCTTACTACATGCACAAATTGTCCCATACCAATTGAGGCGCTATCACCATCACCCGAAACACCAAAATAAATAAGGTCACGGTTAGCAAGGTTAGCACCTGTTGCAACAGAAGGCATACGACCATGTACAGAATTAAACCCGTGTGAATTAACTAAAAAGTATGCGGGTGTTTTTGAAGAACAGCCTATGCCTGAAAGCTTAGCCACTTTATGCGGTTCAATATCTAACTCATAACATGCTTGCACAATACCGGCACTAATTGAATCGTGACCGCAACCTGCACACAGTGTAGAAAGTGCACCTTCATAATGATCGATAGTATAACCTAATTTATTTTTAGGCAATTCAGGATGGCGAAATTTCGGGCGTATGTATGACATATTAAATTACCTTTTTTAGTTGGGGTGAAGGAGACAGAACATTTAATACCTGTGTAATAATATTATCTGCAGTAATTGGCATTCCATTATAATTAAGAACAGATACGAGCTTATTAGGGTCAGTACCCATTTCAATCATCATTAAGCTTTTTAATTGCGCATCGCGGTTTTGTTCTACAACAAAAACTCTGTCATGAGAATTAACAAATGCCTCGACTGTTTTATTGAATGGGAAAGACTTTAAACGAAGTGCATCTACTTTTATTTTTTTCTCTTTCAGAATATCCATTGCCTCTTCTGCCGCATAAGTAGAGGTGCCGAAAAATATAAGCCCTGTTGAAGATTCATTTTTGTTTTGGTATACCTGTGGGCCTGGCACCATATCTTTAGCGGTGTGCCATTTCTTTATCAACCTATCCATATTGCGCTGGTATGCATCGCCATCCTCAGTATAAACAGCATATTCGTCGCGCGATGTACCACGGGTTACAAAAGCACCTTTGGTAGGATGTGTTCCAGGCAAGGTACGGTAAGGAATACCATCGCCATCTTTATCAAGGTATCTGCCGAATTTTTCTATTTTATCTAATTCCTGTGCATTCAATACTTTGCCTCGTTTGTAAACACGTTTATCATCCCATTCAAATGGTGGAGAAACGTGGTCATTCATTCCAAGGTCAAGGTCGGTCATTAACATCACAGGTGTTTGCAATTCTTCTGCCAGGTCAAATGCATCGGCAGTCATATCAAAACATTCCTTTGGGGTAGAAGGGAAGAGCAACACATGTTTTGTATCTCCATGAGAAGCATAAGCTGCTTCCATAATATCAGATTGCTGTGTGCGTGTTGGCATACCTGTTGAAGGGCCTGTACGTTGTACGTCAATTAATACGGCAGGCACTTCGGCAAAATAAGCTAAGCCTAAAAATTCATTCATGAGCGATACACCAGGGCCGCTTGTTGCAGTGAATGATCGTGCTCCATTCCAACCTGCGCCAATTACCATCCCCATTGCGGCAAGCTCATCTTCTGCCTGAACAATAGCATAATTCTTTTTGCCTGTTATTGGGTCAATGCGAAATTCACTGGCATACGAATCAAATGCTTCGGCAACTGATGTAGAAGGAGTAATCGGATACCATGCCACTACAGTAGCACCTGCATAAACAGCACCCAAACCACATGCTGAATTACCATCTATCATTATGGCATCTTTCAGCATATCACGCCTTTCAACACAAATATCAAGCGGATATTTAAAGTTAGCATGTACATAATCAATACCCATTTTCAAGGCTTTCATATTGGGCGCAATGAGTTTTTCCTTGCCTTTAAATTGCTCTGCGAATAGTTGCTCAAATACACTAACTTCAATATTTAAAAGGGCTGTAAGTGCTCCCACATAAACTATGTTTTTGAAAAGCTGACGCTGGCGGGGATCAGAAAATTCTTTGTTACACATTTCCATTAACGGAATGCCTAGGTAATTTATATCCTCTCTGATATATTCAGCATGCAATATTTTAGAACTGTCGTACAAAAAGTATCCTCCAGGTTTTACACTTGCTACATCGCCCTTCATGCTTTGCGGATTGACAGCAACTATCAGGTCAATTCCTTCCCTTCTGCCCAGGTAGCCTTTTTCACTTACGCGCACTTCGTACCATGTGGGCAAGCCTTGTATGTTTGAAGGGAAAATGTTTTTAGGTGTAACCGGAATACCCATCCTGAAAATGGATTTGGTAAACAGGAAATTGGCACTGGCAGAACCTGTACCATTAACATTTGCAAAACGTACTACAAAGTCATTTACTTTACTATTACCAGGTCTTCCTCCCATATTTTACCGGCTTTTGTTACGTTATAAAAAAACTGTTGCATATCCCATGCCGATGTCGGACAACGTTCTGCACATAAACCGCAGTGCAGGCAAACGTCTTCATCCTTGATCATTACTCGTTTCGTCGGCAATATGTCAGATACGTATAAGTCTTGTGTTTTATCTTTTGATGGTGCTTTCAATCTTGAACGCAGGTCATCTTCCTCGCCATTGGTAGTAAAGGTTATGCAGGATGTCGGGCAAACATCAACACATGCATCGCACTCAATGCATTTGCTTTCAGAAAAAACAGTTTGTACATCACAATTCAGGCAACGTTCAGCTTCTTTAAAACCAGTAGCTACATCAAACCCTAATTCAACTTCTTTCTTTCTATTAGTTAGCGTAACTTTTTTATCAGCATGCGGAACAGCATAACGAACATCATTTACCACACTGCTATCATAGGCCCATTCATGTATGCCCATTTTCATGCTATGCAAATTCACCATTGGTGATGGGCGATCATTCATTATATCTTTGCCCAGACACATAAGGTGCATTGAAATAGCTGCCTGGTGCCCATGGGCAACAGCCGTAATTACATTCTTTGGCCCGAATGCAGCATCGCCACCAAAAAATACTTTTTTGTGAGTTGAAGCAAATGTTCTGTCATTTACAATCGGCATATTCCATTTGTCAAATTCAACGCCACAATCTTTTTCTATCCAGGGAAAGCTGTTTTCCTGGCCAACTGCCACCAATACATCATCAGCCTCTATAAATACTTCCGGCTCACCCGTCGGAACCAGGCTTCTTTTGCCTTTATCATCCTTTACAGCCTTAACTTTTTCAAAGGTCATTCCCGTAAGCACACCATTTTCAACAACGAATGATGTTGGAACATGATTATCAATTATAGGAATATCCTCGTGTTGGGCATCTTCTTTCTCCCATGGTGATGCTTTCATTTCAGCAAAAGGGCTGCGAACAACTACCTTTACCTGTTCACCACCAAGCCTGCGCGCCGTGCGGCAACAATCCATAGCTGTATTACCACCACCGAGCACGATTACTTTTTTACCAATCTTGGTTGTGTGTTCAAAAGCAACACTTGCTAACCAGTTAATACCAATATGAATATTTGCAGTACCTTCTTTACGACCTTTTAAATCAGGCAGGTCGCGCCCACGTGGAGCGCCAGTACCTACAAATACTGCATCGTAATTCTTTTCTAAAATTTCTTTCAGGCTACCAACAAACTGGTTGAAATGCTGATGAATGCCAAGGTCGAGTATGTAATTTACTTCTTCATTAAGTACGGTTTCAGGTAAGCGGAATGAAGGGATTTGTGTACGCATAAAACCACCGCCTGCTTTTTGTTCATCGTATAAATGAATTTCGTAACCAAGAGGGGCAAGGTCACGTGCAACTGCCAGTGAAGCAGGGCCGGCACCTATTAACGCTACTTTTTTACCATTAGATTTAAAAGGCCCTTTAGGCATAAATTGTGTTACATCTCCTTTATTATCGGCTGCAACACGTTTTAACCGGCAAATTGCAACAGGTTCTTCTTCCACACGGCCACGTCGGCAGGCAGGTTCACAGGGACGATCGCAAGTACGGCCAAGCACACCGGGAAACACATTGGAATCCCAGTTGATCATATAAGCTTCGTCGTACTTCTGTTCGGCTATTAACCTGATGTATTCAGGTACCGGAGTGTGCGCAGGACAAGCGTACTGGCAATCTACTACTTTGTGGAAGTATTCAGGGTTTTTTATATCGGTTGGTTTCAAGTATAGTATCTATGTTTAGTGATTCGCTTTCCCTTGAAAAATTAATGTTAGCAAATGTAGTAATTTCAAAATACCTTATATAATCTTGTTGTAACAATTTGTACACAGTTGGCACAAGTTTTTTTTAGTGGTGGCATCCAAAGTTAAATGGGTATTGTTTATCTTATTATTGAGCCTGAAAAATGCTGCTGTTTCAGAAAAGAAATTATATATATTTGTTTTAAGGGACTCAGCGAAAACTCCAAATATATTCACCAGCATGAAAAATAACTACTTAGTTGTAATTACAGTTTTGTCAATTTTTATTTCTGCAACTGCAGCAAATGCTCAGTTAGGCCAACTTTGGGGCGTTACAAGTGCAGGTGGCGCTAATAATGGCGGTGTGCTTTATTTTTTTGACCCAGGTAGTGGAAAGGATTCAATAGTATACAATTTCCCCTCAAATTCAGACCCTGAAGGAACCCCGATGCAGGCTAAAGATGGTAATATATATGGTACTTCCAGAGTAGGTGGTTCCGGCGGTTATGGTTACATTTATCAATATAATCCTGTTACCGCAACATTTACAATAAAAGCAAGTTTTGCAGGTGGTGCAAGTGGTTCAAACCCTTATTGCACATTAATACAATCTGCGTTTGATGGAAATCTTTACGGTACTACTGAGAGCGGTGGCGCAGGTAATTATGGAACTATTTTTCAATACAATATTTCAACTAATACTTTAGCAATAATATATGCTTTTAATGGTGGTACACTTGGCAATACACCATACAGTGGAGTAGTAGAGGGCACCTCAGGAACTCTATATGGAACAACCTACGGTGGCGGAGCAAATAGTAAGGGAACCCTATATAAATATGCACTATCACCTGGTACTTATACTAACTTATATAGTTTTGCAGCAGCTTCAGGTAGTCTTCCTTACGGCACTCCTTATTTTGCTTCAGATGGTAATTTATATGGAATGACTAGCTCTGGCGGTGCCCCCAACGCAGGAGTTATGTATAAATATACTATTGCCGGTTCAACCTATGCTGACCTTGCCAGTTTCCCTACATCATCTGATCCCGAAGGCTGTTTTATAGGTGCAGGTAGTACATTATATGGATTGGTAGGAGGTGGCGGTAGCACTGGTAATGGTACTATAATATCTTGCACTTTTGGCGGAACAGTTACTACACTCTATAATTTTGGAGCTCCCCCTGATGGAGGAATCCCAAGGGGAAATCCTTGCCTTGCAAGCGATGGGAACTTATATGGAGTTACATCTCTCGGTGGTTCTTCTAATGTTGGTATAATGTTTAAAATTCCAGCAAGCGGTGGTACGTACACTGACCTTTTTAGTTTCACAGGTCCGAACGGCAAGCAACCTAATTATAATTCTTCAGTAATGGAGTTAATGAGCGTAGGTATCAAAGAAAGTGAACCCGGCTGTTCAACCCAGGTACTTACTGCAATGCCAAGAGGATACGCAGGTACTCTTACTTACAGCTGGTCAACCGGTGCAACCACATCTTCCATTACAGCTACCTCATCAGGTACGTATACTGTAACAGCTACTGACGGCAGAGGAATTACTGTTTCAAACACTTTTACACTGGGGGTGAATTATTCAGCCCTTTCTGCTACTATCAGTTATGGCAATGTAAGTTGCAATGGTGGCAACAATGGTTTTGCTAATGCTTATGTAAGCGGAGGATTTCCTCCTTTTTCGTATGCCTGGACCAATGGTGCTACAACGACTTCAATAAGTGCGCTTACTGCAAATAATTACACATGTACAGTTACTGATGTTAATGGTTGTATTTCTTCTCCAACTGTTACCATTGATCAGCCAAGTGCGCTTAGTCTATCTACTTCAGGCAATACTGCAATTTGCAATGGAGGCAGTACCAGTCTTAGCGTAACTCCATCTGGTGGAACAGCTTCATATACCTATAATTGGGAGCCCTCAACTGGATTAAGTGCCACAACAGGTTCAACTGTAACTGCATTTCCTACGACTTCCGGTTTTTATACTATCCAGGTTATCGATGCAAATAATTGTGTGGCTTCAAATTCTATTGATGTTACTGTAAATCCCACACCTACGGTTAATGCATCTGCTTCTCCAACAAGTATATGTGCAGGTAATAGTACCCCCATTACCTCTACTGTAACTGGTGGTACTGCCCCTTTTACTTATAATTGGGGACCTTCTTCATCTCTTAGTTCAAGTTCAACACAGAATGTAACAGCTACTCCCGGTTCATCTACAACATATACCCTGTATGCTACGGATGCCAATAATTGCACAAGTATAGTAGATGTTCCTGTTACAGTAAATTCATTACCAACTGTTACTGCCAATGCAAGCCCGTCTACAATGTGCCAGGGTAGTAGTTCAGTATTAACTGCAAGCGGTGCAACAAGTTATACATGGGCTCCCGGAGCAACATTAAATGTTACAACAGGTACAAATGTAAATGCAACTCCAACCATTTCAACTACCTATACAGTTACCGGAACAAATGGTAATGGCTGTGTAAATACGACTACAGTAGCGGTAACAGTTAATGCTATACCTGCCAGCCCAACTGCAGGAAGTAACAGCCCGATATGTGCCGGTTCAACACTTAATTTAACAGCAACAACAGTAGCCGGTGCAACCTATGCCTGGACAGGTCCTAATACATATTCAGCTACTACCCAAAACCCATCTTTAGCAAATGCAACAATTGCAGCAGCCGGTACTTATTCAGTAACTGCCACTAAAAGTGGCTGTACCAGCACTGCCGGTACAGTAGCGGTAACGGTTAATGCAATACCTGCCAGTCCCACTGCAGGAAGTAATAGCCCGATATGTGCTGGCTCAACACTTAATTTAACAGCAACAACAGTGGCCGGTGCAACCTATGCCTGGACAGGCCCTAATACATATTCAGCTACTACCCAAAACCCATCTTTAGCAAATGCAACAATTGTAGCAGCCGGTACTTATTCAGTAACTGCCACTAAAAGTGGCTGTACCAGTGCTGCCGGTACAGTAGCTGTAACGGTTAATGCAATACCGTCAACGCCCACTGCCGGAAGTAATACACCAATATGCTCAGGTACGGCCCTGAATTTAACTGCAAGCACTGTAGCAGGGGCGACGTATGCCTGGACAGGCCCTAATGCTTTTACATCAACCTCTCAGAACCCATCTGTAACGAATGCAACAACAGCAGCTACAGGAACGTATTCAGTAACTGCTAAGAAAAGCGGCTGCACAAGCCCAGCCGGTACAACAGTTGTGGTTGTTAATCCACAACCCACAGTTACAGTCAATGAAAGCCCTACTGCTATATGTTTAGGTAATAGTTCAACTTTAACGGCAACGGGATCTGGAGGTGCTACTCCTTACACATATTCATGGGCACCAGCAACGGACCTTAGTGTTACTACAGGTAATATTGTATCGGCCTCACCGGGAACAACATATACTTATACGGTTACCATTATGGATGCTAATGGTTGTAGCAATACCGGCGGTGCCCCAATAACTGTAAATTACGCTCCCGGTTTAAGTTTTACACCAACAAGTGCCACAATTTGTTCAGGCGGCAACACGGGTATTACCGTTTCCGGAGCAAGCACATATGTATGGAGCCCTGGTTCAAGTTTAAATTGTTCCAATTGCGCTACAGTTACAGCCAGCCCTACAGTTAACACTGTTTATACTGTTACAGGTATAAGTGCAGCAGGTTGTACAAATACCGATACTGTTTCCGTATTTATTAACTCATTACCTACTATTACAGCATCTGCCAGTTCACCAACCATATGTATTGGCAGCAACAGTACACTTACAGCAAGTGGCGGCAGTTCTTATACATGGAGCCCGTCAACAGG
>DATHNG010000106.1:0-10007 GCA_035486275.1 Bacteroidia bacterium
TTTAGTGCCGACACCACCGATTACAAATACTGGTACCCCAGGGCTGCAGAACTATTGGCTGAAGCCGCTCCCGGAATTACAATGGAAGTTCCGTTTAAAATAAAAAAAGGAGCCGACACACTCTCTTCATTCATTAAAATGTATCCTGACAGCCTTAAGTTGAGCCAGGTTATTTATTACTATAAAGGTGACCAGCCTGATGAAAATGAAAGTAGTGATGATATTGCTTCGTATTATGCAATGCTTCCGCATTTTTTTATCAGCCGCATTGAAAAGCTGACTGTAAAAGAATACATGGTTGAAATTACTTTCACGGTTGGCTTGTAATAATTCGGCCTAAGTTACGTTAGTGTATAAAATTTATTTTTTAGTTTTGTTAGCCTATTAAACGAAAAACCTCAAGTATGAAAACCGTAAAACTGTTCATTGTAGCTCTATTTGTATCAGTACTTATATATTCATGTACCCAGGAAGGCCCTGTTGGCCCTACCGGCCCTACCGGAACAACCGGACCTGTTGCTAGCACCGATGTTATCGGGCCGTCTATTCTGTCAACCTGGGCACTTGATACAGTTAATAAAAAAACCAATGACACCAATATATATTATGCTGTTTTGGCCGACCCTAATATTCTGCACTATACAACAGACCAGGTAGTTGCCTATGTGGAGGATACAGCCGGAGGCGGCTTAGGTGATTTTTACGTATTGCCAAGCAGCAATAATTTACCACTTCCTAATGCAACCTTATCGTATAGTTATAATACCGATACTGTTCGGTTTTATTATCAAAGCACCGTTGGCAAAACTCTGCCACCTACTTTCCCTATAACCGTAAAAGTTGTTGTAATACCCGATGGTATAATGAAACAGCACCCTGGTTTGAACCTGGCGGACTATAAAACAGTAATGGCACTGGTTCAAAACAAGGCAATAAAGTAGTTTTCAGCCTTTCCTGGCAGGCGTTTATTGATAAAGCTGATTGGTTTAGTTTATAGTTAAAACGGGCTTTTTAGCCCTGTTTTTGGTTGTTAATAAAATCTAAAAACTTTTGACTACTAAATGACCATTCTCTTTCCTAAATTTGCACGCATTAATTAAACCCGCCTACCTATGAGTTCCCTTCGTTTTAAAGCTCTTGAAGAAGCCTTTTCAAGGCAACCTGTAAATGTAGAAATGCCATCGAACAAAGTGTCGGACTACTTTGGCCGGAATGTGTTCGACCTGGAAGCTATGAAAAATTATTTGCCTGAAAGCGCTTTTAAGGCGTTGCAGGAAACTATTGATAAAGGAACAACCATTGACCGCAAAACGGCAGATGAAGTTGCTGTTGCCATGAAAACATGGGCAATGGAAAAGAATGTAACACACTACACACACTGGTTTCAACCGCTTACCGGCGCTACCGCTGAAAAGCACGACGTGTTCCTCGATAATATGGATGGTGGCAAGGCAATTGAAAAGTTCAGCGGCGGCCAGTTAGCACAACAGGAACCTGACGCTTCCAGCTTCCCTAGTGGTGGCATACGTAATACCTTTGAAGCACGTGGCTACACCGCATGGGATTCCTCATCACCGGCCTTTATTTTAGGTAAAACCTTATGTATTCCTACTATATACCTGTCGTATACGGGTGAAGCATTGGATTATAAAACGCCATTGCTCAAATCTATTCACGCACTCGACATGGCTGCTGTTCCGGTTTGCCAGTATTTTGATAAGAATGTAACCAAGGTTAATGCAACCTTAGGCTGGGAACAGGAATATTTCCTGATTGATAACGCATTGTTTAATGTCCGCCCTGACCTGGTTCATTCAGGCCGTGCTCTTTTTGGCGCTAATCCTGCCAAAGGACAACAGTTAGAGGATCATTACTTTGGTTCTATACCTGAAAGGGTAAATGCATTTATGCGCGATTTTGAAACAGAAGCCTATTTACTTGGCATTCCTTTAAAAACAAGGCATAATGAAGTAGCGCCTAACCAGTATGAGGTAGCGCCGATATTTGAAGAAGTAAACATTGCAGTTGACCATAACCAATTACTTATGGACTTGATGGACAAGGTATCGCGCCGCCATCAATTGAGAGTATTGTTCCATGAAAAACCTTTTGCAGGTGTAAATGGATCAGGTAAACACAATAACTGGTCAATGGCTACCAATACGGGTAAAAACCTGTTGGGTCCGGGTAAAACACCTGAAACCAATATGATGTTCCTTACCTTTTTTGTGAATGTTATTAAGGCTGTTCATGACTATTCAGACTTATTACGCGCTGCTATTGCTTCAGCCGGTAACGATCACCGTTTGGGCGCTAATGAGGCCCCTCCTGCTATTATTTCCGTATTTATTGGTAGCCAGCTCACCAAAATGCTTGATGAGATTGAGACCAAAATGAAACCGGGCAAAATTACCGCAGCTGAAAAGAAATCGTTGAAGCTTGATATTGGTAGTATTCCTGAGCTATTGCTCGATAACACTGACCGTAACCGTACCTCGCCTTTTGCATTTACCGGTAACAAATTCGAGTTCAGGGCTGTAGGTTCGTCTGCAAATTGTGCGCAGGCCATGATCACCCTTAACACAATAATGGCGGAACAGCTTAAGCAGTTCAAAAAATCGGTTGATGCGCTGGTTAAAAAGTCAATAAGTACCGAAGATGCTATTTTACAGGTGCTGCATGAATATATTGTCAGTTCAAAGAACATACGCTTTGAAGGAAACAATTACAGTGAAGAATGGGTAAAAGAAGCCAGGAAAAGAGGTTTGTCGAACATTCAAACAACCCCTGCTGCGCTCGACCTGTTACTTGCACCGAAAGCTATAAGTCTTTTTGAATCTCATAACATATTCAATAAGCGCGAACAGGAAGCAAGGCATGAGATACAGGCCGAAATGTATACGAAAAAGATTCAGATAGAATCGCGTATTATTGCCGATATGGCCAATACATTCATTATACCTACTGCCATCAAGTATCAAAATACGTTAATTGATAATGTAAAAGGTATTAAGGAAATATTTGCTTCACGTAACGAACTGGCACATGTTGGAATAAAGGATAAGGGTTTATCTGATGCATTCAGCGACGGAGGAAATAACGACAGCCTTTTTGATTCTCAGCTGGGAATGATAAAAGAAATAAGCGAAAGGGTGGCAATTATTAAGAATAATGTAGAGTTAATGGTTGAGGAACGCAAAAAAGCAAATCAAATAGAACATACCACAGATAAAGCTTTTGCATATTGTGAAAAAGTGAAGCCTTATTTCGACGAAATCAGGTATCACTCCGATAAACTGGAAATACTTATAGATGACTCGATTTGGCCTTTTCCTAAGTACCGTGAGCTGCTTTTTGTTAAATAAATGATATCAAGACCATTTCAGATAAGAAAATGTTCCTATATTAGCACCCGAAAAAAATAAACCGATACTACCTATGAGAAAAAAAACTAATTTTTTCTATTTCCTGTGTATTAGCTTTCTGTTTCTAACTACAACCACATTTGCACAGAAGAATGCACTGAAAGATGCCGACAACGGTTTTAAGAATTTACGTTATTTTGATGCTATAGAGTTATACAAAAAGGCTTATACTGACTTAGGAGACAAGAGTGGCAAGGGTGACAAGGCAACAAAAGCAAGGATACTTTTCCAGGTTGCTGAGTGTTATCGTATGCTGGGTGACGCAAAGCAGGAAGTTCAATGGTACGGTAAGGCTATAAAAGCAAACTATCCTGACGATAATGATCTGTTATATAAAGCCGATGCTGAAAGACAATTAGGTAATTATGATGACGCGTTAACAGATTACAAGGCATTTAAAGATAAAGTTCCTTCTAACAAAGCTGCTGATGCTGGTATTGAATCATGTCAAAAAGCGTCGGAGTGGAAGAACAATCCTACCCGTTATGTTGTTACCGACATGGTGCAGATAAATACCAAGAACCGTGATTATTCACCTGCTTATGCTGACAGGAGATTTGATGAGATATATTTTGTTTCAACCCGCCCAGGTGGTACCGGCGATAAAATAGATGGTAATATAGGTGAATCTTTTGCTGATATTTATGATACCAAAATGGATAAGAATGGTAAATGGAGTGCACCTGTTCCTCTTCCTGCACCAATTAACACGGCCGATAACGAAGGGCCAATGTGTTTTGACCACGGTTTCAAAACCCTGTATTTTACACGTTGCGGAGTAACCAAAAACAAAGGAGTGCATTGCCAGATATGGTATGCTGAAAGAAAAGGTAATACATGGGGCGATCCGGTTATGATACCTTTCCAGAATGACTCTACTACCTATGGTTACCCTACCCTATCAGCCGATGACCAGGAATTGTTTTTCTCATCTGATATGGCTGGCGGTTATGGTAAAGAAGATATATACGTGAGCCATTATGATAAAAAGGCTAAAACCTGGGGTACACCTGTAAACCTTGGCCCGGACATTAATACTGCCGGAAACGAAGTATTCCCTTTTATGCATACAGACGGAACACTTTATTTCTCATCTGACGGCTGGCCTGGCATGGGTGGCTTAGATATTTTTAAAGCTGCTAAGCTTGGCCCTGATAAATGGGGTAAAGTTGAAAACATGAAATACCCAATTAACTCAGAAGCCGACGATTTTGGTATTGTATACGAAGGAACTAAAGAAAGAGGATATTTTGCTTCTAACCGCGCATTAGGAAAAGGAAGCGATGATATTTATTCATTCAACTTGCCTCCATTGCTGTTTGCAATTACCGGTACAGTACGTGATGATAAGACATTGAAGCCTATTAAAGGCGCTACAGTACACATGGTTGGTTCTGATGGTTCAGATAACTATATTAAAACAGATACCGGCGGACATTATTTTTACGCTGCTAAATCTGCAACTGAACGTTATGTAAAACAAGGTGCATCTTATATTCTTTCTGCCGATGCCAGTGACCTTGAATACCTTGCAAGTAAGGTTAAAGCAACTGTATCAACCGTTGGTCAAAACGATTCTAAAACATGGATAGAAGACTTTACTCTGACAAAGGCGGATCTGACAGTTAGGCTTAAGTTTCCAAGAGTGGAATACGCGTTGGATAAGGCTATCTTAACAGAAAACTCTAAGGATTCACTTAACTACCTGGTTAAGCTTTTAAAGGATAACCCTACAATTAAAATTGAGCTGGATGCTCACACCGATCCTCAAGGAAGTGAAAAGCATAACATGCCACTTTCTCAGGCCCGTGCGCAGTCATGTGTTGATTACCTGATCTCTCAGGGTATTGACTCAGCACGTTTGAAAGCTAAAGGATGGGGCTTTACCCAAACCTTACCTGGTTGCAGTGCTGCTGATATAGCAAAAATGAAAACCAATGAAGAAAAACAAGCTGCTTACCAGGCTGACCGTCGTACAGAGTTCAGGGTATTAAGCTTTAGTTATGTTCCTAAAGGTGGCTTGAGCCATGCTGATAGTGTGAGAATGGAAAGACTGAAACATGCTGAAGTATCAGGTCAGGGTGCTGAACACAAAGACTCTACCGACGTTAACCCTCCGCAACAAGGCCCAACTCCAGGTAACAAACCTAGCCCTGCTCCTGGTGGACCAATGAAGCCAAATGGTTATGAAGGCATGTTTTACAAAAAGAACTAATAAATAATTGAACTATAGAAAAAAAATCCCGGCAAATTGTCGGGATTTTTTTTGTGCATAAATACTGAATAGTAATACTTTTGCAACAACAATGAGCGACAATACTCTATATAACCAACGAGGTGTTTCATCTTCAAAGGAAGATGTACATAAGGCTATATCAAAGATCGATAAAGGACTTTTCCCGAAAGCATTTTGCAAGGTTGTGCCCGATTATTTATCCAACGACCCTGAATATTGTGTTATAATGCATGCAGATGGTGCGGGAACTAAATCATCACTCGCTTACTTGTACTGGAAAGAAACGGGAGATATTTCGGTATGGAAAGGTATTTCACAAGATGCTATTGTAATGAATACCGACGATCTGCTTTGTGCAGGCGCTACAGATAATATGTTGCTTTCCTCCACCATTGGCAGAAACAAGAACCTTATACCGGCTGAAGTTATTGCTGCACTAATAAATGGAACAGAAATTTTTTTAGATGTATTGCGCAAGTACAATGTTAATATTACATCAACAGGTGGAGAAACCGCTGATGTAGGCGACCTTGTACGCACCGTAATTGTTGACTCAACATTGATATGCCGCATGAGGCGCAATAATGTAATATCGGCCGATAAGATACGTGACGGAGATGTTATAGTGGGCCTTGCTTCATTTGGCCAGGCCAGTTATGAAGAAACATACAACAGCGGTATGGGTAGCAATGGCCTTACATCTGCAAGGCACGATACACTAGATCATTGGTATGCTTCACAATACAAAGAATCATACGATCCGGCCATTCCCGGATATTTAGTGTATTGCGGTAAAAAGAAACTTACTGAAAAAATAACAGTAGAGTGGCACGATAAAAAATACAATACAGATATTGGTAAGTTGTTACTCTCCCCTACCCGTACGTACTTTCCGGTAATGCTGGAAATACTACGCAGCTATCGCCCGCATGTGCACGCGGCTATACACTGCTCTGGTGGCGGACAAACCAAGGTAATGCATTTTGTTGACAACATACATATTATAAAAGACAACCTTTTCGATACTCCGGCTGTTTTTAATATCATCCAGGAAAATTCAGGTGCCAAGTGGGATGAAATGTATAAGGTATTTAATATGGGCCACCGACTTGAGTTATATGTGCCTGCTGAAGCAGCACAACACATTATTGCTGTTGCAAATAAATACCATATTGATGCACAGGTCATAGGCCGTGTAGAAAAAGGCCCAAAAAAGCTTACAATTAAAAGTAAGCATGGGGTGTTCGAGTATTAATATCTTTTTGATTTAACATATTAGATGCCAAAGGAAACAAAGTCTCCTCTGGCAAGCTAATATTGCAATAAACCCCAAACTTTTGGTCAGGGGTTTATTGTCTTAGGCCTTGAGGGTGAATCAACGACTACAATGACAGCAAAATAGAGAAAACCTTCTGTTTAGGTGTTAATGAATGAGTGGTTAACATGATCTGTCGAGTATTTGACGGTTTTTAGTGAGTATCTCCCATTATAGCCCCTATTGAGTTATTTTTCAGGCTTTTCCGCTAAAAAAGCGTATCTTTGCAAGAATTTCCAGAGAAATTATGCTAGATAAGTTAGAAGCCATAGAACAACATTATAAAGAGATAGAGGCCAAGCTATCTGAACCGGACGCCATATCCGATATTAAGAAATTCGCGAAGCTGAATAAGGAATATAAGGAATTGGGAAAAATCCACGTTGCTTATATTAAATATCGCGACCTGACCTCTAATATACAGTCGGCCAAAGACATGCTTTATAACGAGAAGGATGAGGAAATGAAAGATATGGCTAAAGCCGAACTGGAGACCATGCAAACTGAATTGGTTAAGCTGGAGAGCGAGATACGCCTAATGCTTATTCCGAAGGATCCGGAAGACGCAAAAGACGCTATTGTTGAAATACGTGGTGGTACCGGAGGTGATGAGGCCTCGCTTTTTGCAGGGGAAATGTTTGAAATGTACATGCGCTATTTTGAAAAAAAAGGGTGGAAGGCTGAATTGCTGGATCATTCGGAAGGTACTATGGGTGGTTATAAAGAGGTAATATTTGAAGTGCATGGCGAAAACGTATACGGCACTATGAAATACGAATCCGGTGTGCATCGCGTACAACGGGTTCCGGCTACTGAAACACAAGGACGTGTGCATACATCGGCAGCTACAGTAATAGTGATGCCCGAGGCCGACGAGGTTGATGTGGAAGTTAAAGAATCGGACCTTAAGAAAGATACCTTCTGTTCGGGTGGTAAAGGTGGACAGTCAGTTAATACAACCAAATCGGCGGTAAGGATAACTCACATACCTACAGGCCTTGTAGTGCAGTGCCAGGATGAACGTTCGCAGATAAAGAATTATGCCAAAGCCTTGAACGTATTACGTACGCGCTTATATGAGGCTGAATTGAATAAGAAGAACAGCGCTGATGCTGCCAAGCGTAAAAGCCTTGTTGCTGGTGGTGATCGTTCAGAAAAAATACGTACTTATAACTTCCCTCAAAGCCGCGTTACTGACCACCGTATTGGGTTTACATCGCACAATTTGCTTGTGTTCCTGGATGGTGAAATACAGGAATTGATCGATGCATTACAATTGGCTGAAAACGCAGAACGCTTAAAAGAAGGGTTTACCGCAACAACTGTTTAATGAAAGGATTTTTATCACGTAAAGAGCTTGCTACTCTTATCACACAAAAGAAGACCTTCCTTTGTGTAGGGCTAGATACTGACATTAACAAGCTACCCTCCCACTTTCCTAAAACAATGGATTCGGTGGTGGAATTTAATGAAACTATCATTGAAGAAACACATGATTTATGTGTGGCGTATAAGTTGAACCTGGCTTTTTATGAGGCTTTGGGTTCAGAAGGTTGGGAAGTGTTTAAAGAAACATTACGCCGTTTGCCCGATAACACATTTATAATTGCTGATGCCAAACGTGGCGATATAGGCAATACTGCGGCTATGTATGCTGATGCGTTCTTTAAGGATATGGATGTAAATGCCGTAACTCTTTCCCCATACATGGGTAAAGATTCCATTACTCCGTTCCTTGAACATAAAGGTAAATGGAGCATTCTACTGGGGCTTACATCAAACGAAGGCTCAAAAGATTTTCAGATGCAGAAATTGCAAAATGGCAATTATGTATATGAAGAAGTAATAAAAACTTCATGCCAATGGGGTACTGCCGATAACACCATGTATGTTGTAGGCGCCACACAAGCTGAATCATTTAAAAGTATCCGCAACATAATTCCTGAGCATTTTTTGCTTGTTCCCGGTGTTGGCTCACAGGCCGGTGATATGGAACAGGTTATTCGTAATGGTATGAATGATGATGGTGGTTTGCTTATAAACGCATCGCGCAGTATACTATATGCAAGCAATGGAAAAGATTTTGCTGCTAAAGCAAGAGAAGAAGCCCTGAAGCTTAAAAAGCAAATGGAGATAGGTTTCTAGTTCACCCATACCGATGGCTAATCACAACCACAGGCATTTACACATTTTATCGAAAGAGAATAAGGATACCGGCTTTGGCACCAACGCCGCAGATAGTTATGGCGGACGCTTTTTAAATAAAGATGGTACTATGAATATGCGCCGTGATGGCATCAGCATATTCAAAAAAATAAGCATTTTTCACAGAATGCTTACTATGCCATTATGGAGGTTTATTACAGTTATTCTGCTCTTCTATTTCGCCATTAACCTGGCATTTGCAGTCATTTACATTGTCATTGGTGTTGAACAGTTAGAGGGCATTAGATCGGCAGGCATATGGCAGAACTTTAAACAGGTATTTTACTTCAGTACGCAAACGTTTACTACAGTTGGTTATGGCAGGGTAAGCCCTGTGGGAGATGCTGCAAACGTTATTTCATCCATTGAGGCCCTTACAGGTTTCTTATCATTTGCTATTGCTACAGGTCTTATATATGGAAGATTTGCAAGGCCAAGGTCCTACCTTGTGTTTAGCGAAAATGCACTTATAAGCCCATTCGGAGATAAAACAGCCCTTATGTTCCGCCTTGCTTCATATAAAGATAACCACAACCTTACCGATGTTGATGTTCTTATAAACCTGGGTATGCTTGTTTCAGAAAACGGCAACAAGCCTGAATACAAGTTTTACCGAATTGAATTAGAGCGAAGCAAAATAGAAAGCCTGGTAATGAACTGGACTATTGTGCACCCTATTGATGAAAAAAGCCCCTTGTTTGGCCTTACAGCAGAGGATATGAAGAACGCGGATGTGGAGTTGTATATACTTATTAGAGGCTATGATGAAGTGTTTTCAAGCGCTGTGCAACAGCGCACGTCTTACATTTATTCTGAAATATTGCAT
>DATHNG010000107.1:0-29898 GCA_035486275.1 Bacteroidia bacterium
TGTACAGGTAGGGCTTAAAGCAGCGTATGAACTTATGTTATGGAAATTAGCATTCCCAATGGAATTAGGAGGATATCTTTATACAAAAAGCACAGGGCATGGGTATGAGTATAATCGCCTTGGGATACGATATAATATCACGTCACACTTTATTGCAAATGTTTCTTTGCTGGCCCACTATGCTGCTGCTGATTATGTTGAATGGGGGTTTGGATATAAATTATGAAAAAGTACCTTAACATATTGCTTATACTATTGAGCATGGTTACATTATCATGTAATAAAACACCCGTTTGCGATTGTTTTGATGCTACCGGAAATCCAACAGAAGAAACAAGAGTTGTACCCTATTTTGAACAAGTGCATGTAGAGGATGATGTTAACCTTGTTATTTCAATTGGTAGCAGTGAACAGGTCATTATTCAGGGCGGCAGCAATTTGGTTCACAATATTTCTGCAAATGTTTCGAATAACGTGCTTACACTTAAAAATAATAACATTTGCAATTGGTTAAGGAGCTACCGGAAAAGCATTATAACGGTTTACATAACCATGCCGCGCGTTACATATCTTGAAAATGAAGGATCAGGCAACATTACCTCGTCTGATACTATTGCAATGGATACGCTTCAGGTACAAACCATAAGTTCAGGCGACATTAATTTAATGGTACACACAAATACTATTCTCGGGCATATGTTCGGCCCAGGAGATGTTACCTTAAATGGCATCAGCACTAATTTACTTTGTACAGCAAATGGTGGCACAGGTTTTTTGTATGCCAGTAGCCTTAAAACTTCTTATACATTCATTTCAACTACAACTACCGGAGATTGTTATGTAAATGCAAGTAGCTTGCTTATTGCCCTTATTAACCTCAGGGGGAATGTTTATTACAGCGGTACACCTACTATTGAAAGTACCATTAAAGGAGCAGGCCAACTTATAAAAGAGTGATAGCCTTACAAATCAGCTCCCTTCATTTTATCTTCATATTACTAATGTACTTTTGCTGCATTAAACAAACTTAATCCGTTGAATCATGAAAAAAGTAAGCATAATATTAGCCGCCCTCGTCCTTGTCACAGGAATTTCTTTTGCTCATATAGTAACAAATTTGCCTCAAACACAAAAGACAGATAAGAAAGATGCAAAGAAAGATGACAAAAAAGAAGTAAAGAAGGTTCCTGCTAAGAAGAAAGCAGAAAAGAAAGACGATAAAGCAACCAAGTAAGTAGTTACACAACCCGAACATGAAAACATAAAAAAACCGTTGCTTTGCAACGGTTTTTTTATGTTTAATTTAGCGCATTATGAATATCTTACTTATAGAAGATGAACCTGAAGTGGCCCATTTTATTAAAACAGGGCTTGAGGAACAGGAGCATATTGTTACAGTAGTTCACGATGGAAAGATCGGGCAAACAACTGCTGTTGAGAAAGATTTTGATCTGCTTATTCTCGACATAATATTACCACATTCAAACGGCCTGCAAATATGCAAGCATGTAAGAACACAAAAAAAAGACATTCCTATTCTTATGCTTACAGCACTGAGCACGGTAAGTGATAAAGTGCTCGGGCTCGAAAATGGTGCCGACGATTATCTCACAAAACCATTTCATTTTGATGAACTACTTGCCCGCATTAAGGCTTTAACCCGAAGACAAATTGCAAATTCAGGTAAAATATACACGGTTGCCGATCTTGAATTGAATTCAACCAATAAAGTAGTTTCAAGGAATGGTAAAGAAATATCGTTGACTGCAAAAGAATTTATTTTATTGGAAGTGCTTATGGCTAATACAAATAAGGTACTTTCGAGAAAATACATAGCCGAACAGGTTTGGGGTATAAACTTTGACAGGGGAACAAACCACATTGACGTTTATATAAACTACCTGAGAAGCAAAATTGATAAGAACCATTCAAAAAAACTCATTCATACTGTTATAGGAATGGGCTATGTTTTAAAAGAACAGGCTTAGGCTTATATTTAAGGCAAAAAAATATCTACATGAAAGTTAAAGACAGGCTCGCATCTCAATTTACATTCATGTTTGCAGTGCTTCTCTTCGTTGTGCTTATAGGTATTTATTACCTGGTTGGCCAAAACAGGCAAGAGAGCTTTTACACGAAACTGGATGACCGCGCACTGACTATGGGAGAGCTTTACCTGGCACAGGATAATATGTCGCAGGAAAGTTTCAAAAAGGTTATTGAAAAATACCCCCAGGTATTATCTCATGAAGTAATTCGTATTTATGATGCCAACTATATGCCAGTGTTTATTAAGGCTGATAGTATCAACTGGCCTAAAGAAGTTATTGAACGCGTTATAGAGAAAAAGAAAATACACTTTGCACAAGGCGATAAACAAATTGCAGGGTTATATTATGAAGATAATTCAGGCAATTTTGTTGTCATTGCTTCTGCAATTGACGATACCGGATATCAGAACATTAGAAGACTTGGATTGATTATGTTCTTCTCGTTTTTTGCTTCACTCATCATTACATTTTTTCTGGGCAGAATATTTGCAACAATAGCCCTGAGGCCAATTTCTAAAATTATTAATAATGTTAAAATAATACGGGCTACAAGCCTTAACCAGCGCTTGTCAATCACTCAATATAAAAACGACGAGATCAATCAACTTTCGATAACTATTAATAACCTGCTTGAACACCTTGAGCAATCATTTGAGGCGCAAAGGTCGTTCATTTCATATGCTTCACACGAATTGAGAACACCGTTAACATCTATCCTGGGCAATGCCGAAATTACGCTGAAAAATGATCGTGAAAAAGATGACTATAAAAATGTATTGCGTTCTATCGTTAAAGAATCTGAAAAACTTAACCAGCTTATAAATAGCCTATTTGAACTTGCTCAAGCAAATATGGATAACAGCGACCCTGAGAAAATACAATTAGACGAAGTGCTTTGGGAGGTGGTTGATGAGTGGGGAGATAGAACAAACCAAATAAAACTTGAATATAATTTACCTGAAGACAAATCAAAATTTACCATTAGCGGGAACAGGCGTTTGCTGTTTATTGCAATAAGCAATGTTTTAAAAAATGCAATAAAATTCTCAAATAACAAGGAAGTTTATTGCGGACTAAGTTGTAATGAACATGAGGCAACAATTACTATTAAAGATGCAGGAATTGGTATTGCAATGGGCGAAATAAAGAACATATTCATGCCATTTTACCGTGCTCCTAATGCAGGAGGGCATTCCGGTACAGGAATAGGCCTTTCATTAGCTGATAAAATCATCCGCTTACACAATGGCACAATTGAAGTAAATTCAGAGTTAAATAAAGGAACAACTTTTTTGATTCACTTGCCCCTTTAAGTCTTTAAAAACCTGATTTTACCGATTCTAATCCGCTTCTAATCTCATTTTAGTGCTTAATATCATTAGCAATCTATCTTTGTACATCACATACAAGCCGTAATTATCCTCCTGATACGGATTTTATTATAACATATTGATTTACAGCCATATACATAATATTCTTTCGTGTTTTTTTGTTTAACAATAATTAACAAGAGATTTAGTATTTCGGAAAAAAAGGCAAATATTTTTGCATGGCAAAAAATAATGAGACTAGAGGGGATGCTTGATAGAATGAAGAAAAAAGAAACAAACAAAAAGGCTTTTCTGCTGGCTTTAACAATATTGCAGGCATGCCTCACGTATGCTCAAAGCATTCAACAATTTTCACAAGACACCGTATTTATTTCAATACCAGATGCAGAGCAGCGTTTCGTAAATAAAAATTTAAGCCTGCTTATGTCTCAGTACGATGTAAGTATTGCCAAAACAGCATACCTGCAGGCGAAACTCTGGTACAACCCTAACTTGTATTACGGTACAACCCTATATAACCAGGAGAGTAAAAAATTCTTCGATAATAATTATCCGGCATACGGTGAAGTTGATAACACTATTCAGGTTCAGCAATTATTGACCATTGGTGGAAGGCACAGTGCTACGGCCAATCTGGCCAACGTAGGTGTTAAGCAGGCCCAATTTCAACTGGCCGATTTACTTAGAAGTTTAAAATACCAGATGTATACTGACTTTTCAGATCTGTACGACAACCAGCAATTGGTAAAAATGTATCTGATTGAAGAAACCAAGATAAACCACCTGATTGACATTACCCAGCAATTATACAGTAAAGGAAACGCAGCAGGTGAAGATGTAATAAGGCTTCAGGCGCAATACCAGGATGTAATTGCACAGGAGGTTAGCTGTGAACAATCTATATACAGCGATGAAGAGGATTTGAGAATATTACTTGCCTATCCCGGAAGAGTATACCTCATTGCAAAAATTACTGTTCCGGAATCAATAAATATTCCTGCTTACCCTGCCCTGCAGGATAGCGCAAAGAAAAATCGCCCTGATCTTATGCTCGCAAATGCAGGCGTTGAATTCAGTGAGAAAAACCTCACCTTGCAGCATGCAACATCAGTACCCGACCTTACACTTGGTGTTTCAAACATTGGTGCAGGCTCTGTTCTTCCTTCTTATTGGGGAATATCTGCAAGTATGGACCTGCCGGTATTCAACAGAAACCAATGGAATGTTGCTTCTGCCAAATATGGAGAATCTCAGTCGCAATTAAACGATAGCTTGATATTATATACCGTGCAGAGCCAGGTTACTACAGCCTTTTGCAACTTATACCGCTTAAATACGCAACTGCATCAAATAGATAAAAACTATGAGCAGAACTTAGAAGACATGATGGATAATGCCTTTAAGAACTATGAAAAACGCTATATAAGCCTTCTCGATTACCTGAGTGAAACGACCACTTACATTGATGGCAAAACCAATCTCATAAACCTTCGCATGCACTACTTTAATGCAATACATGAACTTAATTATTCAACCGGCATCGATATAATAAAATAAAACATGCAACGTATTTCATATTTCTTGCTGATCGCTATTTCGCTCTTTTTATTAGGAGCATGTTCAAGAGTGCAACAGGATAAAACCGAGGAGGAAGCAAATCCGAACATTGTTCAGCTAAGTGCAGAACAAATGAAACAAATAACCATTGATACAGCCAAAACGGAGGAAGAAAAAACCGATATTATTTTGAGCAGTAAAGTTTCATTTGACAGAGATCATCTGGCCCAGGTATATGCCCTTGCAGGAGGTAATGTTTTAAAAGTTACTGTTTCACTTGGCGATTATGTAAAGAAAGGACAGGTGCTTGCAATACTTCGTAGTGGCGATATTGGAGATTATGAAGGCCAGTACGATGTAGCACAGGCCCAATTAAGAACTGCGAAAAGAAACCTGGATATAGCACAACAACTTTACCAGACTAAAGTGTATTCTGATAAAGATGTAATGCAGGCCCAGAATGATTATAAAGCATCACAAGACAATGTAAATAAACTGGCTACCTACCTGAAAACATATGGCGTTAGTGATTCTGCCAGCAATGCAGAATACAGAATTATATCTCCTATTGAAGGTTATGTTGTAACAAAGTCAATCAGCGAAGGAATTAATATACGCCCTGATAATACAAATGCGTTATTTACAGTTTCATCGCTCGAATCGGTATGGGTATTGGCAAACATTTACGAAAATGATATTCCGCAAGTAAATGTAAATGACCCGGTGGACATTATTCCCGTTTCTTACCCTGACAAATCATTAAAAGGCACAATCTCAAAAATTGGCAATATACTCGACTCTACCAGTACACTGGAGGCAAGGATAGTTCTTGACAACCCTGATGGCATTTTAAAGCCGGGCATGTTTTGCACAGTTGCAGTGCACGTTGATAAACACAAACAAGCCATTGCCGTTTCAAAAGAAGCACTGGTATTTGATGATAATAATTTTTACATAATGATTGCAAAGGGCAATAACACATTTGAGAAAAGACAAGTAGTTATTGAAGGTAATACCTTACAACAAACATATATAAGCCAGGGGTTAAAAGCAGGTGAAGTTGTTGTTAAGAAGGGAAGCTTATATGTATTCGGGCAATAAAAAACAGGCATAACACAGTATGAACAAGTTTGTAAAGAACCTGGTAGCATTTTCACTTAAGAACAAGGTATTCATCTTGTTCGCTACGCTTGTAATAGCTGTTGTAGGCGCTATTTGCTATAGTAGCACACCTATTGAGGCTTACCCTGATGTTACAAATACACAAATAATAATAATTACCCAATGGCCGGGACGTGGTACCCAGGAAGTTGAAAAGCAGGTAACCATACCAATTGAAATTGCAATGAATTCTGTACAGCAGAAAAGCAATTTACGTTCTGTTACAATGTTCGGCTTATCTCAGGTTACTGTAATTTTCAATGATGGAATTGATGACTCATATGCCCGTGCACAGGTAACGAATCTTCTAAGGAATGTTAATCTACCTGCGGGTGTACAGGCAGAAGTGGAACCGCCTTATGGCCCTACAGACGAAATATATCGCTTTACCCTCCAAAGCAAAAACAAGTCGGTACTTGAATTAAAAACGCTTGAAAACTGGGTTGTAGACCATAAGCTACGTGCTGTTGAAGGTGTGGCTGACATAAATACCTATGGTGGGCCTTCCAAAATATTCGAAATAGATGTTGACCCAAATCTTTTAAATAAATACAATATCACTGCACAGGATGTATATAACGCTGTTTCCAATAGCAATATTAATGCCGGTGGCGACGTAATTGAACAGGGCGAACAATCGTATGTAGTAAGAGGTATAGGACTCATTAATAACATTGATGAGATAAAGAACATAATTGTAAAAAACACAAATGGTACACCGCTATTGGTAAAGAATGTTGCCGATGTTCAGGTGAGTTTTATGCCTCGTTTGGGGAAAGTGGGCTTAGACACGAATACCGATGTGGTAGAAGGTGTGGTGGTAATGCGCAAAGGCATTAACCCGAGCGATGTGCTGACTGGTGTAAGAGAGAAGGTGGATGAGCTTAATAATACCATACTACCTGCGGGTGTAAAAATTGTACCTTTTTATGATCGTGGTACGCTTATTAAATTCTGTACCGGTACTGTTTTGCATAACCTGTTTGAAGGTATTGTATTGGTTATGGCCCTTGTATTTTTATTCATGGCCGACTGGAGGGCTACATTCATCGTTTCAATAATAATTCCATTATCACTGCTATTTGCATTCATCTGCATGAAAATAAAAGGCATGCCTGTAAACCTGCTTTCTTTAGGTGCGGTTGATTTTGGTATAATTATAGACGGGGCCGTGGTACTGGTTGAAGGGTGCTTTGTTGTTTTTGACAGGAAGTATAAAGAATTAGGGAAAGAAAAGTTCAACAAACGGGCAAAGATGGGGTGGATTAAAAACACCACCATGGATATGGGTAAGGCCATCTTATTTGCCAAGCTTATTATAATTACTGCCCTCATCCCCATATTTTCATTTCAAAAGGTAGAAGGTAAAATATTCTCTCCACTGGCCTACACACTTGGTTTTGCCATTTTAGGTGCTCTTATTTTTACACTTACTCTTGTTCCGGTTATGATTCACATAATGCTGAACAAGAATGTTTACGAAAAGCATAATCCTATTGTACACGGCATTGAAAAGGGCTATATAAAGCTTTTCGATTTTGTATTCAAACACAGGCGGACAAGTTTAGCTGTAGCCATTTTAGTTTTAGTCGGAAGTTTAGGGTGTTCTGTATTCCTTGGTTCAGAATTTTTACCCAAGCTGGATGAAGGGTCATTGTGGGTAAAAGCGCAAACACCTATAGGTATTTCACTGACCGATGGAGCAGCTATGGCAGATAGTATGCGTCATGATCTGAAAAAATTCCCTGAGGTGCAAAGTGTTCTGTCGCAAACAGGCCGCCCAGATGATGGAAGTGACCCTGAAGCATTCTCAGATATTCAGTGTGATGTATCGCTCTATCCTGCCGATGACTGGAAACGCAAAATATCTAAAGACTCATTAATAAGTGAAATGAACAATCTTCTGGTAAGTAAATATACCGGGGTTGTATTTAATTTCTCTCAGCCCATACGAGACAACGTGGAACAAGCCGTTTCAGGCATGAATGCTGCGTTAGCTGTAAAAATATCGGGCGAAGACTTTGACATATTAAATGAAAAAGCAAGGGAAGTATATAGTGTACTTAAGAATGTGCGTGGTGTAGCTGACCTTGGAATATTAAAGAATCTTGGCCAGCCTGAATTGGATATAAACCTTGATCAGGATAAAATGGCTTTTTACGGAGTAAGTACAGCATCTGCCAACGCTATCATTCAAATGGCCATTGGCGGACAGGCTGCAACAGAAGTATTTGAGGGCGAAAAACAATTTGATTTGAGAGTACGTTATGCGCCCCAGTATCGTAAAACCATCGAAGAACTTGGCGACCTTATGGTACCAACAATTAATGGAGGAAAAATTCCGTTGAAAGAAATTTCGACACTTGACAAAGAAACAGGTATTTCATTGATCTCGCGCGATGATAATTCACGTTATATAGGCGTTAAATTTTCAGTGCGCGACAGAGACATGGGAAGTACTATTGCAGAAGCACAGGCAAAAATGAAAAATGTATTGGTACCTAAGGGATACAAAATGGAATGGGTTGGTGATTTTGAGAACCAGGTTAGAGCAGTTAACCGTCTTAAGCAAGTTGTTCCTATAAGTCTCTTGCTCATATTCGTAATTCTTTTTGCAACATTTGGCAATATAAGAGATTCGGTTATTATTCTTTTAAATGTACCATTTGCACTAATTGGTGGCATTTTTGCATTGCTTCTTACTAATACAAACTTTAGTATTTCGGCTGGTATCGGTTTCATAGCATTATTTGGCGTCTGTATACAAAATGGGGTGATTCTGTTAGTTGAATTTAAACGTAACCTTCAGGAAAAACAGAGTTTAATGGAAGCTATTTACAATGGCGTACGAAACAGGGTTCGTCCTGTTATAATGACCGCCATGATAGATATGGTAGGCTTATTTCCGGCTGCAATAAGTACAGGAATTGGATCGGAAGCTCAAAAACCATTAGCTATTGTAATGATAGGCGGATTGGTTTCTGCTACAGTACTTGTACTATTAATACTGCCAATTATTTACTATATGGTATATGCACCAAGGCATCCGCATCAGCCACACAATCAGGAGGCGTAAATAGCTGTATATATTTTTTCAGCAATACTGAAGTTTCGATATTTTTCGGCAAGCGGGCGAATTTGAGTGTATACCTCTGCCCTGCTTTTAACTGATATAATTGAATCTATTTGTTTTATTGCCTCCGTACAGCCTGTATCATCAAAGCTTTGTATAACAGCTCCCGCATTATTATCTTTAATAATATCTGAATCTGTAGAAATATTTGGTGTGATTACAACCGGTAACCCTAATGCCCAATATTCTCCATCTTTTATAGGGGAACAATACCGTTTTGTAGGAACAGGCTTAACCGGGCAAATAGCAAAGTCGGCAAGGCCTATGTATTTTGCAACATCTGCATAAGGAACAAATAACTTAAGTATTGTTTCTTTTGATACTCCATATTTCGCTGTTCTTTCCTTCACATACTCGTCTTCCACATTACTTAATAAAACAAACCTGAATTTATCTTTTCCCCAATAGTCCTGACACTTTTTAATAAATTGAAATGATTCATCTTCCAGGTAAATTCCTCCAAATTTACCTGCGTATACTCCTATTATTTTCCCTTCAAGTTTAAGTTGTTTTATTAATTCCGGGTCTTTTACTACTTTATCAGAAAACATATTAAGATCTACACAAGCCGGCTTAACATAATATCTGCCAATTTGGAACTTATACTTTTTATAAATATAATCCTGCATTCCCGGGGCAGCAAAAATCAAATTATTTGCTTTTTTAGCTTCTAATTTTTCCATATAGGAAAGAATTTTAAACTTCAAACCGCCCCTACTCCATGTACCATTTTCCGCCATTGCTTCTGCATGTGGTTCGTAACTATCAATTGTCAGTTTCAGTTTTTTGTTCAATAACTTTAAAACTATTCCTACAGAGCCGGCAGGGGTGCACCATGCATGTAAGTGAGTAATGTTTTTTTTATTGATTAATTTTCTGAGTGCAATAATATTCTTTCCCCAACTCATAAACTGATTTCCCATATTGGCAGGTAAAGCAACTACTTTAATTGATGACTTTTCATCTACAGTTATCCTGTTAATACTCTTATCAGTGCATACTAAATAACAATCTGCACCTGTAATTTGTTTTATGATCCTGATATATGGTAAGGTATACGTTTGTATAAGGGCATCGTTGTAATGCCATTGAGTAATAAATAATATACTTTTTATATTTTTATTAGTCAAGTTGAATGTTTATAAACTTTGGTGAAGATACGCAAATATACTGGGTGTTTTAATATTTTTGCATACGTATAAGACTTCCATGAAACCCGAAATTACAATTGTTATTCCCGCCTATAATGCCTCAGCTTATTTGCATGAAAGTATTATATCTGTCATAAATCAGTCATTTAAAGCATGGGAACTTATTATTGTTAACGATGGCTCTACTGATACCACTGAAGCTGTTGCCAGAGAATTCCTGAAAGATGAGAGAATACAACTGATTAACCAGGTTAATGGAGGCGTATCAGCTGCAAGAAATAAAGGAATTGATGCAGCTAAAGGAAATTATATTGGTTTTCTTGATGCCGATGATTACTTATTGCCCAATGATCTGCAATCAAAATTCGATGTACTTAGTAAAAACAAATTAGTTGATTTCATTTACTCCGATGTTATTCATTGCGATGGAGCATTAAATGAATTATATGTTCAAAAAGGTGTAGAAGGAGAGAACCTCTTTCAGGAAGCGCTTCTATGGCGCAAAGAAGTAATACCTACCTTACCTTCAAATATTATTGGTAAGGCTTCACTTTTCAAAAAAAATGTAAGGTTTGATGAAAATCTATCCAATTGTGCAGATAGGTTTATGAAAATACAATTATCTATCAATGCAATAGGTATATACCTGCCTGAAGCCCTTATAAAATACAGGAACACCCCCAATAGTATGAGTAAGAGCGTGGCTCTTTTAGAACATGATGAGAAATATATAATAAGTAAAATAATCGGTGATAATATTTTGCCTGCAGGTTTATTTCGCAGAAAGGTAATAGCCAATATTTATTTTATCCTTGCCGGTAGCTGGTATTTAGATGCTCATAAACCGCTGAAAGCTATTAAATATGGCATTAAGTCTATTCTTCTATACCCACCGTTCATTATAAGACTATTGGGGAAACTTATTCCGGGAAGATCAAATATTACCCGCTAAGCTTGCTTTGCTTTATCCATATATAAGTGAATAAATTCACTTAGCATTTTATCTACCGGAAAATTCTCATACGCAAGCTTCTCTATTTTATCTTTCATTCCATTTACAATCTCCTTGTTCTTAATCATCCATTCTATACCATCTGCAATACTCTGAGGGCTCTTGTATTCAGTAAAATAACATGTTTCTTTATGAATCAATACATCCCCTGGCCCTCCTGTCTTAGTAACAACCAGTGGAACACGGTTAGCCATGGCCTCTGTTATGGCAAAGCCAAATGGCTCCATAATTGCAGCATGCAAGTAAATATCCATCACTCCGTATAAGGATGGCATTATCTTATAGTCTACCCAGCCAGTAAATACAATATTTTCTTTCAGTCCGTATTTCTCTACTAAGTCTTCAAGTTCTTTCTGCTGTTCGCCCTGGCCAATAAACAAAAACTTCAAATTCTTATATTTTGGTAGAATAATTCTGGCTGCCTCTATAACATACTTGTAGCCTTTCCAATCAATGTATCTTGAAACAGTTCCGATAACAATACGATCCTTTAACCCAAATTTCTCTCTCAGTAAATTCTTCTCTATTTCATCTTGTCCAGTTATCGACTTAAAATCTATACCGCTGTGTATTTTATACACTTTAGAAACCGGAGCTTTTTCCTTTTCAACAATGAATTTCCTTGACTCATTACTTACTGCTACAATATGCGTTGCATTATAGTTATTGAATTTATCAGCCCATACCCATTTGGGATTATACACCCAATGAAAAGCTGTATCCTGTTTATGAATTACCCTCATTTTAACTCCGGCCAGTCGTGCAGCCAACAAAGCAGGAAAAGAGTCATCGAAAAGATGGGTATTAACCACATCGGGCTTCAATTTCCTGAAAAGCTTATACAATTGAAAAAATGCTGATATCATTCCGCTTTTCCGCTTACGCCAATCGAACTTTATCCAATAACAATCACAGTTACGCTCAGCCATATCCGACAACATTTGTGGCTTTTTATCATATAATGCCACAAACGTAAACTTTACATCAGGATATTGGCTTATTCTATCAGCAAATTGGTTAAAGAAAGGTACCGACGAACAATTTGCTATTACCTGTACAACATGCATAAGGCAAAATCAGTTAGTTATTGAGCATTTTTCCTAATTTTGCTATTGCATGAATGTTAGCATAATAGTACCTACCCGGAACAGGAATGAGACTCTTGAAGAAACTATTGCTCATATAAACCATACATACAGCACTCATCTTACCGAAAACAAATTAGAGATAATCATTGTTAATGACGGTGAAACATCACTTGATAACCTCAAACAAAGATACCAAAATTTAAAAATCTTAAAAAACGAAAGACCCGGTGCAGGAAATGCACGTAATACGGGCGCTAAACTTGCCAAAAACGAACTGCTTCTTTTTATTGATGATGATATTTTAATTGGGACTGATTGTATTGAAAAACATGTAAACGGTCACAATACCTACACCCGTTCATTGATTTCAGGCACATGGACCTATAATGATTCTATCATAGATAAATTCAAAAGCACTCCCTTTGGGAGATATAAACTTGAAAATGATTATACAACGCTGAAAGAAAAAAGAGAAAACCTGGTAGTGAACAGTATTTATACATGCGACTCATTAGCCAGCTTTAATTTAAGTGTTCTGAAAAGTGATTTTGTGGAGTTAGGTGGTTTCGATCCCGGTTTTCCTTATGCAGGTTGTGAAGACCAGGAACTTACTATGCGGGCCAAAGAAAAAGGATTCACATTGCTGCTAGACATATCAAACATTAACATACATAATGAAAAGGACAGAGTTGATATGGACAAATGGCTTATGCGCCAGTATACAGGAATACAAGGGTTCGTAGCACTCTGCAATTTGTTTCCCTATAGAAAAAAAGATGCTCTGTATTCAGAGAACACTCCTATAAACAGAGGAGATTCTTTGGGAATGAAATTAAAAAAAGTTGTCAAGTTTTTGCTTGCTATGAACCTGCCGTTATATCTTATAAAGCAATTAACAGCACTGCTTGAAAGCATGAAGGCTAGCGACTCTCTGCTTTTTAAACTCTACAACCTTTTATGCGGATTATATATCTATAAAGGATTCAGATATTCCTATAAAACTGAAATAGCTGCGAATAAAAATGCTATTGAAAACTAATTCCGGAAACTATTTCTGTATAACTATTTTGCCAATACTTACGCCTTTTTCACTGCTAATTTTAGCAACATAAAGGCCATCAGGAAGGCTTTCCAAATTAAGAGCTACTTTATTGCTACCTGCTTCGGGCTCAACTGGCTGTGAGTATACCTGCTGGCCTAGTTCATTAGTAATAGCTAAAATTGCCGGCCCTGAAACAGGCAACTCTATAAATAGCTGACCATTACTAGGGTTAGGATATATTTTCAACGAGTATGATGGATTTGTGACAGAAGATATTCCTGTAACAACAATGGCTGAGTCGCATATACTTCCACAACCATAAGGACTTGTAATACATACACTGTATGCACCCGTGTCAATATTACTGATTATAGAATCGCCCGTTATTCCATTACTCCAAATGTAAAAATAATAGGAACTATCTCCTAATGGTATACCACCCGATACACTTACCAGCACTGAGCCATTAGCACAGGCATTGCACCATGCGGGTTGAACTGTTATACTTTTTATTACCAGCGGTGCAGTTTGGATAATACTAAATGTATCAAATACAGAACAGGTGTTCGAGTCTGTTACTTTACAGAAGTAGTTACCCGGGCTGAGATTGGTTATTGTATCGCTTGTTGATCCATTGCTCCATGATAAAGAATAAGGCACTATTCCACCTGATATTGATGTTACAGTAGCAAAACCTCCCGTTAATTCACCCGAACAAACTCCTACAGTTTGTATTAAGGGCACTATTTCACCAGGTTGAGTAATAGTTACCGTTACCTGACCATTACAGCCAGTTGAATCTTTAACAGTACAAATAAATTCACCTGCAGGTAAGTTAGTTGCTATAAAACTTGTACTTGTTACGCCATTATTCCATGAATAGGTATATGGTGGAACGCCATTGGCACTGATAATAACATTTCCTCCTTTATAACCATAACATACATTATTGATCTGCGATACTATACTAGCCGTTGGACCACCAGTATCAGGCACAACAATATTCACTTTACTTATACAGCTATGTGCATCAGTAATTGTACATGTATAAGATCCGCCTGGAAGGCTAAAAATCGAATCAGTTTTTTGGCCGCTGTTCCACAAATAACTATATGGTGGGGTTCCGCCGGACACTATAACATTTACAGTACCGTTCTTATTCCCGCATTTTGTAAGCGTTGCAGCAGTGTCTATGCTAAGGGAATCAGGGCTTTTTATTGACATTACAAGTTTGGTAGCAATACAATTATTAGCATCTGTTATATTACAGGTATAGCTACCTGCGGCAAGCAAACTATCAATAGCTCCCATTGCTCCAGTAGACCAGCTATAGGTATATGGCTGTATGCCACCAATTACACCAACCGAAACACTTCCATTTTTACTACCATAGCAACTGGCTTCGGTTATTGCTGCAATACTATCTCTGATTGCTGCAGGCTCTGTAATAGTTACCGTTGCACTTCCAATGCAACCTGTAAAATCCGTAGTAGTAAATGTATAGGTTCCTGCTTTTAGCCCTACTGCTATAGTATCAGTACCTCCTGTGGGAGACCACGAATACAAATAAGGAGCTGTGCCACCCACGCTGGTTGCCGTAGCAGTACCATTTGAATCTCCGTAACAAGGAACATTTTTAAACTGTATAATGCTGTCTTTCGGGCCACCCACATTGGGTAGAGTTACAATTGGTGAAACGCTGCATAATTCACTATCGGTAATTGTGCAGGTATAGGAACCGGCAGCAAGAGCAGTATCGCTTGCATTTGTAGAACCTGCTGACCATTGATATGTGTATGGAGGGATTCCACCTGATACTGAATTAACTGCTACTGACCCATTGTTCTTTGCACAAGGGGTAGCGGTAAAAGTTGTTACATACGTTATTTGTGCCGGCGTAGTAATTACAATAGTATCTTGTGTTACGCAACTATTTAGATCTGTAACAGTGCATGTGTAGGTTCCTGCTGCAAGGTTATTAACAGAAGAACCAGAAACCATTGCCAGAGACCAGGAATATTGATACGGTGCCGTACCACCTGTTGCACCGACATCAGCAGACCCGGTATTATGGCCATAACAAGTAAGATTTGTTTGAGAAACAGTACTATCTCTAAGAATTGCAGGTTGGGTAATAGTGACAGTAACAAGGTCAGAACAATTATTTGCGTCTGCTATAGAACAGGTATAACTACCCGCAACAAGATTATTTGCCGCCTGGTTTGTACCTTCTGAAGAAGACCATGAATATGTATAGGGAAGAACACCTCCTTTAATTCCGATAACTGCACTACCGTTACTTTCGCCATAACAGGAAACATTAATAGCCTGTTTAACACTATCCCGTATTTGGGCAGGTTGACCAATAGTGAAATTAAAGTTATACGTTATTCCTTTTTGGTCGGTAACTTTTGCGGTATAATTACCCGCCGCCAAACCTGAAACACTATCTGTTGTAGCGCCATTACTCCATGAATATATTAACGGATATCGGCCTCCGTGCACATTTATTACAGCTGAACCCAGGCTATCGCCAAAACAAGGGTTATCTTTTTTACTAAGGCTGGCGCTCATTGCTTCTAAAAGGTCTCCATAAGGATTCGCTCCATTGGAACCACTGAAACTTAACAATGTGTCCTGCTGCAATGAAACAGGGTCAATTTTAAAAACCACCCCATTATTATATTTTCCGCCGGAATCAGTCATCCCGTATAGCCAGCCGTCGTTGGCTTGTATGAGACTGCCATGAGGATTAGCGCCTGTTTTACTTCCGCTGAAACTGAAAACTTTATTTACTTTACCTGATACTATATTGTATTTAAAAATTGTACCCATATTATTTACACCACCTAACTGAGTCATTCCGTAAAGGCAACTATCTTTTGCCTGAACAAGGCTACCACTTGGTAAAACTCCTATAGAGTCTGTAAAACTCACAAGTACACTTTGAGTGTTCGTCAGAATATTATAGCTAAAAAGCACCCCACTATCAGCCATACCCCCCTGGCTTGTGAGTCCGTATAATAAACTATCGGTAGCCTGTATAAGGCTTCCTTTGGGGTATGCCCCATGAGTCAGGTCAAAATTGAAAAGAATTTTACTTTGTTTATTTGATATATTAAAGCTGAACAAAGTGCCGTATGTACTAGAACCATTATCCGTCATACCATACAGTAAGCCATCCTTGCCAAATATCAGGTTCCCGGTAGGGTTAACACCAATAGGGTTAGTTATATTTAATAACAATGTATACTGCCTTGTATTAGGATCAATACTGAAAAGTACTCCGCCACCACCTGTGCCACCAAATGGGGTCATACCATATAGTATTCCACCGGGCCCGACTGTTAAGCTTCCCTTAGGAAAAGCGCCATCTGTATTGATGAATTGATGAATTACAGAGAAAGACCCCGATGATAGATCATAACTGAATATGGTGCCATATTGCGTGCTCTGATTGTTAGTCATGCCATACAGAATGCCATTAGTATCCTGAACAAGGTTACCAAATGGATTATAGCCACTTGTATCTTTTTTAAATGAAATTAAATTCGTGAATTGATTACCACTTAAGGTATTTATACTGAATACGTTTCCGGCAGAGTTTATCCCGCCATCTTCTGTCATACCACAAAGAATACCATTTTGCTGAGCCTTTGTGGTAATTGTAATTAGCTGGAATACGTATAAAAGCAATAAAAAGAGCAATCTCTTCATGGGATTCCTGTACATAGTATGCAAAGTTAGATAAAATGATGGAATGATAGTACTTTACAGGGAAAGCATTACAGCTTTTTTATCCCACAAATGTTCTGTAAATTCTGAGGTACATTCTACATAAAAGAAGCAAAACTTTACCTATAGTCTTTGGCACATGCATATTCCGCAACAATATTATAAATCTGATATATGCGCTTTGATGCTTGTATTTAGGTAATAACGCCAATGTTTCCGAATCTCCTTCAAAATATGCACTGGCAGCAGTTGAATCCATTCGCCATAATGCAGTCTTACTATACTCAAGGTTTTTAGCACATATCTGAAGTTGAGAAGGGTACCAGTTTGTAATTTTAGTAAGACTGTTACTACGAACCCTGTATTTCTCCGAAACGTAGTCTGAAAATAAAAACTTGAAACTACGGCTCAGTCTCAATAGCATATCAACATCTTCGGCTATCAGGTTAAGGTCAAAAGGGCCAACGCTTTTATAACATTCAGTTTTTACCATAGCTGTGCTATAATGGAACCAAAAATTACCACTTAATATATCCTCGTAAATATTTCCGGATGGAGGCTGCTTATATCCTTTCAATTTAAGAAACTGTGATTCAGACAACTCACTTTTTTCATTTATAATATACGCATCAGAATATACACCTCCCACATCGGCCGATGCTCCTTCCAGTATATTAACCTGTATTCTTATTTTATCGGGCATTAATATATCGTCAGTTGCTACTTCTGATATGTACTTGCCTTTCGCATTACTGATCAATAAATTCAGTACCGCAGGCAGACCACTATTTACCTTATTCTCAATAAACCTGTATGGTTTGTTGTAATCTACAAGCCACTCCTTTATTAGGGCCGGACTATTATCAGTGGAGCAATCATCAATAACAATCAGCTCTATATTCTGATATGTTTGTGCCTTTATACTTTCTAATGTTTCAATTACATATTGTGCATTATTGTAGTTAGATGCACCAATTGTGACAAGTGGAAGCGGCCTTTCCATTTTAATAAAAAGCTTTCATCGTTTCAGCAATAAACTCTGCTTCGTTCTTTTGCAGTCCCGGATAAACAGGTAAACTCAGGCAGGTATCCGCCATTGTTTCTGCAATTGGAAAATCTCCTTTCACATATTTCAAATGGCTATATGCCTTTTGAAGATGTGGAGGTATTGGGTAGTGTATTAACGTGCCAATGCCATTTTTATTTAAATGCTCCATCAACAAATTTCGCTTACCTGTTCTGATAACAAACTGATGATAGACACTTGTAGAGTTATCAGCCACGGCCGGAAGTAAAATATCCCCCACCCCCTTTAACAACGAATTATATATTGCCGCTACTTCCTGCCGTTCCCTATTCCATTGTTCAAGGTATTTAAGCTTCACAGAAAGAAATGCAGCCTGCAGTTCATCTAGCCTGGAATTATACCCAATAACATCATTAACATATTTCACTTTTGAGCCATAATTCCTTAGTTCGTGCAATTTTACTTTTAACTTCTCATCGTTTGTGTTTATAGCCCCCGCATCACCTAAAGCGCCAATATTTTTCGCCGGATAAAAGCTCGTGCAATTCAGTGTGCCAAAACTACCCGTTCTTTTGTTATTGTTCATTGCACCCTGTGACTGTGCATTATCTTCTATCACAAATAATGAATGCCTCTCAGCAATATCCATTATCTGTTTCATTTCACAAGCCTGGCCATATAAATGCACCGGAATAATGGCTTTTGTTTTTGAAGTAATTGCAGTCTCAATATTTTTGTAGTTGATATTAAAAGTAGCCTCATTGGGTTCAACAAATACAGGTGTTGCACCTACATAAGACACTGCTAATACGGTTGCTATATATGTGTTAGATGGAAGAATAACTTCATCTCCCCGACCAATATCAAGAGCCGTTAAAGACAAAAACAATGCGTCTAAACCATTTCCGACACCAACACAGTAATGAGTACCACAGTACGCAGCAAATTGTTCTTCAAACTGTTTTACACTAGTCCCAAGTACGTAATACTGACTATCGTATACCTTCTTAAATTGCTCAAATATCTCATTACGTTCGATTGAATTTATTCTGCTAAACGAAAAGAAGGGGATATTACCGGGTGTATTTTTCAAGCAATGAATATTTTTTTGTTGCTACTCTGTAAAAATTATGTGAACAGGCTCTTGCACCAAAACCCTCTTTCCAATTAACAAGGCCCATATTCAACACATTCCCATCATTTTCACTTGCAGTTCCAAAGTTAAAGTATTTATATTCCTTATATTTTTCAAGTAGCTCTTTGAAAAGGTAATCAAGCGCACCCAGTAGCTTTCCATTAGTGCTTGCTGAAATATACTGTACATTAACCGTTTTATTATTAATAAATAATACTGTTCCCCCTACTAATTCATTATTACATTCAGCTACAAATAGCTTAATGTTATCTGGAAATTTGCCAGCCAACAGTAAAATTTCCTCTTTTGTATGTACTGGCTTAGCATTATGACCTTCCATCAGATTGGGTTCAAGTACTTTTGTCCAGAAAGTGGAATAATCTGTGCTTACATTTATTTTTACATTCTCCTTTTTCGCCCTGCTTATGTTACTCTTCTTGCCTTTTTGTAGTTTTACTTCATTCTCCATTTCCAGCAAAAAAGATGCATCTTTTTTGAATAGGTCCGCCTTAAGCAATTGCATCACATACTCATCTTCAAAAGCATGTTGCGAATGATAGTAAAATGGAATTTGTTTATACGTGAATTCTTCAATACCATTATCCATGTAATACTTCAGCAATTCATAAAAATACCCTATTACATCATTCAACCTTGCTTCTTCAGTAATCAGTAAACCGCCATAGGTAAGACCACCATGAGAAATTATTTCATTTGCTTTTTGGTTGGCAGGCAATAGTGCCACTATCTTATTATCATTATACACCAAGACAGAGTGGTCAAAAAAACGGTCGCTATGATAGTCCATAAACTGACGTTGAAAAAGAAAAGTTCCATTCCTTGATCTTTTTACAAACTCATCCCATTCATGGCTTAACTCCCGGGTATACCTGCTGATCCGTAGCATTAAATTATGTCTATTTCTTCTTTTTAAATTTCCCGTAACTTCTTATGTAATCCTTTTCAAGGTATAAAGTTGAGGCCAGTACCAGTTGAATAGCATTATGCGTATAGGTCATTGTATGCCATGTTTTCGGTGGCAGATATAATCCCATTGTAGGTTTATCGAGAATGAAGGTGGCTTTTTCGCCATCCTGCATTTCGGTATTAACAATTATTTTACCGGCAGCAGCAATTAGCACCATTTCTGTTTTATGGTGAGCATGCTTTCCACGCACTATACTCTCAGGCGTATAATAAGTCCAGAATGCACGTTTAAGCTTAAAGGGAATGTTTTTATCACTCTCTGCAACACTAATATACCCTTCAACAGGTTTACCTATTTGTTTGAAATCTATAATACGTGGTAAGGCTTTCATATCGAATCGAATTCGCTCCATTCAGCGAATTTCATTTTGGTTATTTGTTTTAATTCCTTTATTTCTTCATTTAATATTCCCTTTAACCATATCCTGTCATCCCCAGATAAAGGTTTCTGTTTCTTTTTCACTATAAAAAGTTTGTGGACAACCTTATCGAACTTATTTCTTGCTCCTACATTATCATTAATATAGGACAATCCCTTCCTCACAAACATCGGTGTTTTGTCAATTTTGTCAAGTGATGTAATATTCTGCCTTTCTTCTTTTATAGACGTAAGTTTTTCAAGTTTTAGGAATTCAAAGCACTCATTAAGTGTTCCAATAACATCTTTATTTAGGCTTTCAGTCGTAATTATTTTAATATTCTCAGCACCGAAATTACTTATATACGAAGATAATAAAGTGCCGTACTTACTAAAAAAAAGATAATTCTTAAAGTTCCCTTCAATATCAACATCAGCATCAAAAACCGTATCCATATCTTTTAATACGGCCTCCCGTAAAGGTAGTGTTTCAAGGCCTAGTGAATAAAGCCATGTATAATGAGAATATATTCTATCGATCGGGTTTCTTACCAGGACTATGAATTTGGGATTCTTTACATATTCCTTTATCCTATCAATAGCAATTTTAGAGCCGATATAAGTTGTGCTTGATTCACCAAAGTATTTTTTATTTGAGGAAGACTCGAATAAAGTGTTATAATGTTCAAACCCCCTGACAAAAGACTGCCTTCGTGAAAAAAAATGAGGTTCCTTTATAACTGACATTGAAATATCAGGATGTTGATTTAAGTACACATGCAGGCTTGAAGTACCCGACTTACCGAAACCGGGAATAAACAAATTAACTTTTAATTGAACTTCAGGGGCCATGGGTTACTTAACTATAAAACTATACATTATTTGTTTAAAGGTATTTGCCTGGACGTAACATCAAACTCAACAAAAAACATATCCCTACCCTTAGATTGCAGTTGACCTGAATGGTGAAAATCACCTTCGTCAACCACAAACCTGAATACCTGCTCCATCATGTCGTACATATCATATCCTCCTATAGTTTCGAATAAGAACAAATCGCCCATATATTCACCGGGAGCAAGTTGCAACTTATCAATGATCCATTTTACCTCAGTTAAACCATTAATATGCACTTTTTTATTCAGCAACCCTGAACCAAGGCTGAACATCCGTTCGTTCAATGCATTGCAGAAAGACACTGATACATATAGATCACGCTCAAAATTTGGATCTTCCGCTTTCACAAGTGCATTTATCTCCACATAGTCTCCCGATTGAAAACCATTAACTACTTTGCCTTCCTTATTGGTAAACCATACTTTCTGGAACTTACACTTTCCATTACCCTTTCTATCCTTTCTTTCTGAAAGTAATACCTGATCCATTACACTCTCATTCAATGTATAATACTGAGATATAACATTCTGAACATCGCTATCAGCTACAATTTTACCTTCATTTATTAATACTGCTCTTGAACATAATCGTAAAACTGCACCCATATTGTGGCTCACAAACAAAACAGTTTTGCCCGATTTACCAACTTCTTCCATCTTGCCCAGGCATTTTTTTTGAAACTCAGCGTCGCCTACAGCTAAAACCTCATCAATTACCAATATCTCAGGTTCAAGAAATGCTGCAACCGAAAAAGCAAGCCTTAACTGCATTCCACTGCTGAAATGTTTCAAGGGAGTGTCCAGAAACTTTTCGGTACCGCTAAAATCTACTATTTCATCAAATTTGCTTTTTACCTCTTTTTGCTTCATCCCCAATATCGATCCATTCAAAAATATATTTTCTCTGCCGGTGAGTTCCGGGTGAAAACCGGTTCCCACCTCCAATAAACTTGCAACCCTACCTCTTGAAATAATACTGCCTGATGTAGGAGGTGTAATTTTTGAAAGTATTTTCAGTAGGGTAGATTTACCGGCGCCATTTTTTCCAATAATACCTATACTTTCACCCTCATTCACATTAAAACTTATATCATCCAGGGCATAAAATTCTTCCGCGGTTGAACCGCTCTGCTTAAATAGGGCAGCCATAGAATCCCGAAGACTGAGATACGGTTGCCTGTTATGCACAATATCGAACTTTTTACGTATATTTTTTATTTCAAGTATCGGTTTCATGTTATGCCAGATCGGCAAAATAGCTTTCAGTTCTTCTAAAATAATATAGCCCAATTACAAAAAATAAAATAGCAGACGTTATACTTATGGCAAGTAAATTATACTCCAATGGCTTATCATTAAACCCAGACCTGAACAACTCAATTGCGCTATACATGGGATTAACAGCCAAAATATACTTCCATCTGTCAGGTGGAGTTTTTATAACCGGTGTAAGAAACAACATGGCCTGAACCATAAAGGGGATAACGTATCTGAAATCGCGATATTTTATATTTAATGCAGCAAGCAGCGAGCCTACCCCGAAAGTAGAAACGGCTGTTATAAGCAAGCCAACTATAAGCATTACCGGAAATAATAGCGAAACATGAATATGATAATAGATAAGGAATGGTATGAATATAATAAAGGCCATTACAAAGTCGAATAGCGAAACCAATACGGCAGAAATGGGAATGATTAACCTCGGGAAGTATATTTTCTTTATAATGTTAGCGTTGGTAACCATGCTATTACCTGCATTTGACAGCCCGGTCGAAAAAACGTTCCATAATATTAGACCCGATAATGAAAACACCTCGTATGGCAAACCTTCCTGAGAGCTTCCTCCAAAAAAAACGGTGAAAATAGCCATCATCAATAATGGTTGAAATACAGCCCAGGCAAAACCAAAAACAGTTTGCTTATATTTCACTTTAATATCCCGCCAGGTAAAAAAGAAAAATAACTCCCTGTATTGCCACAATTCTTTTAAGCCAAGGCTTATCTTTTCCTGTGGTTTTATTTCATACTCCATAGCTTACAAATATACGATTATCATGTATACAATTAGTGAACAAAACATGACACATATCACATTGATTTTCTGATAATTTCATCTTACCTATGCTACTCATTATAATATCTCTTAAAATAGTATACTTTTGCACAAACGATTAAAACAACATATTACATGTACAAAACTATTATACTAGGTGGGCTTATATGCGCCCTTTTTTCATTCAGTTCTTGCAAACCAAAAGCAAGTGAAGATGCAGACGAGGCACCATTGGGAGCCGGAATGATACGCATGAGTCTCAGCTCAGTTGGTATGCCAGTTACAATTGATATACCGGACACTGAAAAAACACATTATGGCATTGAAACTTTACCTTCGGGCGATGTTCATGTATATGTAAATAAGGGTTTTAACATCCTTATAAATGTGTCAGGAATGGACATGAACAGGAAGAAGAAAGATATTGCCGGTAATGATGTAGATAAGTTTCAGAGCTGGGTTACCCAGGATAGTAGTGGCATAGTATACAAAACCCAAATGGTTAATGAAGAATATCATTTTTATGCAATTGTAAAAAAGGGCGATAAGACCTTTTACGTTCAGGAACAATCGCAGGGTAGCGATGGTAATGTAACTAACTTTAACCAGGCACAGGCACAGGCTATGTATGAGTCGGCAAAGACTATAACACCAGTTGCGCCTAAAGCGAAGGCTTAATAAACTGAAAATTTATTTTTTATCTATAACCTTAGGGACTTTGATATAATCAGAGTCCCTTTTTGGTGCATTCTTCAATGCTTCCTGTTGGGTAATTACCTGGTTTACCTCATCATTTCGCATTGAGTTGGTTGTATCGGTAAGGTATATCAATGGTTCAACTGAAGAAGTATCAATTTCATTAAGTTTTTCCACAAAACTTACAATGCGGTTGAGGTCATTCACAATCTCATTGCGGGAAGCTTCATCAAACTCTAAGCGAGCCAATTCTGCCAATTTATCTACCGTCTTTGAATCGATCTTCATAGTGCAAAGTTAGTTTTTTCTAAACAACCATATAGGGGTAACGCACACTGTATTGCTTTTTCACTTCTGCTAATAACGTATTCCTAAACTCTTCAATATTAGTTTTAGTTCCGGCTGATATAAACACACATGGAGAATGTGTTTTTGCAATAAACGAGTTTTTGAACCCCTCAATTGTAAGAGGCACTGATTCACCTTCTTCATTCTGAATTCGGTACATATCCACTTTATTGAACACTGTAAGCATTGGTTTATCAATACATTTAAGCCCCGTAAGTGTTTGTTTAACTACCTGTATGTGGTCTTCAAATGAAGGATGCGAAACATCGACCACATGCAATAACATATCAGCTTCTCTCACCTCATCAAGCGTTGATTTAAAAGCTTCAATAAGAAATGTAGGCAGTTTTCTGATAAATCCTACTGTATCGGAAAGAAGGAAAGCAGTATTATCAAAAGTAACTTTCCGAACAGTCGTATCAAGCGTTGCAAACAAAGCATTCTCGGCCAATACATCACTATGGCTAACCAAATTCATTAATGTTGATTTGCCAGCATTGGTATACCCTACAATAGAAACACGAATTAGTTGTCCTCTGTTCCTGCGCTGTGTGGTCATTTGCCTGTCTACATTAACAAGTCTTTCCTTTAACAATGCAATTCGCTTACGAATCCGTCTACGGTCAGTTTCAATTTCCGATTCACCCGGGCCACGCATACCAATACCGCCACGCTGCTTTTCCAGGTGGGTCCACATACCTGTTAAACGAGGTAATAAATATTCGTATTGGGCAAGTTCTACCTGCGTTTTTGCATAAGCTGTCTGTGCCCTGTCAGCAAAAATATCAAGTATAAGGCCAGTTCTGTCCAGTATTTTACGTTTGGTTTCTTTCTCAAGGTTACGTTGTTGCGATGGAGAAAGTTCATCATCAAAAATAACAAGCGCTATATCCTTATTCTCATCAATATATTTAGCAATCTCTTGTACCTTTCCACTACCAATTAAATAGGCAGGGTCTTTGTGGTGTATATTTTGGGTGAATATTTTAACCGGCTCTGCACCAGCTGTGTAACATAGCATGGTCAATTCATCCAGGTATTCTTTAAGCTGTTCTTTACTTTGTTCTTTATGGCAAATGCCAACTAAAATGGCCTTTTCTCTACCTCTTATGCGCTCAATCATGTTTTCAAATTAAAACCAGCCAATAGCTGCCGCTTTTCCCACCGGTAAAAAGGGCCAAGGAATAGCAGCCAATATCACCAATAAAGCTATAAAAAAGAACCAGAATGCTTTTTTGAACTTAGCTGCGTCGGTTGTTGCTTTTCTGCTGCTAACACGTCCGATTGTAATTAAAGCAATTGCTATTAGCATCATTACTGAGTGCTCCATAGTAAAGAACCGTGCCACATCGTTGGTCATCATTGCTGAATTGAACATTACTTTAGGGCTCATGAAGAACAACGCAATTCCCACCAATAACTGTATATGCGCAGATATCAATAAGAACAAGCTAATTTTATTATCCGCCCCGGTATATGCCCGTTTAGATGTCATACCCTGCAACGATTTTATAATTGCTGCCAATAGCAAAACGAATAAAATCCAACGAATGAAAGAGTGAAACTGTACTAAAATTCCCATAATTAAATATTTAAGTAACAAAATTAGCAAAATTGATATAGCCTTGCTTACTTTGCCGCTGAATTTGATTAGCTCAAACCCTATGAAAAAACTACTTTCTGTTATTAGTCTGCCATTTTTATTGCTTGCTTCGGCAAATGCCCAGCAAACGTTATACACCAATGGAACGCATGACGTAAGGCATAACTATTATGCATTTACCCATGCACATATATACCAGGACTATGCAACCTTACTTGATGATGCTACCTTATTAATAAAGGATGGCAATATAATAGATATTGGTACGGCTGTTACAATTCCGCAAGGAACCGTTGTATATGACTGCAAGGGTAAAACCATTTACCCATCTTTTATAGATCTGTACACAAACTATGGTATGCCTGCACCGCTCCCTCAAATACGCAGAGGCGGCACACAGCTTGGCAGTTCAACTCCTGGTGCTTATGCCGCCAACCAGGCTATCCGTTCACAAAATAAAGCTGAAAATATTTTTCATGCAAACTATGCCGATGCAGCTCAATACCGTAATTTAGGATTTGGCCTTGCCCTTACTTCAACGCACGACGGAATTGCTCAGGGTTCCTATGCCTTGGTTACGCTTTCGGATACAAATGACAATGAAGCCGTTTTGAATGGAAAAGTTGCGGCGGGATACTCACTTAACAAAGGAACATCTACAGAAGACTACCCGAGCTCTTTAATGGGCGCTATTGGTGTATTACGCCAAACCTATTATGATGCCGATTGGTACAAGAATGCCAAACACAAAACCGAATACAATATTTCATTGGAAGCATTCAATGACCTGCAAAGCCTACCACAAATATTTAAAGTAGATGATAAAATATCTGTACTCAGGGCTGATAAAATTGCGAGAGAGTTCAATGTCAATTACATTATAAAGGGCGATGGCGATGAGTACCAGTTATTGGATGACGTAAAGAGCACCGGCAGACAATTTATTGTTCCGCTTAACTTTCCTGACAAGCCAAATGTTCAGGATCCTTATGATGCTGTAATGGTGAACATTGCCACCTTAATGCATTGGGAAATGGCTCCACTAAACCCAGGCGCAATGGAAAAAGCAGGCATTACATTTGCACTTACAACTGATGGATTAAAAGACAAAAGCGCATTCTGGACCAACTTAAGAAAAGCTGTAAAATACGGTCTATCTACTCAGGCAGCGTTAAAAGCGTTGACCTACACTCCCGCGCAAATGATGCGTATGCAGGATAAAGTCGGGTCATTGAAAAAGGGCATGATGGCTAATTTTATTATTACATCAGGCGATATGTTCAAACAGGGAACTGCCATTTATTCTAATTGGATAAAAGGAAGTCCTAACCAGGTGAACGATACAACAAATATTGATTTGAGAGGAGATTATACATTGACTTTAAATAGCAACCAAACATATACCTTGCAGGTAAGAGGTGATGCAACGAACCCTTCGGCAACTTTATTAGATGCGCAAAAGCATACAATGACAGCTTATTTTCATGCATACAACCCTATGGTAACAATTACTTTCCGTTCAAAAGCGGATAGTATTTATGCTTTCCGTTTAAATGGTTTGTTATCAGCAGATTATAAAACGATAAGCGGAAATGGCATACAAGGCACTCAAAACATAACCTGGCAGGCTACATTCACAAACGCAATGATAACAGATACAATTCACGAACCTGTCCTGACAATCCCAACACTTGACCAGGTAAGGTATCCTTTCCAGGCCTATGGAAGAACGAAAACTGAGAAGGATTCTGTACAAAAAGTCAGCAAAGAATTCGTGATACGCAATGCAACAGTGTGGACGGGTGAAAGTGATAGCGCTTTACAAAACACTGATATATCTGTAAAAGACGGAAAAATTGTGGCTATTGGTAAAAAACTGACAGTCTCAAAAGATGCTACGGTGATAGATGGTACAGGCAAATATGTAACTGCAGGCATTATTGATGAACACTCACATATTGCTATTGCGGGTGGCGTAAATGAAGATGGTGAAGCATGTAGTTCAGAGGTGCGTATTGGTGATGTAATTAATTCAGAAGATATAAGCATTTACCGCAGTTTAGCAGGCGGTGTGGTAGCCGCCCAATTACTGCATGGATCAGCCAACCCCATTGGCGGGCAAAGTGGTATTGTAAAATTGCGCTGGGGCCAGATACCGGAAGAATTTAAAATTCAAAATTCTTCACCATTTATAAAATTCGCTTTAGGTGAAAACGTAAAACAATCGAACTGGGGTGATTCATATGTAATCCGCTACCCGCAAACACGTATGGGTGTTGAACAATTCTATTACGACAGGTTTACACATGCTAAAGAATATGAAGCAACCTGGAACGCGTATAAAAAACTTTCAGGAAAAGATAAGGATGGAGTTGATGCCCCGCGCAGAGATCTGCAAATGGATGCATTAGTTCAGATATTGAACGGAGAGCGTTTTATTACTTGTCACTCTTACGTTCAGTCTGAAATAAATATGCTTATACATGTTGCTGACTCTATGCACTTTCATATGAACACGTTTACACACGGCCTGGAAGCATACAAATTAGCCGATAAGCTTGAACAAAGGCATATTGGCGTTTCTTGTTTTGCTGACTGGTGGGCATATAAAATAGAAGTAATGGAGGCTATTCCATATAACGCAGCCATTACTACCCGAATGGGAATTGTGACTGCCATTAATTCCGACGATGATGAAATGCAACGTCGCCTGAACCAGGAGGCTGGTAAAACGGTTAAATATGGAGGCTTAACCGAACAGGAAGCATGGCGTACGGTAACACTTAACCCTGCCAAGTTATTACATCTGGATACGCATATGGGCAGTATTAAGGTTGGTAAGGACGCTGATATTGTTCTTTGGTCCGACAACCCCCTTTCGGTCTATGCAATGGCTGACAAAACATTTGTGGATGGTGTTTGTGAGTTCGACAGGCAAGATGATTTAAACATGCGTAAGGAAATTGCACAGGAAAAAGCTGATATAGTAAACCAGGTTTTACGCGATCCAAGCAAGCCAATGCCTGCAAACGGATCACCAACCAAAAGAAAAAGATAATTCGAACCTATTATATAGATGAACATGAAAAAGTTTTTTGCATTACAACTTATACTGGCCGGTACCTTAGCATTTGGCCAACAACCAACACCCGCCAAGCCCGAAACCAAAAGCATATTACTGATGAATGGCACTGTACATGTTGGTAATGGTACAGTTATTCAGAATGGCCTTGTTGGTATAAAAAATGGCAAAGTGGTGCTTGTAACCGACGCCACAACATCTAAAATACAGGCTAATGAATATGATACAACTATTAATTGCTCAGGCAAACAGGTTTATCCCGGATTTATAGCACCAGATTGTTCTATTGGCCTGGTTGAGACAGAATCGGTCAGAGCAACTGTTGACGTTGAAGAAATTGGCAAGTTAAACCCCGAGCTTCGTTCGCTGATTGCCTATAACACCGACTCAAAAATGATACCTGTAGTAAGGCTTAATGGTATTCTTACAGCACAGATCACTCCACGTGGTGG
>DATHNG010000108.1:0-31456 GCA_035486275.1 Bacteroidia bacterium
GGGTGCTTCACACCCTTAATCTCCTGGTACTTTTCGTGACCTTTTCCTGCCAACAGAATAATATCACCCTTCTGTGCCATCTGGCATGCTGCTTTTATAGCTTCTCTTCTGTCAACAATTGAAACGGTTTTCTTTTTGCCCAATACATCCACACCTTTTTCCATCTGGTGTATTATCTCAGCAGGTTCTTCTGAACGCGGATTGTCGGATGTGAGAATTACCTTATCACTTTTACCACATGCAATAGATGCCATTACAGGACGTTTCGCCTTATCTCTGTCGCCACCGCAACCCACAACAGTTATGATCTTTTCATTCGCTGCACGCACTTCCTGCAGGGTTGATAACACATTTTCCAATGCATCAGGTGTATGTGCATAATCAACTACACCTATGGTGCCATTTGGTGCCTTTGCATATTGAAAGCGGCCTTCAACCGGCTCAAGTGCGCTTAATACTTTCAATACTTCCTCTTTTTCTTCACCTAACAGAACTGCAGTTGCGTATATTCCCAATAAGTTATATGCGTTGAATGCGCCTATCATCTTTGTCCAAATCTCACGGCCATCTATTGTCAACACTAAACCAGCCAGGGTGTTCTCAATTATCTTGCATTTGTAATCTGCCTGGCTTTTCAATGCAAATGTTTTCTTATTTGCTTTGGTGTTTTGCAACATAACCATGCCATTGGCATCATCTTTATTTACCAATGCAAATGAGGTCGCCGGCAATTCGTCAAAGAATTTCTTCTTGGCTTTTATATATGCATCGAATGTTTTGTGGAAGTCCAGGTGATCATGTGTAATATTGGTGAACACCCCACCAACAAAACTTATTCCGGCAATTCTGTTCTGCACAATAGCGTGAGAGCTTACTTCCATAAAGCAATGCGTACAACCTGCAGCAACTATTTCACTCAGCATACGATTCAACTCCAATGAATCAGGCGTTGTGTATGCTGCAGAAAATTCTTTATCGTTTATCTGGTTCCTTACAGTTGAAAGCAACCCTACCTTACACCCGAGCTTGCGGAATAACTTGAATAAAAGTGTAGCTGTAGTTGTTTTACCATTGGTGCCTGTAATGCCCACCAGTTTTAACTTAGCAGAAGGATGGTCATAGAAGTTAGCTGCTATTATAGCAAGCGCTTCAGAAGTATTTCTTACTCTTACATATGTAACGCTATTCAATTTTGTAGCCGGCATTTCTTCACAAAGAATTGCAACCGCACCTTGTTCAATGGTTTGGTCAATAAACTTGTGCCCATCTGTTGTTAAGCCTTTTACAGCAATGAACAAGGCGCCGTCCTTCACCTTTCTTGAATCGAACTGAACAGACGAAATAGCCACATCGGTAGAACCAGCAACTTCTACCAGTGCTACCTTATATAATATGTCCTTCAGCTTTTTCATTACGATAATTGCAGTAATACTTTTTGTCCTTTATTAAATTTTGTTCCGGCCGGAAGTGATTGTTCCGCAACTGACCCCATTCCTTTCACAGTAACTTTCAAATGACTATTCTCTAGCAGGTATACAGCGTCTTCTGCATTCATTCCATGCAGGTCGGGCATAATACCTTGTTTCAACATTTTCTGATAGCTTGCTGATGCAATATGTACCGTAGAATCCTGTATTGAAGCATCAACCATACCAGTGTTTCCGTTTGCATGGAAAGAAATACCCATACGAGTCAGTGCATTGTTTATGTCTTTAAAATCGCCACATTTCACAATTGGTGCATTGTGTTTGTTTGCAGATGCCGTGCTGTTTACAGAAGGATCGATTTTTATACTGCTTGCATAAACTTTATCCGCTATTTCCCTGAAGATAGGACCAGCCGTTATGTTTCCATAATATCCATCAGAGCTTGGAGAGTTCATAATTACAATGCAGGAATACTCAGGGTTATTAGCAGGAAAGTAACCTACAAAAGATGCCTGGTAATTAATTTTACCATCAACCTTATAAATACCGTGAGTAGATATCTGAGCCGTTCCCGTTTTTCCTGCAATGGAATAAACCGTGTTATTCAGGTTCTTTGCAGTACCACGTAACACAACACCTTCAAGAAGTTTACGCAATTTTACAAGTGTTGAAGCAGAGCATATTTTCGGATTAATGACTTGCGTAGAAAATGTCTGCACTACTTTACCATTCTTCATTAATGCATCTACAAAACGTGGTTTTACCATTATACCATTGTTGGCAACAGAATTGTAAATAGTAAGTGTTTGCAAGGGAGTAACATTTACACCATAGCCAATAGCTAACCATGGAAGGCTAACCGCACTCCATCCACCCTTCTTATCCGATGGGTCAGGCATTCTTGGTGTGCCCTCTCCCGGAATGCTCAGATGTAATGGTTCATTAAGGCCAAGGCGGCAAAGGCCATCAACAAATTTCTTGGGCTGATTTGCATAGTACTTATATATAACTTTTGAAATACCTACGTTCGATGACATTTCAAAAGCACGTTGCACAGTTACCCAACCTGATACATCATGTTCAGCATCATGCATTACACGGTCAGCATATTGATGTGTACCATTTTCAAGATTTATGGTGTCGCTATTATTTACATAGCCGTCTTCCATAGCTACTATTAAGGAAGAGAGCTTGAAGGTTGAACCCGGCTCTGCGGCCTCACCCAATGCGTAGTTATATGACTCCTCGTATTTTTCAGCAGAATCTTTTCGCGCTAAATTGGCAGCAGCCAGTACACGGCCAGTCTTCACTTCCATCAGCACAACACAACCGTGGTCAGCGTGGTGCTTTATCAGTTGCTCGCGCAACGAAGTTTCCGCAACGTCCTGGTAATTAATATTAATGGTAGATACCACATCCTCTCCGTTTTGTGGTTGAACGTCATCATCCGTATTAATTGGGACACGAACACCACCTGCTAATTTTTCCATTAATATACGTCCACTATCTCCTCTCAGGTATTCATCAAATGCACCTTCAAGGCCTACGCTTATGTTGTCGCGTGTATATCCTATTGTACGTTCTGCCAGGTCACGGAAAGGCAATTCGCGTTTGTAATTCTGCTCAACAATCATTCCACCTTTGTTCCTGCCAAGACGAAGAAGAGGAAAATGCTTTACCTTTTGCAGTTGCTCATACGATGCAGCTTTGTGCAACAACACATATCTTGAATCGGCTGAACGTGCGCTCTTTAATAACCTGTAATACTCGTCAGCTGATTTATCTTTAAATAATTGCGCGAAGCAACGGCTGAGTGAATCAATTTTAGAATTGAATAACTCATCTGTCAGGTAATCAGTATTTACATCCATCGCCACATCATAATATGGTAATGATGTTGCGAGCAAATTACCATCAGCAGCGTAGATGTTTCCACGCATAGCTTCAATAGTAACATAACCCGTGGTCATGTTAGCAGCTGTAGCTTTCCACTTACTGCCCTGCACATACTGTATTGTTATTATCCTTGCGATAATAACAACACCCAATATGCACATTGATGCATATAAGAGGTACGTACGGAGCAATGTGCTTTTTCTCGCTTCCATTTATTTACTTGCTACTTTATTATCAATTATAATTTTATCGGGCGGTATAACCGATTCCTTCAAACCCATTTTGGCTGTTGCCCTCGCCACTTCTGATTCCTTGCTCAGGTACATCAGCTTTGCTTCTGCAATCTGAAACTGGGTATTCAATTCTTTTATCTGGGTATTCAAGGCATCTAGCTCCCTGTCTTTGCCTTGTGCGAAGTACCCGTTAGCGATATATAACAGGCAGAGGAACGCAACAAAAAACAGGAAAGGCATTTGCTTAAGCGTATTATCAGAAATAAGAAAACGCCCGCTTACTACAGAAGAAACTGTACGCCCAACTGCGTTACCCTTTTTCGGGGTAACAGGTTCAGGGGCAGCTTCAACCGCTTCAGGAATGGAATTCAACATTTCCTCCTTTGCTTTTTGCTCCTGGTCTAATTCTATTTTTAACCTGTTCTTCATTTACAATTTTTCTGCAATTCTCATTTTAGCACTGCGCGCCCTGCTGTTTCCGGTTATTTCTTCTTCGTTCGGCAGTATTGGCTTTTTGGTAACCGGCTCCATCGTCCTTAGATCGTGCCCGTACATATTTTTTTGCGGTATGCCTTCAAAATTTCCGCTGCGCATAAAGTTCTTTACCAACCTGTCCTCTAACGAGTGGTATGATATAACCACCAGCCTACCACCTTTGTTTAACATGGCTTCACTTTGGCGCAACAGATCTTTCAGTGCATCCACTTCTTCATTCAATTCAATTCGCAATGACTGAAAAACTTGTGCCAAATATTTATGTGCGCTTTGCGGAGGTGTACATGGCTTAATAGCTTCTATCAAGTCTCCGGTTGTGCGTATATGTTTAACCGTTCTTGCTTTTTCAAGTACGCGTGAAAGATTCGCCGCATTGGTTATTTCGCCATACTCCGAAAACATTTTCTGCAGCTTTCCTGCCGGGTACGTGTTGATGATATACGCAGCTGTAAGTGCCGACTCGCTGTTCATACGCATATCAAGCGGAGCATCAAAACGGGTAGAAAAACCTCTTTCAGGTGTGTCTATCTGGTGCGATGAAATACCAAGGTCAGCCAAAATACCATCAACCTTATCGATACCCTTGGCGCTTAATTGAGCTGCCAGGTAACGGAAGTTCGAATGAAGGATCGTTAAACGCGAATCGGAATTACTGTTCGCAAGCGCATCTTTATCCTGATCGAAGGCTATTACGCGGCCGTTTTTAAGTTTCTCAAGTATTGCGTTGGTGTGTCCTCCTCCTCCGTAAGTAGCGTCGACGTATATTCCTCCATCTGTGATGTTTAACCCATTGATGCTTTCGCTCAGAAGCACCGGCCTATGATACATCTCCAATACTGTCATTTGGTAGTTTACCCATTACTTCTTCTGCAAGGGCAGCAAAATCATCAGCGCCCTGCTTCATGTATTTATCGTATTCCTGTTTCGACCATATTTCAATTCTGTTCGAGAAACCGAACAGCACAGATGTTTTATCGACCCCTGCAAACTGCATAAGCGGCTTAGGCAAAAGCAGGCGGCCTGAACTATCAAGCTCCACTTCGGTTGCACCATTATTGAATTTTCTTACGAATTCGCGATTCTTCTGAACGTACAGGTTCAGTGAATTGAGGCGGGCAGTCTCCTTGTCCCACTCCTTACGTGGCCACAGGTTAAGCTGTTTCTCAAGCCCGCGGTTAACAACAAATCGCTTTTGCTCCTTAGCAGGCAATTGCTTCTTGAACCCGACAGGAAGCATGAGCCTTCCCTTCTCGTCCAATTTGCATTCGTATTCCCCGATCAAAGCTGCCACAATAGGTTGTTTTTATTGAGTTGTAAAAGTAGTGAAAAAATTCCCACATTTTACCACATTTTCCCACTTTGTTGAAAACTTTAATTGATCGTTAAATTTTCACAAATGGAAAATGTTTTTATGTTGCCCGATTGATGAGCAATTGAAGGGAAACTGAGGCACGAAAACGTTATTAACTTTTTAGTGGGAGAAAAACGAGAATGTTCAGAAAAATGAGACACTTTTCAATGAAAACCTGAAAAAAGTCAAGCAAAATCAGAACCGGAAAATCCGTATGGGGGAAAATGTGGGAAAGACCTCACCCCAACCCTCTCCTTGGCAAGGAGAGGGAGAGAGCATAGCGGTAGGGTGAGGTGCACAAAAACATTTTCTTATCTTTGTTCAAAGCAGATTCAAGAGTGGCTATGTTGCAGATAAATGTAGATGAGTTACTACGAACCAAAGCTTCAAAGGCTTACAGGTTCATTCCACGTTTCCTTATCAATTATGTTCGACGAACTATTCATGAGGAAGAGATAAATAAATTTCTTGCCGAACATGAGAACACCAGAGGGATTGCTTTTGTAGATGGAGCTTTGGCCAGTATGGGCGCCAACGTATTTATTGAAGGAATTGAAAATATTCCGAAAGAGGGAGGGTATATTTTTGCGGCTAATCACCCGCTTGGCGGGCTCGATGGACTTGCCATTATAAACTCTATTGCTAAGGTTCGAACCGATATAAAATTCTTTGTGAATGAAATATTGCTCAACCTTAAAAACCTTGATGATATTCTTGTTCCTGTTAACATAAATGGTAATAGTACCCGCCCCATGTTGGAGTTGGTAGATAATATATATAAGTCAGATAATGCTATTCCTATTTTCCCTGCAGGACTTGTATCGCGCCGCCAGCCTGATGGAAGCATTAAGGACCTTCGTTGGAAAAAGAGCTTTATAACCAAAGCCAAGTATTACAAAAAAGACATTATACCTATTTGGGTAGAAGGCAGAAATTCGAACTTCTTCTACAACTTTGCTATGTGGCGAAAAAGGCTCGGGATAAAAGTAAATATTGAAATGTTCTTTTTACCGGATGAGATGTTTGGCCAGAAAAACAAGCGCATTGTACTCCATTTTGGAAAACCCGTTTCTTTCACTACCTTTATGGAATGTAACAACGATGCAAAAATGGCTATTATGTTCCAGGATGCATTATATGATAAAAAAGAAAAAATAGTAAACGAGACTTTATTTACAAGCCCCATAAAATTATAATACGCTAACGATACGATAGTATGCAACCCATCATCCCTCCCGTTCCGGCCAATGTGCTGGCCTCTGAACTGACCCGCGACAAATTTGTACGTAATACCAACTATGGTAAGAACGAAATTTATATTGTTACCTACCACAACTCACCAAACGTAGTAAAAGAAATTGGCCGCTTACGCGAACTCACGTTCCGTTACGCTGGTGGTGGCACAGGTAAAGCCATGGACCTTGATGAATTTGACACAGGCGAAAAACCATACAAACAACTTATTGTATGGAGCCCTGAAGATAAAGCTATTGTGGGTTCTTATCGTTTTTTGCGTTGCAGAGACGCACAGGTAAAACACGATGTTATTCAATTAGCAACAGTAGAGCTGTTTGATTTCAGCGCTAAGTTTTTAAAAGATTATTACCCTACCACAATAGAATTGGGCCGTTCTTTTGTACAGCCTGACTATCAACCTTCCTCTACAAACCGTAAGGGTTTGTTTTCACTAGATAATTTGTGGGATGGCCTCGGTGCGTTAGTGGTTGACAACCCCGATATGAAATATTTTTTTGGAAAAGTTACCATGTACAGGCACTTTAATGTGCGTGCCCGTGATATGATATTATATTTCATGCAATACTATTTCCCGAATAAAGAGAACCTGGTGGTACCGCTTGATCCGTTGCCATTGAACCATGATATGTACAGGTTCGCATCGAAATTAAAAGGTAAAGATTATAAAGAAGGTCATGCAATACTTAACCAGGCCGTACGCGCATTGGGAGAAAATATTCCTCCGCTGGTAAACTCGTACATGAACCTTTCATCGACCATGAAAACCTTTGGCACCTGCCTTAACCCTGAATTTGGCGGTGTAGAAGAGACTGGTATTCTGGTGACTATACCTGATATTTATCCGAGTAAAAAGGAAAGACATATTGATTCGTACCTGAAGCAAAAGGAGAAATATAAAATGCATTCTTAAAAAGATGATGCGATGAGCCCAAAGCTATGGTTTGGTTCAAGCATGCTCAACTAAAGGCTTTGATGCCTAACGGCTAACAAGCGGCTTGATAACCTTGCTAAAGAACCTAAATAAGACAGGATTTGCGTATACTATTCGTATAGATCGTTTAAAAAACTCGTATCCGAATTTTGCCCTAAACATTCTAAGGCTATTGGGTTTCTTATAGGGCAGAGTGATTTCATATCCGTATATTCTCTTTCCATATTCGCCATCGATTGCCTCAACAATCTCAACCTGATCCTTAGGCATTGAAACTTTCCATTGTCCCACCCTATTATTATTTACAGGGTTAAATACATTCCAATGGAACTTGGTGAAATTTTCCCTATCAGCATTTTTATAAAATGCGGGTGCCAATACGGTCGAAAAACCTGTTACCATATTTTCGTAAAACGGAACATCAATAAAGCTACAAACCTTTGTCATAATATCAATAGGTTGAGTAACCAACGACTCATATTTAACAGTGTGCCAGTTGGTGAGGAATTTTTCTTTCCGTTCTTCCAAACATTTATTTACCTCAAGCCACCTGTATGCCAATTCTGCCGTATTCTTATCCCTCATCACCTTTTGATGGCTGGTAATATTATCCCTGTAATCACGAACTATGTGAATGTATTTAGCATCAGGAAATATTTCCGTAAGCTCTTTCATAAAGAAATAATAAACAGGGTTTTTGTCAAAAATCAGCTTAATCTCTTTATTAGTATTCGTTTGGCAATAAATAATCTTACAAACAAGCGGGTAAGTTAAAACACTTTTTACAGATACTAAAGTTGAAAACAAAATGCTTCTTTCAATATTCCAATATAACGCAAACCGGGTTTCATTATATATATCGGTACATAGCCTGTCAATTATTTTTTCAGTCCAATCCGTAACATGACCGTAACGTGCATATAGGAAAATAATTATACGCGATTCAATCGGGGCCACAATATTAGGATGGCTATTCAGCATAGCCTGAAGCAAAGTAGTGCCGGAACGCTCTTTACCCATTATAAACATAATGGGGGTTTGGTTTATTTTCTCTGCTTCTGCAAGTGTCATACGTTATGCATATCGGGTTCCTGGTAAAACCAAAGATAGAAATAAGGAATACATAATATAATGCAATAGTTGTATAGAAACCAAAACCTGCTTGAGATAATGTGATAAAATTATTACATTTGTTTATATTGTGTTACTACAACAAAAACAGGAGCATAGCCTGAATTCAGTGAATAAATATGACTGACACTCAAAAAAAAGTTCATTTCCCAAACCTTAACGGGCTGCGCTTTTTTATGGCATTATTTATTGTGTTATTGCATTTGGAAGATATTAAGTATGTAAGTAACAGGGAAAACATATTTGGCCCTTATCATATCATCTTAGCTCATACAGGGGCACTGGCAGTAACTGCCTTTTTTGTTATGAGCGGATTTCTTATCACCTACCTGTTAATGAAAGAAAAGCAAAATACCGGCTCAATACATGTTACAGAATTTTACAAAAGAAGAATATTACGGATCTGGCCTTTATACTATTTTATCATTTTTCTCGGTTTTTTTGTTTTGCCACACATGCACATTACCGACCTGACCGACAGCATAGGGAGCTCACTACAAAAACATTTTTGGTTAAAACTGGGCTTTGCTCTTATTTTTTTACCTCCGCGCCTTTCAGGTGGCCGGGCCAGCCTTAATCAAACATTAGGGCAAGTTTGGACCATAAGAGTAGAAGAAGCTTTCTATTTATGCTGGCCTTTATTGTTAAAAAGAACAAATAACTATATAAAACTTTTTTTGTGGATACTTGCAATTTTTATTGGTGTGCATATCGGCTTTGATATCATTCAATTTATGATGAAATCAAATATCCCTCAGTATTGGTTAAAAATTGTCATATCATTAAAAAAGCTACTTGAAGCATATAGAATAGACTGTATGGTAATAGGTGGATTTGGCGCTTACCTTATAGCATTTGATAAAAAGAAAATACTTTCTGTGATATACAGAAAAGATGTGCAGGTATTATTATATGTAATCACAGGGTTAATGCTTTGTTTTGGTATCTACCCACCCGTTATAGCTTTTGAAGTTTATTCCGTTTTGTTTTGTTTAATAATGGTAAACCTGGGTACGAATCCAAATACAATTATAAATCTGGATTACAAATGGCTTGACTACCTTGGAAAAACGGCTTATGGTATATATTTATATAACTCCATTACCCGCATATTCTGCATTAAGTTTGTAGAATATATATATAACCAGCCTTTGTCGGGTTGGAAAATGGAAACGACTTTGTATATATGTTCTATAGGGTCAACAATTATTATTTCAATACTTTCTTATGAGCTTCTGGAAAAACCATTCCTGAAACTAAAAAACAGGTTTGCAATTGTAAAAAATGCGTGAGAAGCAATAATTACGATTTTAACGTTACCTGTTAAACAGCCTGACTATGTGACGTATAATATACTTATGCAGAAAAAACGTTGAACGATGCTTTAATGATGTACTGAAATATACTGAGGCTATAAAATATTTCAGTTTCACAATCATCATGCGAGTTAAGTTAATGCCTAATTCCCTTTTTTCAAAAGCCCTTTTATATCCATACACCTTATCGGCGTACTCACCTGTAATTGTTTCCGCTACCAGTTGTTCTTTTTTCGTCATTGTTTTCTTCCAGTCATCTATAAACGAAGAATTTACCGGCTGAAAAACGCTGCTATGAAATTTTTTAAATGCATCTTTATTGATATTCTCATAAAAGCTTGGAAACAATTTAGTGTTGTGGGCTTCAACTATATTTTCATTAAAAGGAACATTGAGAAAGATACAAAGCTCCTGCATTACCTGTTTTGCGTCGGTAACCAGTGATTCGTATTTTATGGTGATCCATTGTTCAGGCATCTTACTCTTAGCCTTCTCAATAAGCTGGTGTACCTTCAGCCACCTGTAAGCCATATCAGCTATGTTAAAAAAAGTTGCACTTACCTTTCTTTGGCTTACTATGTTTGCTCTGTAATCGCGAACTATATGAATAAACTTAGCATCGGGGAATATTTTTTTCAGATCGTTTATGAAGTAATAGTATATCGGGTTTTTATCAATATATACGCTGACATTCTTATTTTCTTTTGCAAAATGCGAGAAAACAATTTTACAAAGCAGGGAATAGTTCAATGCATCCCTTACCTGAATTAGGTCTGAGCATAACTTATCCTTATCAATACCCCAGTAATCTCGGAATATATCCTCTTTAAACAGATCATTACAAAAGGCATTCACATCCTTTTCACTCCAGCTTACTTTAGAACCATACTTTAAATACAATAGCATAATAAAGCACGATTCTGGCGGTGCAACAATATTCGGGTGTGTATTCAGCATTACCTGCAGCAAAGTTGTACCAGATCGCTCCTTCCCTATTACAAAATAAAGCGGAGTTTTATTTACCGTATCTGTATAGTGTTGCACCATATATGACAAAAATAGCAGGTTATATGATTTATGTGTCCAAAATCGCTAAGTTTGTGTACGATGCATGTGGCATACATTGCTATGAATACGGTAAAAAAAACAATAACATTCTTATTACTTATTCCGTTTTTATGCATTTTTTCATGCAGAAAAAACTCCGGGCCTTCATGGGATACTCAAATATTAGCCCCGCTAATTAAAACTTCCCTGTCAATTGGCAACCTTATTACAAATACAAACTCTGTCACTAACCCCGATAGCTCTGTTACATTAGTATTTCATGATTCATTGTACAGTTTAAATATTGACAGCCTTTTTAAAATAAGAGATACAACCCTGGCAGATATTTATCCCGGAATACCTGGTCTACCACTTAGTCCGGGCGGCTCTATAATTCCAGGTGGAGGGACACCTTCACAAACAACTTACAACCTGGGTAGCGTGAATCTTACAAAAGCAATTGTACAGACCGGGTTTGTAAAATTTAAGGTAATCAGCACATTACCGCGGGTTACTGATTATACTTATGCCGTGCAAAGTGCGACATATAATGGAAATCAACTAGCCATTAACATTCAGGTTCCGGCAACTACCGGATCAATAAAAAGACAAGAACGTGATACCATATTACCATTGAGCGGATATACCGTTGATTTTACCGGGTTAAGCCATAATGGCTATAACACATTAGTTACTGTTCTGAACGGAATTCTGGATCCGTCAGCGCCTGCATATACGTTGACAAGCAATGATTCAGTAATTATTACGGCCCAGTTTTATGGCATTGTACCCGAATATGGCCAGGGCTATTTTGGGAAAACACAAAAAACAATAGGACCAACACAATTAAGTTTTCCATTGTTTAGCGGAATAAAGGCCGGTAGCCTTAAGCTGAAAGATGCAAATGTTACATTTACATTAGAAAATGGTTTTGGAGTAGATGCAAGAGTTTATATAAATTCTCTTACTGCAATTAATACCCGCCCCGGAGGAATAAATGTTCCGCTAAATGCCAGTATTATAAATAATGCCATTAATATTAATGGAGCCACGGCAACTATTAACCCGTCAGCGCCTGTAATACCATCTGTTCAAACCTTCTCATTAACAAGCTCTAACTCCAATATTGTAAACTGGATAGATAACCTGCCCACTGCAATCAATTATCAATTGCAATTAAGCACTAATCCCTTAGGTTGGACGGGCAACAGCAATTTCGCATATTATGGCTATGGTATTAAAGCTTATCTCGATGTTTCTGTACCATTAAACCTTGCAACCAATAATCTTACATTGGAAGATACGGTTCCCGTAAATTTTGCAAGTAGCGGCCAGGCACAGCAAATTAAAAGCGGAACATTTACATTATATGCTTCTAATCTATTCCCTTTCAGTGCCGGAATGCAGATATACCTGCTTGACAACAATAAGAATGTTGCCGATTCGATTTTAATACCAGTACAAACAATTGCTGCAGGTATACCAAATAGTTATGGCTTTGTAGCTAACCCGGCACATTCTGTTTTGGCCATACCCCTTGATACTTACCATGCAAATCTGCTGTTCTCTTCAAAAAATATTATTATTAAAGCCATATTCAATATGGGCTGTACCACTTGCCCTACTTACGTCAAAATATACAATACCTACCAACTTAACCTTAAGCTTATTGGTAATTTCGATTACCAGGTTAAAGGATAAACTTATGTTTGAAGCGTGAAACGACAGGCTATATTTTTTGTGTCATTAATTTTGTCATTAACAGTTAATGCGCAATGGAACGATGCCATAACAGATGCGCCTGTACAAAAAAACTTTACTGCCGGTGTGTATGGTAATGCCGACTATTCTTCAAACTGTATAACTACTGCGTTTGCAATTAATGTTTTGCAGGGAAATTACCTTGCCAGTAGCCTTAAAAACCAAGTATCGTCGCAATTACAGAAATTCAACCGGCTTGATGCTGAATTAAATTATGGCATTTATGGAGTATGGTATAATGATACTTCGCGCCAAAAAAGAGTATTTAATTTTTTCTTTGCCCTTAGGCATAAATCGTATATAAACAGTACTTTCTCACCTGATGTTTTTAATCTTGCATTCTATGGCAATGCTATGTATGCTGGTAAATCTGCCGTACTCATGCCCTTTTCATTGAATATGCTAAGCTACCAGCAAGCAGAAATAGGAATGGTTTGCACTAATTTTAACGGAAAAGCTGAATTGGGCATTGGCCTTTCTTTCTTAGCTGCACACCAGCTATTAACAATAAATGAAAACAAGGCCATGTTATATACAGATAGCAGCGGGCAGTATTTACAATTTAGCTCAGATGCACAATCATACAGAAGCGATACCTCTGGAAATGCTGCTTACATTAATGGTTACGGAGCCTCTATGGATATTTATTTTAAAGCGCCTTACAAAATTGGTAAGCGTACAGGTACTATTTCAATAAGCGCTACCGACCTGGGTTTTATATATTGGAACAACAAGTCGTTATTTTATAATAAGGATACTTCATATTATTATGATGGTGTTACTATCAACAGCCTGTCCGATCTGCAAACTGTTAGTTTAAACGGAACCTCAAAAGACAGCCTTCAGAGCAAGTTCCTGCCATTTGTAAAAAAATCATTCTTTTATACATTGCCATCTACCTTAAGCGTAAACAGCAATACCGATTTTGGCAAGTACCATCTTGAGCTTGGGTATAATTATATTTTCAATGCAAACGACATCGGATACATATACGCGCAAGGCGATAAATACCTGGCAAATGGATGGATAACTGCCTTACAGGTTGGTTACGGAGGTTATAGTACTTTAAATATGGCAATCGTAATTAAGAAAAAGACCAATAATTCAACCGTACAATTAGTGCTTAACCATTTACCCGGCTTATTGGTGCCAAGCTATTTTGGTGGTGCAGGTTTATATATAGAATATTCTCACACTTTTGGAAAATAATGGAGACTTCAGGGCATAAAAAAAGCCGTTTCAGTGAAACGGCCTTTTTTAATAGATTGAGACAAATTATTTCTTGTCAGCAGGAGCTGCAGCTTTCTTGTCGTCTTTCTTGTCCATTTTCTTGTCAGACTTCTTGTCCATTTTCTTGTCTGTCTTCTTGGTGTCAGCCTTTGCAGGAGCATCAGCTTTCTTGTCTTGAGCAAATGCAACTGTTCCGAAAGCGAACAGAAGAGCAGCAACGATTGATAACTTTTTCATTTTTAAATGATTTTGTTGGTTTATGTGGCGCAAAATTATAAAAAATTCGGAAATCAAAGCTTTTTTAGCTAAAATATTAATAACTAGCTGGTTATTAGTATATTTCACGGGTTTTTCAATTGCGCAAGCGCCAAAAAATTTCTTCACTCCTGCAACTACACAGGATAATAATAGGCTTGTACCACTCGTAATAGCACAGGGTGCATTATACAGTGGATCCATGGTTGGTCTGAATTTACTTTGGTACAAAAATTATGCACACTCATCTTTTCATCTTTTTAACGACAATAATGAATGGCTGCAAATGGATAAGTTTGGCCACACACTAACAGCCTATACATTGAGCAGAATAATGACAGCCCTTTATTCATGGAGTGGGCTCAACCGTTCCTCATCAGCCAATTATGGTTCAGCATTGGCAATGGCATATCAAACTAATATTGAAGTGTTTGACGGGTTTTCAAGTGCATGGGGGTTCTCAATAGGAGACATGGTAGCCAATACGGCAGGCGTTAGCCTGTTCGGCGTGCAGGAAGGAATATGGAAAGAACAACGGATAACCATGAAAATATCTTTCCATAAAAGTGAATATGCAGAATACAGGCCCGATGAATTAGGGTACAATGATCTTGAAAGCAGTATTAAAGATTATAACGGGCAAACCTATTGGTTTGCTATTGCCATTGCATCGTTTTTACCAAAAGGCAATAAAGTACCAAACTGGCTTTGCCTCGATTTCGGGTATGGTGCAGAAGGGATGGTGGGTGGTAGTGCAAACCCTATACTATATAATAGTAATGGTGACGAAATGTTTTTTGACCGGTACAGGCAATATTATTGTTCGCTTGATGTGGACCTTACACGAATAAATACAAAGTCGGATGCATTAAAGGCTCTATTCGGAACCGTTTCGTTTATTAAAATACCTATGCCAACGGTAGAATTCAGCCGAAAAAAATTAAAATTCCATTTGTTGTATTTTTAAGAAGGGCTGTTTGCAATATCTCTTGAATGTTTGCCTGCTATTATGTAATATAACCACGTACCTAACAGATATAAAAATGCAGTTATGTAAAATATGCTAGCATAATCAACATTATTATTTCTGAGGACTTTAAATGCAATAGCACTCACATAATACCCACCCCATGCAATTGCAAACATAAGGGCGCTTATTATTTCACCGTTTCTTTCACCGCCATAATTTATAGATAGTTCCGATGAAAGTGGCCCCGCCATATTCATAAACGAATTGCGGATGAAGTACGCTATTACTGCAATTACAATAGCAATAGAGTACATGTTATAGTACTGTGTACTTGCCATCAATATCAAAGCCACAACAGCTAATAACTGTATCCAGGTTATAGATGAACGCATGCCGGCAGTTCGTTTTAAATACGGAATATATAAGGTAGCTAAAACTATCAATACCGATGATGACGAGCTCATAAGTGCAAATGCACCGGTGCCAGTATTGTGAACATGCACAAAGAACAAACCGAGGAATGGCACAGTAAGCCCTGCCCCCAGTGAAATAAATATGCAGGGAAGAAGTATATATATAACCCGTTTCCAGTCAAAGTCATTGAGCAGATGCAATTTCTTTTTGTGCTCAACAGGAATTTGCTCATCAATTTTTACTTTCTGTAAAAAGTAAAGATTCAGAAACCCTATAGCCGCAATAAGTATCAATACATTTCTTTCATTGAAAAGTTCTTTATCCAATTCGTTCAAAAGTCCCACCATCCATCCGCTTATTACAGTACCCAATGCAATAACAATATAATGGAGTGATATAGCGCTTGTTTGATGCTCCGGTTTCTCATTCCGTATTAAATATGGCAGAATAGCCACACTGAAAAAAGAAAAAAACACACCAATGAAAAATTGAGTTATATCAACAAGCAGTTCATTATAATACGAAATAGCCAATAACGATACTATGGTAAAGAGTGGCATTAATATTCCGGTTGCGGTAAAAAAAACTTTTAGTTTTCTTCCTTTTATAAAAAAACCCAGTGGAATACTTGTAAGCACCACTCCCAAAAAGCGGTATGATACACATTGAGCGATCTCTCCGTCAGTATACTTTGCTACGTGCATATACAATGGCAAAATATAAAGCAATGCATTAGCCACAAGCTGAATAAAAAATTCAGCTACTATAATATATAGAATGGGTTTTTGAATAGAGGTGTAATCCTTACGGATATCTATCATGACTTCACAGTATCGGTGGTGGCAGAACTAATATAGGCACATATTTCTTCAACTTCATCAGGAGAGAACCACTTTATCTCTTCATCTTTTCTGAACCAGGTAAGTTGCCTTTTAGCGTATTGCCAGGTATTGGTCTTTATCTTCTGTATGGTAGTGTTCCAGTCATTCTTTCCTTCAATATAATCAAATAGTTCAGTATATCCTACTGTCCTGAGTGAATTCAGATTCCTATATGGATACAGCTTCATGCACTCCTCAAGCCAATGGTTATTTATCATTTCATCAACCCGCTGTTCTATTCTTTCACGCAATATTGTTTTATCAATATTAAGCCCGATCTTGCAAACGGAAAAATCTCTGCTGGCCGTCTTCCTTTTCCTGAATTGGGAGTAGGGTAAACCTGTTTGGTGAATCACTTCAAGTGCGCGTATCAGGCGGCGTGGATTTTTCTTATCTACCGTTTCGTAGTATGCAGGATCCTTTTCCATAAGCTCCTGCTGAATTACTTCAATACCCTTTTCCTTTAATATGTTTTCATATTTTTCACGCAACTCAATATCAGCCTCAGGCAATTCATCAAATCCGTTACATAATGCGTTTACAAAAAGACCGGAACCACCAACCAATATTACTTTATCATGCGTCTTGAATAATTCACTTACACAGGCCAATGCTTCCTTCTCAAACTTTCCTGCATTATATTCATCATGTATTGACAGGTTATTTATAAAATGATGTGGTATTCGGTGCAGTTCATCAGGTAAAGGCTTGGCAGTTCCAATCTCCATTTCCCTATAAAATTGCCGGGAATCAGCAGAAACTATCTCTGTTCTGAATTTTTCTGCTACGTTTAATGAAAGTGCTGTTTTTCCGACAGCAGTAGGGCCTACAATTGCTACCAGTAATTTAGTTGACAAAATATGAAGGATTAAACTTCTTCTTCTTCCTCGAAACTGCTTCCTTCTTCAAAGTCTTCCGGGCTCTCCTCTTCTTCCTCGGCAGCAACAATATCTACATCGCCTTCCAGTTCTTCTTCCGTTTTGGTTCGCAATGTCATGGGTCCTTCCTCAGCTCCTTCTTCTGCCTCGCTAAAGTGTTCAGTTACTTTGTGCACGTATTTACCTGGCTCTTCAACCGGCAATTCATCTTCATCCTCATCATCTACCACATCTGCCGGTGTTGTTACTTTATATTGTGCAGGCGCTGTGCCATTTGATTTGGCTATGCGCGGGTAATCAACCGGTGAATCAGGCAATATTTTCGAAAGTTCAACAAATAACACCCAGCAAGTTCCGTCAGGGTCGAATTCATATACAAACTTCTGGTGAGGGTCGTCTACAAACCTGGCAATTTTTGTTTCATGCATCCATGTACCTGTTTGCAAGGCCTTTCGGCTACGCAATATTCTTATTTCTTTACCCTTGCGCCAGGTATCGTTACTAACATAAAACGATGCGCTGTGAGCATCATCAAAATTAATGGCCTTTTGTATAGCAAAATGGAAATCCTCGAAAGTCTGGGTCGATTTAATTTCAATATCGCGCCAAATACTTTCATGGTCCTCAAAAAATACCTTAAAGCGATATACTGACATAGCTGCTGTTTTTTACAAATATAATTACTATAAGCAAATATAGAAAATAGATCATTTTCTGCAAACTCTTGCCCCTGAAATTATTTCCGCGGATGAAAACGCAAAATAGCATCCCTCAGGTATTCCCTATCGAGATGAGTATATATTTCAGTAGTAGTAATGCTTTCATGGCCAAGCATTTCCTGCACTGCACGCAGGTCGGCCCCGCCTTCAACCAAGTGTGTGGCAAACGAATGCCTGAAGGTATGCGGGCTAATATGCTTATGCAAGCCAGCCTGTTCCTTTAGTTTCTGTAAAATGAGAAAAACCATTACCCTCGACAATTTATTTCCATTCCTGTTCAGGAACAAAATGTCCTCAGCTCCTTTTTTAATACTTAAATGGCAACGAACACCTTTCATATATATACTAATGAATTTTGCCGCCCCATTGCCCAAAGGAACAATTCGCTGCTTATTGCCCTTACCTATTACACGTATATACCCTTCATCAAACGAAACATCGGAAATTTTAAGTCCGACTAGTTCCGATACACGCAACCCACAACAATACAGCACTTCAAGCATTGCTTTATTACGTTGGCCTTCAGGCTTACTCATGTCAATCTGCTCTATTATCATGTCTATTTCTTCCACGCTAAGTACTTCAGGTAATTTCCTGGGAAGCTTAGGAAGTTCTAACAGATCGGCTGGGTTCTGCTTAATGGCATCTTCCATAAGCAGGTATTTATAAAAAGCCCTTATGCCCGATATAAGCCTGGCCTGGCTCCTTGCCACTATCTCTGACTCTCCTATCCACACCAGAAACTCCTGCAGGTTCTTCAATTCAACTTTTTCAGGAGACAGATCATATTTTTTTTCTTCGAGAAATCGCTGGAACATTGCAACATCGTGGTAGTATGCCTCAAGTGTATTTTCAGAAACAGATTTTTCGAGACGCAGGTATGCTTTAAAGCCATTCAATGCCGACTTCCAATCCATTTTCAGTAAAAATCGCGAGAATCAAGTTCAGAAAATACTCGTTTACCTTGCAAAAAATATTTACGTACGATGCTACGGCGGTAAATTGCTGAAACCTCAGGGTTAGTAACCGTTGCCTGTACTTTTTTTCGTTTTGCCCAGGTCTTTTTCAGAGTTCGGTAAAAATGGGCATGCGCCCTGGTAATGGCCCAAAAATCGCCGAAATCAGCTTTCAACAGAAAGCGTAATGCTGCAAGCCCGTCCAATATCATGCGCTGAAAAACCATTTTTCGTAAGGCTCGTGCTGGGTGGTTTTTGCAAAGTATGATGAGGTTATTGCGGAAGTTTAAATAAGTTTTGAACGGATTTGATTTTGGCAGCATTCCACCGCCATAGTGCAATACTTCTGAATTGGGGCAATACATAATCTTATAGCCCTTCAACTTCATTCTCCAGCAAAGGTCTATTTCTTCCTGGTGAGAGAAAAGGTCTTCATCAAACCCACCCATTTCATGAAATACTGAAGCCTTTATAAATAAGCATGCACCGGTAGCCCAAAAAATCTCCTTCTCATCATTATACTGCCCTTCATCTTTTTCAATAGTATCGAAAATACGGCCACGGCAAAAAGGATATCCATATACATCAATAAAGCCACCTGCAGCACCTGCGTATTCAAACTTTTGTGGCTCAAAAAACGATTTTATTTTGGGTTGAACAGCAACTACATCAAGATTATTCTTCAACATATCAACCGGCGCCTTAACCCAGTCGGCCGTTACTTCAACATCTGAATTAAGTAATACGTAATAATCGGCTTTAATTTGGGTAAGCGCCATATTATAGCCAACTGCAAATCCACCATTTAAAGGGTTTTGTATCAGGTGTACATCAGGGTGGTTTTTTTTCAGAAACTGAACTGAATCATCATTCGATGCATTGTCGGCAACATATACTTCAGCATCATTGCCGGTATGGGCCATAACTAAAGGAAGAAACTGTTCTAAAAACTTTTTTCCGTTCCAATTCAATATCACCACTGCTACCTGCATATTATTTCAATCTGCGTATCAGCGTGGGTTATCGAATGAATCCTGTGTATTGGTTGCATTTTGGTTCGGAAGAGGTAATGTATTATCATCTACACTGGTAGGTGGCATTAATAATTGTCCGAACAATACCTGTTGCCATTGCCTGTTTTGCACTTCGCCTTTTGCAGTTGAATGCAACAGAACAAAATCGTTAGTAGCTAATGAAGGTTCATAAAAAATGAATTTCTTATCCGATTCTCCATCTGCCAGCTTATAATATTCCCATATTTCATACGGGTAACTGTCAGCATTAATAGTTTCCTGGTCGCGCTGGCTTGGTGCACCATATTGCAGGTAAACCCTGCCCCGATCAGTTTGATATCCTTTTTTATATGATGTTCCAAATTTTCGATTCACTAGTTTCACCTGAACATAATAATCATCCCATGCCTTCTTTGGATCAGCAGGGTTATGAGCTACCCAAAAATTATAGAAGAACCGTCTCATCAGTGAAGTATCACTCTGCTCATCTACTGAATTAATAAAATACCTGTCATCGGTATGCGCAATTGGGGCAAGCGACCTGACATATTCTCTCAACGTATCCTGATTTTTAATATCTGCTACAAATGTACCTGCTATATTGACCGTTGCCAGATTTTCATCCATTGAGGCATCCCGTACAATAGGGTTATTTCTTATAAAACTATACTCCCTTGTTGCTATCTTTTTATTATCCTTATCAATAACATCTACCACCAGGTTATATTTTCCGGTGTGCAGTTTTTCAATATCAAAACTACCTAAGACCGGAACCACTGTATCTGCTTTATGCACCGCCACTTTAGTATAATTAGCCAATACTATATGGTTATCGGCTGATTCTATATAGTATTTTACAACAAACTTTGATGCCTGAAATACTTTAGGTGTATTATATATTTCAGTATAAAAACTAAAGGTCTTCATTTCTTTAGGGTAGAAACTGTACACGTATGGAACCATATCATATCCGCTCTTTGATAATTGACTGGCATGTTGCGAATGAGAATATGACATTAGGAGTTCGGCATCTGCTATAGCAACACTATCTGATGCATACCCGACAGACACCTTGCCTTTTACTGAAACAACCTTTGCCAATGGGTTATTAACGTCTTCTATTTTTATCTGAACTGAATAATCTCCCTTAGGCAACCAATATCTTTTAACAGCACTGAAATCAGGTCTGTTATCATTGTCAGTGCTTTTTTTTGCGTTTATACTATCATCTTTATCAGGTTGTGCAGGCACTTTTACTTCCTTCAATGCCATTTTTTTATTTGTATCTAACACATAAGGGCTCAGTAAATTGTAGGTATCAGATTTCTTTATACTATCGCCCTGCTTAAACTCGATCGATATTTTCACTTTTCCTGCATATGCACCATCAGCACCGGAAGTCTTTTCATAAACAATACTACTTCCGCTTATAGTTACATATGTTTCAAAATAAGTATTGCCAGCTGGGGTAGTAAATGAAGCTGTTCCCAAATAAGCTACAGGGCTTTTTGTTTGGCTAAATGCTACAATACTGCTTAACAGTATTCCGGATAATATGAACCCTTTTATGCGCATGTTGAATCTCTTACAAAGTTATGAAAAACAATGACGTCTCCGTTCGTGTTCCTGTTTATTTTAACAATTCGAATATAGTCAGAAATGGCTGAGAATTAAGCCCCTACTTATTCTGCACCTTATTATAACGAGTGAACTGTGATAAAACGGTTGTGAATGGAGGAGGAATAATTCAATTTAAGATACTTTCTTACTTTTGAAACACATAAAAAAACAACATGGAAAAGATAGCTTTAATAACAGGAGCAACTGCGGGATTCGGAGAAGCAATAGCACACGAATTTGCTGCACATAAGTATAACGTAATTATTACAGGAAGACGAGCTGACAGGCTTGCAAAAGTAAAGGGCGAGCTGGAAAAGAAACATGGTGTAAAGGTATTGGTATTGAACTTTGACGTACGCAAACTGGAAGATGTAAAAAAGAATATTGCATCATTACCTGCTGAATGGCAAAATATTGATGTATTGGTGAACAACGCCGGATTGGCAAGCGGATTAAGTACGATACAGGAGGGCGATACGGAAGATTGGGAAAAGATGATAGACACAAACATTAAAGGCCTGCTATATGTTACACGCACTGTTGCACCCTTGATGATAAAGAATAAGAAAGGACATATCTTCAATATTGGTTCGGTTGCCGGTAAAGAAGTATATGCAAATGGTAATGTGTATTGCGCTACTAAACATGCTGTTGATGCGCTCACCAAGGCCACACGTATTGACCTTTTACAACATGGCATTAGGGTTACAGGTATATGCCCTGGCATGGCTGAAACAGAGTTTTCTATTGTGCGCTACCATGGTGATGAAGCCAAAGCAAAGAATGTGTACAAAGGCATTGATGCACTAAAAGAACAAGACATTGCCGAAGTAATATACTTTGCAGCATCGCGCCCTGCGCATGTGAACATCAGCGATGTAGTTATTACACCTACCCAGCAGGCAACTGCTACGTATGTGGTGAGAAGGGAATCTTAAAAATCCACTCTATTGAATACTCTTTCTTTAAAATACGGAATATACCTTTCTTTATTGAGTCTTATTGAAATTTCGATTCTTTTATTCTCTAAAGAGCACTTTGTGGTTTATTCTTCAGGAGTTTTTATGGTATTAACCTTTGGGTTAGGCTTATTTCGGGCTATTTACATTGATCTACGCATTTACAAATATCTTAAAAGTAACCGTCCTGAAATTTATGCAAAACTCTCGTCGAATCTTTTTGGCATTAAATTAATGCCAAGGTCTGCACTTATACATAAATTCGTAATAGACTCATTGGATAAAACCTCTATTCAGTATTATAAAGAATATAAAGTGCTTATAAAATATATCATTACTTCATTTATTCTTTTCGGAATATTCTCTTTTATACTTGTTTTGTTGGCTCGCCCAATATAAAAAGGAAATATTATAACGACCCAATCATCTTCTTCGGGTCAACCCACTGATCGAACTGTTCGTTGGTAACAAGGTTCAGATCTAATGCAGCCTGGCGAAGTGTTTTGTTTTCCTTATGCGCTTTCTTGGCAATTTTGGCAGCATTCTCATAACCAATATGGGTATTGAGTGCAGTTACCAACATCAATGAATTTTCAAGGTTCTTGTTAATATCAGCAAGGTTTGGTTCTATACCAACGGCGCAATGCTCATTGAATGAATTGCATGCATCGCCGATCAATCGTGCCGAATTAAGCAGGTTGAAAATGATCACCGGTTTAAATACGTTCAACTCAAAATGGCCATTCATACCGCCCACACTGATTGCCATATCGTTACCCACTACCTGTGCAGCAACCATTGTCATAGCCTCACACTGGGTAGGGTTTACCTTACCCGGCATAATTGATGAACCCGGTTCGTTCTCAGGAATTAATATTTCGCCAATTCCGCAACGTGGTCCCGATGCAAGCAAGCGAACATCATTTCCTATTTTCATTAACGATACTGCTAATTGTTTTAATGCGCCCGATGTTTCCACCATTGCATCATGTGCTGCTAATGATTCGTATTTATTCTCTGCCGTCACAAATGGTAAGCCTGAAACCTTGGAAATTTTTTCTGCTACCAATACTGCATATCCCTTAGGAGTGTTCAATCCTGTACCCACTGCAGAACCACCTAATGCCAATTCTGAAAGGTGCGCAAGGGTATTTTTCAATGCTCTCAAGCCATGATCTAATTGCGATACATAACCTGAAAATTCCTGGCCCAATGTTAAGGGAGTTGCATCCATTAAATGAGTACGGCCTATCTTAACTATATCCTTAAATGCTTTCGCTTTCTTATCTAATGTATCGCGCAATAACTGCACATTAGGAATAGTATTTTCTACTATAAGTTTATATGCTGCAATATGCATTGCAGTAGGGAAAGTATCATTCGAGGATTGCGATTTGTTCACATCATCGTTCGGGTGAATGGCTTTCTTTTCGTCCATTAAATTACCGCCTAACAACACATGCGCACGGTTAGCCACTACTTCGTTCACATTCATGTTCGATTGTGTGCCCGAGCCTGTTTGCCATACCACTAATGGAAATTCATTATCAAGTTTTCCTGCTAAAATCTCATCACACACTTTTCCGATAATATCACATTTCTCCTTTGGCAATACACCTAACTCAGTATTTGCCTGTGCTGCCGCTTTTTTCAAAATAGCAAAAGCATAAATAACTTCAATAGGCATTTTGTTTCCGCCTATTTTAAAATTGTTGCGTGAGCGTTCAGTTTGTGCGCCCCAAAGTTTGTCAGCAGGTATCTGCACAGGTCCCATTGTGTCCTTTTCAGTTCTGAATTCCATAGCTTTTTGTTTTAAGGTTTCCATATTATTTCAATAAAGTAATTACGTTTTGCGGTGGCCTGCCAATAATAGCCTTGTTTCCTTCAATGGCAATGGGCCTTTCAATAAGTATAGGGTTCTTGCTCATTACCTTTATCCATTCTGCATCGCTAAACTTCTTGTTCTTAAATTTCTTTTCGAACAATGGTTCTTTTTTGCGCAATAAATCGGTTGGCTTCAGGCCAAGTTTTTTTAATAAATCTTTCAGTTCTTTTTCGGTAGGCGGAGTTTTAAGGTATTCCACTATTTCAGGTTCAACTCCTTTTTCTTCCAGTAAACACACTGCTTCTCTGCACTTCGAACAACGCGGGTTATAATATAAAGTAACCTTCTTTTTCATTGTTATTTATTCTCCGTCCTGTTGTGCAGGTACCGGTACTCTTAATCTATTTGCAACAAGTTTCTGGTATTCTTTTCTTGTCCTTACCAGGTCACATGCCATAAACACCGCATGGCGGAATGATGCTTCCGATGCTTTATTCTTTCCTGCAATGTCATAAGCTGTGCCGTGGTCGGGTGAGGTGCGTATAACTGAAATACCTGCCGTAAAATTAACACCGGTTTCAAATGCCATATATTTAAATGGAATCAATCCCTGGTCGTGATACATGGCAAGCACGGCATCAAATTTCTGGAACGCATGGTTACCAAAAAAGCCATCTGCCGGATATGGACCATATACCAATAGGCCATCTTTTTGCGTCTTATTAATTGCAGGAATAATTATCTCCTGTTCTTCCTTACCAAGTGTACCACCATCGCCTGCATGTGGGTTAAGGCCCAGTATTGCAATACGCGGTTTTTCAATACTAAAATCTTCCTTCAGGGTTTTATTCAGTATACTTAGTTTCTTCAATATCTTCTCAACTGAAATAGAAGCAGCCACTTCTGAAACAGGAATATGCTCCGTTAATAAAGCCACTCTCAATTCGCCAGATATAAGCATCATTACTGAATTGCCTTTTCCAAAACGCTGGTCTAAGTAACCGGTATGTCCCGCAAAAGGAAATTCTTCGGAATGTGTATTGTGTTTATTGATAGGCGCTGTAACCAATGCTTCTATCTTTCCTCTTTCCAATGCTTCACAAGCGGTAGTTAACGATTTCACTGCATACAATCCACCGGCGGGAGTTTCTTTGCCCAACTCCATTGGAAACTCTTCGTTGTAGCAATTATACAGATTGAACTTGCGCGCAGGAATATTATCGAGGCTATTTATCATATTGTAGTTGAAGTGCTCAGCCTGCAACACTCTGCGATGATGCGCTATTGTTTTACCTGAACTGAAAAGTACAGGTGTACATATTTCGAGCATGGTCGGATCAGAGAAAGTTTTGATAATTACCTCCAACCCTATTCCATTAACATCGCCCTGCGAAATACCAACAATTACCGGTTTGCGGGTAGGTAATGGCTGAGGTGTAACAGGAGCTTCTAACATATAGTTTATAATTTAACTGCTTCCGGTAATGTCATACGATGTACCGTAACACCAAATTTCCTTAAAAAATCAACTCCTTCGTCAGAAGGAATTCCTTTATAGTCAGCATATGAATTAAGATAATATACGTGCTTTATGCCGGCTGTAAATATCATTCTAGCGCAGGCGAGGCAAGGCGAAAGGGTAACATACATAGTGGAGCCTTCAATACTTGCTTTGTTCTTGGCTGCATATATAATAGCATTCTGCTCCGCATGAATTGCCAATGAACAGCCACCTTTGCTGTCGCGAGGGCATCCATGTTCAGCCCATTCTTCGTCGCAGTTATGTGTTCCGGCAGGCGGGCCGTTGTAACCAAGTGATATAATGCGGGTGTCTTTACACATTACTGCTCCCACATGCATTTTAACACAGTGCGAACGTTGAGCAAGCTTTACCGCTAACTCCATATATATTTCATCAAAACTCGGGCGATCCATAGGGTATATTTCTAAGCCGTCCAAAAATACAATTAAATATGGTAAATACTCCTGCATGTTCAAAATTCATTGTAAGCTTTACATTTGCAATAGCGCTATATATATGTAATGAGCAAAACTGCCTCTCCTTCAGCCCGTTTATTAAAGACTTTTTCGCTTGCAGCTGTTATATTCCTTACCGTTTCGGGTGGGCCATACGGACTTGAGCCACTTACACAATATGCCGGAAAGAATGGGGCGCTTTTGCTTTTGTTACTTGTTCCGCTTTTGTGGGACCTGCCAAGTATTTTAATGGTTCTGGAACTGAACAGCCTTATGCCCGTAAATGGTGGTTACTACAAATGGGTAGATAGGGCGCTTGGTAAGCGCTGGGCTTTTTTTGAAGGATGGTGGACATGGCTTTATTCTTTTACCGACCTGGCTATTTATCCGGTGCTTTTTGTTACCTATGCTGCTTATTTCTTTCCTGCCATTCAGGAATGGAAAATACCCGTTATGCTTGTTATTATATGGGGCAGTGCCGGCTTAAATATATTGGGAATAGTGCCTGTAGGAAGGGTTTCGCTTATACTTGGCGCAATTATAATTATACCCTTTCTTGCTCTTTTTGGAACGGCACTTTTTAGTTCGTCCATACATTTTACTATGCCCGCGCCCAGCCTTAACGGAATAGGGTTTTCGGCAATTGGTATGGCACTATATACGGTAATGTGGAACTTCCTGGGCTGGGACAATACAACAACGTATGCAGGTGAGGTTGACAAACCAGTCAGGTCCTACATAATTTCGACATTCATAGCCTTTGCGCTGGTTATATTTTTATACGTTGTTACAACCTATATCACTCAAAACTCCGGGGTTAATTTTGCCGAACTGAATGATAAGATGTACCCTTTGCTGGGGCAAAAAATTGGTGCCCCTTGGTTGGCTGCAATGCTTGCTGTGGGTGGTATGGCAAGTGCCCTGGGAATATTCTCTGCAGTTATGCTATCAATATCTCGCATTCCGAAATCAATGGCCGATGACAAATTATTGCCCAAATGGTTTGCCATTGATCATAAACGGTTCAAAACCCCGTATGTGTCAATATTGGTTACCGCAACGGTTGTAAGCTTTATGGCGCTATGGTCATTCACTGAATTAATAGTGATTGACGTAATATTATACGGAGCAGGAATAGCACTCGAGTTTATATCATTGGTTGTGTTACGTATAAAAGAACCGGATGCGCCCCGCCCTTTTAAAATTCCGTTAAACACCTTCCTGCTCACCTTAGTAATGATTTTGCCGGTAGTTGTGTATTCTGTTGCACTTATTGGAGAACTAACCAAATCAGAAGGCTCAAATACCCAGATTTATTTTGCTGTCGGAGCACTGCTTACAGCACCTATAGCATGGCTTGCAGTAAAATGGAAGAGTAAAGATGTTAAAAACTAGTTCTGGTTATTGCCGGCTTTAGCTTCATTATATGCATCAATGGCAAATGTAAACTGCAAAATAGCAAGTCCTGCCATTAATATAAACCAGGTGTTAAGCACACTACTACCCAAATAGAATTTTATATCTGCAGTGCGCAATACTATCCATGCAAGTACCAAAGCTAAGCCATAGCCTTTCTTTTTACCTATATAAATATACCCTGCACCATAAAACAGGAAATTCAAAATGGCTGCAACCCATGGGTTCTTCTTCATGATTTAGTTTTTACAGGTTAAATATTACCTAGCTATAGAAGCAAATGTACTTATTTTCAGCCACATAAAGAAAGCAAATTCTTCACCGAATATTTACTTTCTTCGGATTGAGAAAATTATACCTTTGCCTCTCTTATTCTGTAATTAATTTATAACCCTAAATACAATAAAAACATGTCATTAGTAGGAAAACAAGCCCCGAATTTTGAGCTCCCTGACCAGGACAAGAATATGGTTAAACTAGATTCATTAAAAGGCAAGAACGTTGTTCTGCTTTTTTTCCCGGCAGCGTTTACGGGTGTATGCACTAAGGAAATGTGCGAAAGCAGAGATTCGCTCTCTTTTTATAATGGAATGAATGCACAGGTACTTGGTGTTTCTGTTGATATGCCTTTTACATTAGCCAAGTTCAAAGAACTGAATCAATTGAACTTCCCTCTTCTTTCAGATTTTAACAAAGAAGCTATTACAGCTTTCGGTTGCAAATGCGATACCTGGGTAATGAACCTGCATGGCGTTGCTAAGCGTTCTTCATTTGTAATAGATAAAGAAGGTGTGGTTCGTTTTGAACAGATACTTGAAGTGGCAGGTGACTACCCTGACTTTGCAGGTATTAAGAAAACATTGGAAGGATTGAAGTAAGTTTTTCAGGTTTTATGAAATGGCGGTTATCTGAAAAGATACCGCCTTTTTTTATTCTTTTGAAAGCACTTTAAATTCAAACCAAAACAGGAAGCGTGTGAATTGAAATGAAATCCAGCAAAGGAATTTCTCCCACAGGTTCATTTTCTCAAGGTATTCAGAATATGTTACGTGATGGCATTGTGTTATTACTTTTTCCAACTCATCTTTAACTACCTGGCAAAAGGCAGCATCAAACACCTCAATATTTGTTTCCACACTACTGTAATGACTTAGGTGATTGATATTATAAGAACCTATCGAAGCCCACTTATCGTCAACCAGGTTAACCTTTCCGTGCAGTATGGTTTTATCCCATTCATATATTTCCATTCCATACCTGAACATCCATGCATATAAATACATAGTTGCTCGTTTGGCAAGTTGCACGTCCGATATTCCAGGTACTATTATCCTAACTTTTACTTTTCTTTTCAAAGCTCTTTTCAAAATTCTGAGTGCCTGATGCCCTGGCAAAAAATAACTTGCCATAAACGTTACCGATACATGAGAATGCCTTATCGCATTCCTCAAGCTTTTAGATATCTTATCCTTCCCTAGCAGCCAATCATTCTGACTAAGCTTTACAGGTATTGTTTCAGCATTCACATTAGCAGGGGTAAGAGTTTGCAATAATTTCTTTGTCCGCATTCTATACCCCTTGCCTTTCCAAAGTGCAACACACACCGTTTTAATTTGAGTGCAAACCGGTCCTTTTATATACACTGCATAATCAAGCCAGGGAGTTTCCGGTCCATCAACACGATATTTATCTTCCACATTTATTCCTCCAATAAGTGCCTCAACCTCATCGCCCAAAATTATTTTATGATGCAATCTTCTTCCAAACCGTATACGGTTGTTCCGAAATAGAGGTGAAAATTTTCTGAACTGAATACCGCTTTGCTCTATTTCTTTTATGGCATTATTGCTTAAGCTGTTTGAGCCAAACGCATCTACCAATAAATTCACTTCCACACCTCTTTTTACAGCATCTTTCAAGGCATTAATTACTAGCCTTCCGGTTGAATCATCAATAAATATATAGGTCTGGAAATGAATAGTTTTCTTACTATTCGCTATAATGGAAAGTGACTTGTCAAAAAAGTCATTTCCGCTTTTAATGAGCATCACCTCATCAGCCTGTGAAAAGCTGTTCCCTTTAAGTCTTCTATATGTCCTGTTACCGCTCAAATTGTTACAAAAAACAAGGAAATTCCCTAATACTTTCAGATGTGCGCTAAATTACAAATAAGCTTTGATTAGACCCTAAATCAACCTAAAAGGGGTTGTTTTTCACGAATTCCATGTGTATAAGTTCAAATCTTTGTTCACAAAAGGCAATTTCAAACCGCGCATATTTGCTTAAAATTTAGTATATTGTATGCCAAATACTTATAGCAGAGCATTAATCTAAAGCGAATATTGGTGAAATAATGACATTTTTCTACAGGAAAATATTTTTACAAGTTATTGTATTGGTTGGCTTAATTTCAATTAACGTTACTGCCCAACATACAAAAACTCCTGTAAAAAAAACAGCCTTGCCTGGTAAAAAAAGTACTTATTGGAATGTTTCACCATTCGATTCAAAATTATTTATTGAAAACAAAGGCCAGTTTGACGTAGGTGATATAACTAAAGACAAAGTAGTTTATTCGGCGTCGTTAGGTAACGTTAAGTTATATTTTACCAATAAAGGTATTGTGTATACTTACGATGAGTATAAAAAAGACCCTCCAGATCAGTTTCAGAAACCAACTACGTATACTTTAACTACCCAATGGGTTAATTCAAGCCCTGCAGTAACTATTACTGCTGAGCAGGAATTAAGTTATTCTTACCATTACCCAAGCGGAAGAAACGGTACTATTATAGCATCCATTTATAGGAAAATCATCTATCACAATTTATACCCGGGTATTGATATTGAATATTATTTCCCCGAAAACAAAGAAGGATTTGAGTATGATATTATTGCCCATCCGGGAGCCGATATTTCACAAGTAAGGCTCGCTTATGACAATGTAAATCCAAAAATAAATGCACTCGATAATGTTTCAGTAAATACCGAGGTAGGTGAAATTACAGACCATGCGCCAGTATGTGCTTATGCTGATGGTGGTGCAATAAATGTAAAGTATGTACTTGATGGGAATGCAGAAGGGTTTAAACTAGCCGCTTATGATAAATCAAAAACAATAATAATTGATCCATGGACAACCAACCCTAAGTTTACAGGGGCATATAATAAGGCATACGACCTCGATTATGACGTTAACGGGAATGTATATGTTTATGGCGGGTATTCTCCGTTCCAGTTGGTAAAACTCAGCAATACGGGTGTTATACAATGGGCCTTTCCTGCAAGCAATATTGATGGAAATGTATATGGCGGCATTGCGGTTGATCCTAAAAGCGGAACCAGTTATCTTATTGAAGGCGCACGCGCGTCAGGTGCCAGAATATTAAAAGTAAACTCTGCTGGTACCCTTCAAGCTACTTCAGCCGGTGATGCGAATATGAACGAAATGTGGAGGCCAGTATTCAATACCTGTAACGATAACATAGTTATTGGTGC
>DATHNG010000109.1:0-4272 GCA_035486275.1 Bacteroidia bacterium
TACAAAGTAAAAGATATTTCGCTTGCCGAATGGGGCAGAAAGGAAATAAAACTGGCTGAAATAGAAATGCCGGGCCTTATGGCGCTTCGCGAAGAGTATGGAAAACAGAAGCCATTGAAAGGCGCAAGAGTTGCGGGTTGCCTGCATATGACCATACAAACTGCTGTGTTAATTGAGACATTAGTGGAGCTTGGTGCAGAAGTACAATGGTCTTCATGTAATATATTTTCAACACAAGATCATGCTGCTGCTGCAATAGCTGCTGCAGGCATACCGGTATATGCATGGAAGGGTATGAATGAGCAGGAATACGAGTGGTGCATTGAACAAACTATGTTCTTTGGTCCTGATCGCAAGCCATTAAATATGATATTGGATGATGGGGGAGATCTTACCAATATAGTATTGGATAAAAACCCTGAATTAATTGCTGGTATCAGAGGTATCAGCGAAGAAACCACCACAGGTGTTCACCGTTTATACGAGCGTATGAAGAAAGGAACACTTCCTATGCCTGTGTTCAACGTAAATGATTCTGTAACTAAATCAAAGTTCGATAACAAATATGGCTGCCGCGAATCATTAGTAGACGCCATCCGCCGTGCGACTGACCTTATGCTTGCCGGAAAAGTGGCTGTAGTAGCCGGTTTTGGCGATGTGGGCAAAGGCTCAGCACAAGCATTGAAGAATTCACAATGCCGTGTTATTGTTACCGAAGTAGATCCTATCTGTGCATTGCAAGCTGCTATGGAAGGCTATGAAGTCCGTAAGATGGAAGATGCAGTTAAGCTGGCTGATATTGTTGTTACCACTACGGGTAACCACCATATCATTACCGATAAGCATTTCCTTGCTATGAAAGATAAAGCTATTGTCTGCAATATTGGCCACTTTGACGTGGAAATAAACATGGCTTGGCTGAATGAAAACTATGGACATACCAAAAATACTATCAAGCCACAGGTTGATATGTATACGGTTAATGGTAAAGATATTATCGTTCTCGCAGAAGGCAGATTGGTGAATTTGGGTTGCGCTATGGGACACCCTTCATTTGTAATGTCAACCTCATTTACCAACCAGGTGTTGGCACAAATTGAATTGTGGAATAACCATAAAGCATACAAGAACGAAGTTTATACTCTTCCTAAAATACTTGACGAAAAGGTTGCCCGTTTACACCTTAAGAAAATAGGTGTTGAACTGGATGAACTTACACCAGATCAGGCAGCATATATCGGAGTTCCGGTAAGTGGACCATACAAGCCTGAATACTACAGGTACTAAAAGTAGCTATAAGCTATGAGATATAAGAGATGAACGGGAAACTGTTCATCTCTTTTTAGTTTCTCTTCGCCCCAAACCCCTAAAGGGGCTTCCAATTCGTCATTGCGAGGAACGAAGCAATCTTACCCAATTAGACATAAACATGGTAAGATTGCTTCGCAGAGCCTTGCAATGATGTCAATCTACTATTCAAAGCCCCTTTAGGGTTTGGGGCAGTCAATTGTCGCCAAAGTCAATATTTCTATTTGCGGAGAAGCACAATAGGATGTTGAATTTGAATTCCGGACTTTTTTAGTTCGTGATGTTTATATACGTACCGTCAAAGGTAGTTGGATACTGTTTCAGGGACAGACTGCCCGGGCCTTTCGACACAGCGCCACTTAGTATGGAATAGGTAGTGCCGCACACGGGGCATACTGCTGTAATATTATTTGATTGTACCTTAATAATTGCTTTGGCATTGGTGGTGCAGTCATAAGGGCAGCCGCAATCATACGCAACAAAATTATCGGTAGACTGCCTGTAGATCAATATTCCATCATAGCCTCCCGTAACCTGGGCCCAGCCGCCTACAATTGCCAGGTTAGGGTAAAGCGGACTGCTGGCTTCAATGGAAATATTTACCGTTACATTGGGAACACCGGCATTGGTAGCGGGTGTATCCTTTTTGCAGGCAGAAGAAATTCCGGTTACGGCCAGTAATATAATTAAAAATCTTTTAATCATTTTGTGCTAATTAAAATATGAGTAATAAAATGCGGATAGTTTATTTTTCAATTACTCATAACGTACTTTGCAAATATAACGTATTTTTGAATTTTATAGTATATGAGCAGGCTGAAATCAATGATCATTATAAGCGCCTTGGCAATAGCCGGGTTGTGTGCTGTTGAAAGAAGCCCCGGACAGGATGCGCCTGCAAGCAATAAAGCAGGAGCGAAAACAGCCGAGGACAGAAAAAAGCTGGACTGGTGGAGGCAGCGCAGGGCATCGCGCGCAAGAGATTCCGCCCTTAAGGCGCACATGAAGCATCAATCGAAGACGGTAAGAATGCGGATGAAGAAGGATGCCAAAAAAGCCAGGATAACCAATGAAGGAGGAGAGTATTAGAACTGTAAATGGTAACTGCTGAATGGTGAATGAATTTCACGTAACATTTACAAAACATTATTTACAGTTGTGTATTTAAAATGCCGTTTAATAAGTGAAACCCGCATTTTAATAAGTGAAACCCGCCATATAATAATTGTGGCTTTTAATTCTGTTTTTACAATATATCTTTGTGTCGTGAATCAGAAAGGCTTGATTTTACAGTAGGTTCAGAGATAACAACAAAAAATGAAAAGGAAATTTGAACACAAAAACATGACTTGCAGCAGTTGAGTTGTAAAAAAGTTTTTCTTGTTCTTAATGAAAATAATACACTGGTTACTAGTTGATTAATAAACATCACTAAAATACTTACTCAGAATATGTACTCCCGTTTGTCCAAATTAATTTTACATTTGTGCGTTTGCATTAACATAAATTAACAAAACACCTCGTTTTATGTTCAGAAAGATACGCATTTCAGCAGTAGCCCTACTAATCTCCGGTGTTCTGGCGGCTCAGTCATCCGGAATTAAAATACACTTATTTGATAAAGTAAGCGGGCAAGCTTTGCCATTTGGTAATGTGGTAGTACAGCAAGGCGATAAAGAAGTAGCCGGAGCAACAACAGATAATGACGGATATGCTGAGATCAAGCCTCTCGACCCGGGAACTTACAACGTAAGGGCCGTGTATGAAGGCCATCATGATTATGTGATAGAAGGGGTAATAGTTAGCCAGGATCAGTTGGCCCACATTGAAGCCGCTATGGTTGGTATAGCCGATACTACTTTTCACGTAACAGTAATGCGATACAGGAACCCGCTTATATCAAAGGGTACCGTTACCGGAGGTGTAGCGGATAGCAGTGATATTCATCACATGGCTGTAGCTGGTAATATTAATGCAGTTGTTGCAAACATTCCGGGTGTTTATTCAAAAGATGTTGGAGGTGATTTGAATATTCGCGGTGGCCGTTCAGATGCTACACAATATATAATAGACGGACAAAAAGTTACAGCCGACCAGGGACTTGGCGGTATACCTTCCAGTATGATCGACCAAATTTCAGTTATAACTGGCGGAACACCTGCAAAATATGGTGATGCTACCGGTGGTATTGTGGAAGTGAACACACTTTCAGGCGCCGATCACTTTTTCGGCAGTGTTCAGGGATTGACTTCTAATCTGTTTGACCAGTTTCATTATAATGATGCAAACTTTAGTGTAGGTGGCCCAATATGGTCCAAAAAAGATAGTAACCACAATAAGAGGCCAATACTGGACTTTGTTTTTGGTGGCGAATATTCCTATACCAGGGATCAGAACCCGAGTTTTGAAGGCACCTATTTCGTAGACCCTGCTACACTTTCCGCTATAGAAGCACAGCCATTAACACTTGGTACTAGCGGAGGTTTCACCCGTTCAGCTGAATATATAACTGCCAATGAAATAGATAACCAGAGCTGGCACCAAAACAACGCTCAGGATATTTTGCAATTAAGTGGAAAATTGAATTACCATCTTTCTGAAAGTGTTAAAATTACAGTGGGCGGTTCATACGAGTTTCAGACAGGTCATGATTGGAACAATTACTACGTATATCAAATGTTCAATTCGGGCAATGACCCACTTGATCAAACTACAGACTATAAGGGATTCATAAGGCTCACTCAAAAATTTTATACCCCGGAAGGGAAGGATAAATCGGCGCTTATTAAAAATGCTTTCTATAGCATTCAGGCGGAGTATTCACACCATTTTAACAAGGTTGACAATGGCAATTTCGGAGATAATATATTTGATTATGGATATGTGGGGCAGTTCTATCAATACAGAACCCCGCACTATACATTTAAAGATGGAAGCCAGGGATATGGCAGATATATGGATTCA
>DATHNG010000110.1:0-15724 GCA_035486275.1 Bacteroidia bacterium
TCATTAATATTGTTGGCTGCCATGCGCACTACATAAGGCCAGTCACCCGATAGAATTCCATTGGTGCAGGCTGTCCAGGTGCCAGGGTATGTCATAGTATATACACTGGCATAGCCATTTGCGCTTTCGCCGTTAATACCTACATACACATTGCCTGAAGCTTGTGTTACACAAAAAAATCGGGTTGTGCTGCCTGATTTGGCTCCTGCAAAGGAGAGAAAATCTTCCGTTACTCCGCCTGTATTAAGAGCCGACCATGTGCCACCCTTATTAGTTGAAACAAGTAATCCTTTATTGGTACATACATATATATTACTCCCATCGAAAAAGGTGCCTGCTATATAGGCACCGTTGCCTCCGTTATCAGTATAAAAAGCAGCGCCAAATGTTTTGCCACCATCGTTCGATAAATAAAAATTATTGTAATCAGACACGATCAGCTGTGCAGAATCCTGCGAGTTAGCAATTACATTCCACGATCCGTTTCCACCGGTAGGATCGGTTGTAGGTGTCCATGTTACACCTGCATCGGTGCTCTTAACCGGTATCAATACTTCACTTACATGATCTTCGCTCTGGCAATAGCGTATATTATTGTTATTGGTGAATTCTACCTTGGCAAATTGTCCGCCCGTAATTTGTTTAAAGCTTATTACGTTCCAGCTGGCACCGCCGTTGATAGAATGATATACGTCACTCATATCCGTAGTTGAATATATTTCCAGCGGATTAGCCGGATTAATGCTTGGACTGTATTGCGCCCCTCCACCGCCAATACCATGTGCGGTAAAAGTTGTTGGCTGCGCAAATAAGGAGTAAGCAGTAAGGAGTAAGGAATAAGTTAGTAGGAGTTTTTTCATAGGGGATTGTTTTTTGCCCCACCAACCTCTCCTGAAAGGGAGGCTATAAGAGCAATTTGTTTTTTTATTAGATGCTATTTTTCGTTTTTGGTTGCACAGACGAATCCGGCTTCAACAAACATAGTAAAATAGGGTTGATATTCAAATAGGTATTAGATGAAAGCCCACTTCGTTATATTTGTTCTTATGAAACTAAAGCCATTCATACTAACCTTATTCTTTACTACCTACTCCGTATTACTGTTTGCACAAAACACGTATAACTGGGGTGATACCGTATTTGTAAAGGGTGCTAAAAGGCAGGTACATGTTGAATGGGGTGTTGATGATTGTGGACTGACAAAGAACTCGGCTGATACATTAAATTTTGTAGTGCGTTTTATGAAAGAAAACCCTTTCATAAAAATTGAATTCGATAGCCATACAGATCCACAAGGAAGCGATAAACACAATGTGGTACTGTCACAAGCCCGTGCACAGGCATGTGTAGATTACGTTAAAAGCCAAGGCATTGATTCAGTCCGTTTAGTAGCTAAAGGTTGGGGTTGGCGCAGAACATTGCCCGGTTGTAACGCAGCTGACATCGCAAAAATGAAAACCAATGAAGAAAAGCAAGCCGCTTATCAAGCTGATAGAAGAATGGAAGCAACAATTATTGGTCCAGATTCAGCTAACCAATTTCAGTGGAGCGATGTAAAGTTTATGAAATACAGTTTACGCAGAGTACGATTTACGTATGAATTAGATAAAGGCCAATTACGCGCAGATTCTGAAAATCTTATGAGGCTTGATACGGTTGTACGGTTTTTAAAATCACACCCATACCTTGCCATTGGGGTATATGTTCATACCGATACTCAGGGAAGTGACAAGCACGATTATATTCTTTCACAGGATCGCGCACAAACAATTACAGACACGTTAGTTAAAATGGGAATAGACCCTATGCGTATTACTACAAAAGGCTGGGAAGGCCGCAAGCCACTTATCAGCCAAAAGAAAATTGCTTTAATGAAAACCCAGGAAGAAAAAGACAAGGCTTATGCAATGGATAGGCGTACCGAGATTGTGATATTGGGGATGAGGAAATAAACCTTACTCCTTCACCAACTTCAAAGTGCAATTCCTACCCGATACCTCTTTAATATATACAAAGTAAATACCATTCGCTAAGCCAGATGTATTAATAGAAAATTCTCCCTGTTCTTCTTTTCTGGTAATTACTGCCTGCCCCACTATATTGTAAATGGTAACTAACTTACTGTTCTCATCAGTTCCCTTTATACTGACTATATTATTAGCAGGATTTGGGTAAATAGTATATCCACCTGAATTGGTTATTTCATTTATGCCCGCAGGACAAGTTGATTGAATGGTAGTTTGGAATTCCATTTCTTCTGTATCAACCGGAACGCGATATTTTTCACCACTAACAATTATTGCTTTATACGTTATAATCTTCATAGCAAAATTGTAAATACCCACTGAGCCTGGATTGCACCATGAAAGGTTACCCGCAACACTATCCAAGATAACATTCTTAGGGATAAAATACCCAAGGGCATTAATATTTGCAAGACTGTAGGATAGACTGTCACCTGCAGGTGCAGTAACTCCCGGACTAAAAGCATAACACTCTGCAGGGCAACCATAACTACAAAGAGGTGTATTTGTTATAACCGGAAATGCAATACTATCGCCTGCAATACCCAAACTAAGTGTATTGGAAATTATCATATCATTATTTGAAGAGTTAGGTATATTAGTTAAGTTCGCAATCCGTGCTCCTCCATTAAACCAAATATGGTATGAACCCGTGCCAGGAAAAGTATGTTGGCTTGTAAATATATTTACCTTACTGCAAGTACATACAGCAACTCCACCGGGAATAGTATCTGGCGGATAAGTATTTCCATTGGAGCGGTATAGTAAAGCTGAAGTTCCATCGCCATAATACAAACGCAATGTGTCCAGGTCGGCATAAGTGCCACATGCACCATCATTTGCAGGATTGCCCAAGGCATAATCGGTAACCGTTACCTTGTATGTTGTCCCACTTATATACTGCAGGCTTATGTATCCAGATAGTTGAGATTGTGCCTGCGAGAAAAGTGAAATCAACATCAATATTAGAATGGGGAGTAATTTTCTCACGGTAAGGTGGTTTAGGTTTGCAGTTTGACTTTTATAATGCGGTAAGGTTTAAAACCTAACCAGCAAGGCCACAATAATGCGTGTTTCCTGTTTCACCAGATCGGGTGTCCAGCCGGGAGGAATGGGTGTTGTTGTATATCCACTGGGAGACGTAACTCCACCGGGGCCATTAAAGTATGGTACACTTGCTTCACGGTGAACCAACTCTACACGCCATGTTACATTTTCCTTCGGCATATAATCAAATGTAGTGGAGCAATCCCATGCGGTAAACTGGTCGCCGGGGTTTTCGGTAAATGGGTCTGAGCCCGGTGTAAGGCCCGGTACATAATTGGTTGAAGGCAAAGGGCTTGCCATGCCTGATGGGGCAAGCACAAGGTAACGGCCGGGGTTATGTATAAAGCCTCCGCCAAAGGTCCAGCCAATATGTTGTTTAGTACCAAACCAAATGCGGTTGTAAAACATGCCGCCTACAAAAAACTGTGCAGGACCGTTTGCCGAATCACCATGAAAGCCATTTACCCCATCGCCTTGTTCAAAACCAATATCGCCTGCCATTGAAAATGCACATCGACTTATGAAATTGTTCGATGGCTTATTATAGTAACGTAGTTCAATACTATTATCGTTATGGAACCTGTGCCGGCCAGGTTCATTGGGCTGGTCGGCGCCGTAATATAAATTAAGCACACCCTGAAACCATTCTACCGGCCGCCATAATACCTGGCAGCCAAAGCCCGGTTCGTTGTTATACATGGCATACGACTGCCATCCATTCACTATCCAGTATTCCAGCTTTAGTTTGTCAGAAGGAAAGGTTTGTATGCGCAATCCATTAAAGAACCATGGCGTGTTATCAGACACAAACGAAGGTTGGTAAGCCCAGTTCTCAGCATTGTACCATGAGAACATACCTATGTAAGAAGTGAACAAGCCCGCATCGACATTTATACCATGCCACACATTAAAGTGATACCCCGCATTACCCTCGCTGAAATAACGATACACATCCTGCAGGTCGTATTGCCCATGAAAAGTGCTCAGGTCGTTAGGTGGCAATACGGTTGACCGCGTACCCAATTGCAATAATATACTGGCGCGTACATTATCGTAATGAAAATCGCCACCGAAGGCAGCATCTGAAACTTCCATTTCATCGTTACGTGCAAGGCTGGTAGAGCCTATTACGGTATGGTCTATCGGGTTTTGATTCGACCATGTTGCATTCACATCTATCAATACACGGCCGGTAAAATATTTGCTATCAAGTAAGTCAGTATGACGGCGGTCGTTACCATTCAGCCAGGTAAAATCGGCAAAAGCAAATGGTTCTGTTGGTGCAATCGCGCTATCCTTTTTGCTATCCTGTGCTGAGGACATAAAACTCTTCGCGACAAATAGTATTAGCAATACGTAATATCTCATCCTCATATCTCAAACCCTGTTATTGTTCTTTTCCGCAATATGGGCAATATTTCTTTTCATGCGTCTCGTGTGTATCATGAAGTTTTTTCATCTCTTCTGAAAAGCCCGAAGCAAAAATACCAGCCGGCAATGCCACCAGGCCAATACCTAAAATGGAAATAACTGAAGCCAGTGTTTTACCCATTGCGGTGAGTGGGTACATACCGCTATAGCCCGAAGTAGTTAGCGTTGAAATGCTCCACCACATAGTTTCGGGTATACTTGCAAACACGGTTGGCTGGGCATCGTGCTCTACATAAAACATAATGCTCGACACCATAATCATTAAAAAAACGATAAGCATTAAACTTATCACAAGCTCTTCGCGCTTGGCTTTAAACACGGCCGATATCATATTGGTAGCATGCATGTAGCGCGATATTTTAAGTATGCGTACAAGCCTGAGCAAACGCAACACCCGGATAAATCGCAGGTCGTAGCCTATGAACATAGGCAGGTAAAAAGGAAGAAATGCGAGCAGGTCGATAAGGGAACTGAAAGTGAACATAAAACGCACCCTACCCCATAGCGGATGCGCATATTTCACGTTATCAGATGCAGTTACCGACCATACCCGCAATATATATTCAATCGTGAACACCACAACTGAAAACACCTCGAACCCATAGAACACATTTTTATGCAACGTATAAAAACCCTCGACTGTTTCCAATGACACAGCCAGCACGTTGAGTGAAATAATTGCAATGAGAAAGATGTTGAAGACCCTACTCGGCATATTGTGATGATCGTCAGCATCGAGCATTGCAAAAACCTCATGTTTAAACTTGCGCGTCATATAACAAAATTACCCGCAGCACTAAAAATTTATATGAATAGCATCAGGTTGTAATATGATTTTGCTCATTATCCTTTTATAGCTCTTAATTCATACCTTTGTGCATATGAAAAAATACCCCTTCACCATAAAACTCGCAAGCTGGCTCGTTATAGCCGTGTTGGGCACTATTATACTTATTTACACCAAAGATTTTTTATTGCCTATTGTTATTGCAGGGCTTATATCAATGCTATTGTACCCTGTGTACAAAAAACTGAAACGGTGGAAACTACCTAATGCGCTTACCGTTGTTATTACAATGATGATAGTGGTTGTGGTACTTGTATCAGTAATATTACTGGTAAGCAGGGAACTTACATCGATGATGGCCGATGCAGGTGGGCTATCAGGTAAAATAAACAATAAATTCAGTGCTCTGCAGGTTTATGTTGCGGGCCATTTTGAAACAGAAGGAACCATAAATAATTTTATTGCCAACGCAAAAAACAAATTGCTTGATTATACCGGTGTACTTGTTTCGGGCACCATTGCCGGAACAACAAACATAATGAGCACACTGGTGCTGATAATAGTATACATATTTTGCTTTTTATTTTACAACCGCGCGTTTAAAACCTTTGCATTTGCACTATTAGCCGACGAAACACAAAGCCAGGCCAGCGGCCTTATACACGACATTCAGAAACTGGTGCAAAACTACCTGCTTGGCCTGCTAATGGTTATACTTATTATTGGCACACTAAACAGCGTTGGCCTGGTAATTATAGGTGTCGATCACCCTATGTTTTTTGCTTTTCTTACTGCAATGCTTACCGTTATACCATATATAGGCATTACCATAGGCGCATTAATAACCGCAACCTATACCTTGCTTACAAAAGACACTGTGTTTCCTGCTGTGGCCGTTATGGCGGTAATGTTCTCCATACAAATACTCGAATCGAACCTTATTACCCCACGTATTGTAGGTTCGCGTGTAAGTGTTAATCCATTTGTTGCTATAGTTGCCTTGCTTATTGGTGGTCAGATATGGGGCATACCTGGCATGATAGTTGCTGTGCCGCTGGTAGCTATTCTTAAAGTAATATTCGACCTGTACCCTTCAACACAGGCATTGGGTTATTTTATTGGTAATGAACTTACCGATAAAACCAACGACCCTAAAACACACCTGCATCCCATTAACACAAACCAGGAAGATAAACCTGAAGATTGATATTTAATTACTGAGTAACCGCCCTCCACCATTTACTTGCGGGGTACTTTTCACCTATTATAACAGGTTCCCCTATCAAAGGCGTTGTAACCTGCACGTTTAATTCTTCGGCCTTTTTCAGAACCCTTTCAATGGGTTCATTCCATGGGTGTAAAGCCAACGAAAACTTGCCCCAATGCACAGGTAAAAGTGTTTTTGCATTCACATCCATACTTGCCTGAACTGTTTCTTCCGGCATCATGTGTATGGCTTTCCATGCTTCGTTGTATTGGCCCGATTCAAGTATGGCAAGGTCAAACGGGCCATGTTGCCTTACTATGTTACTGAAATGTGTATCATACCCACTATCGGCGCCAATGTATATAGAGATATCTTTTGCTTTTACAATAAATGAAGACCATAGTGTTTTAGCGCGCTTAAGCCCCCTGCCCGAAAAATGCCTTACCGGGGCTGATATAAATTTTATTCCTGTTACAACCTCTGCACTTTCATTCCAATCAAGCTCAATAACTTTTTTCATATCAATGCCCCAATACTCCAGGTGCGAACCTACACCGAGTGAAGTAATAATATGTTTTGTTTTAGGCGCAAGCTTCAAAATAGTTTTATAATCGCAATGGTCGTAATGATCGTGGGTAATTAACAAAATATCTATCGGAGGCATGTCATCTGCCCTATATACATTAGCCCCCTCGAAGCTTTTAGCTGAACCCATTTTAATTGGTGATGCATAGCCACTGAAAACAGGGTCGACCAATATATGTTTCCCGTCAATTTTTACAAGGTATGATGAATGCCCGAACCATACAAGAACAGGTTTACCATCGGGCAGGTTTTTCAGATCGGTTTTGACAGATGGCAGTGTGCGTGGTGGTTTAGTATCTGCCGGCTTGTTCAAAAACTTTTTGAAGGTTTTAAAAAAGTCGCCTTTTTCAGTCATTACAAGTGTTTCACTAAGGTTCTGAAAAATATCGTCTCGGTAATTCGGTGAATGCTGAACTTTCTTTAACCGTTCTCCCCATGGGTTTTTACCCATCGACCTTAGTATCGCCATATTGAAGTATCTTTTATTACCAGACGAAATAACAAATTAAATGCTTTAGAAATGATTATTGCAAAAATAAAAAGAGGGGCATTAAGCCCCTCTCTTTAGTATAAAACCTGCTCTTTTTATTCTTTTACGAATTTAGTTATGCTAACCGATGATTCAGTTGTAATCTTTACAAAATATACGCCCGAAGCTAAACCGGTTATATTTACCTTAACAGGTCCTGCATTCAAATCGTGCTGCATTGTTACAACATCGTTCCCCAGCATATCTACAACAGCTACTGAAGCCGGTATTGGTCCGCCTGCAGTTACATAGTCAATATATAGTAACTGTCCTGCCGGGTTAGGGTATACTTTTATACCTGCACCAGCCTGGGTAAGATTAGCTACACTTAGTGGTTGCGATTTTAAATACATATTATCTATTTTAAATACAGAACCAACGTACTTGGCAGGAAGTTGCCCGTTTGCATTATGGCTCGATGAAACCGCTGTAACAATCAGCGTATCTGCAGAAATGCCATTAGTGTACCCGATCTTGCCCTGCATCCAGTTTCCACCTGTAGAAAGGTAATTCATACCAGTTCCACTTGTGTTTCCATTCTTTAAAAAACTCAGCGCCACTGCCGCTGTATCACCTGCAGTAGGAGCGTATTTATATTCAAAGAATAAGGTATCGGTTTGCAGGGTATAAGCATAACCACCTTCCTCAACGCAATTACAACTACCACTGCAGTTTTGAGGGCAAACATAATAGCCGGTACTTACATTACCAGCCTGTACACCATTGTTATTAGAATTTGTTGTAGTAAGTTCGCATGAATACTTTCCTGCAAAAGCATCAGTGCTTTCGTTTACACCCACATAAAGTGAATACCATCCTACAGGGGTCCATGAAGTATCGGCCACCCAGTTTTCAAAATCGCCATTCAAATCGGCCGGCTGGCTGGCAACGCCGGTAAAATTAACACTGTCAATGGTTAGTACACTACCCGGTATTCCTTTTCCGCTGCCTACTACCTTTGTTGATGTTGCTGCCCCAAACACTACTGTATCAGGCGTAACCGATAAAGCAGGGCTAAATGTGCCGGTAAAAAGTTTATACTGGCTGGTTGTATCACTCACAGGGAAAAAATACTGTCCTACAACAGCGCCTTTAAGTTTGAAAAAAGCAAGTATAAGTGCGGTATCTTTTGACTTTATGGTGTACTTGTAGTGCAAGCTTATACCTTTTGCCATTTGAGCATATGGTATACCGCCTTGCACCACACTGCCATTCGGGTTTCCATCAATAACATATCCGGCAATAGTATCACCACCTATCTTTACACAGGTAAGTTGAATTGCATAGTTGCCATGAAATGCCTTGGTAATACGTACTGCGTTATCCGGCAAAGTATTACTGTATCCATTATTCGATTGCTCGTTAGATGTCATGTAATACATCGGATCCATCCATGTTGTAGAATTCCAATTTTCAAATCCTCCGTTAGGAATTGATTGTGCAAAAACCTTCGCGCCAATCATTAAAGTCAAGCCTAATAGTAATGTTTTTTTCATGCTGGTTATATTTTATGGTACTAATTTACTAATTATTAAGGATATCATTATTTAAGTACACCGGAAACACCTGAAAGACTATACTTAAAAGAAGGAGAATTGAATTACTAAAAAAGCACCACCCTTAACAAATTGGTAATATTAGGATAATAGTATTAGAACCCTATTTGGGTAGGTTTGCACACGAAAAAAAGCCTGTATGCTACAGGCAATCTAAACGAATTTATAACGACAAAACACTTACATGAAAAAAATCTACATTTTATTATCACTTGCTTTAGCTGGTTTAACTGCAAATGCGCAGGTAACCTTAACAGGTACAAGCTACTTACAAAACTTTACTGATATTGGTTCCGGTTTACCTACCGGTTGGTTTTGCTATTCGGCTGCCACAAGCACAAGCCTTGGCACTGCCAATGCTACATGGTATCCTGCTGCTACTGCTACTTATTATGATACCAGCAGTGCACTTCCTTGCTTTAAAGATGTACTTAGCCATGGTTTTAAGAACAGTGCATCAGCTGATTCTGCCAATGATACTATGAGCTGTTCTACACAACCTGCTGTTCTTGACAGAGCATTAAGCGTACGCCAGGCTTCAACTACCGGATATGACCCGGGCGCTTCGTTTGTTTTTGAAATAGCAAACACCTTAAATTTAAGCAACTTTAACCTTGCATTCGAATTACAAAGCCTTGATATAACAAGCGGAAGAAGCGTTACCTGGACCGTTGATTACGGGCTGGGTGCTACTCCAACTACATTTACACCGGTTACTCCAGCCGTTATTCTTCCTCTTGGCGGAACTATGACTACAGGTGGTAAACAATTTACTGATGACACTATAGCTATCAGTTTTGGTAGTGCTCTTGACAATCAAAGCGGGCCGGTTTGGATTCGTATAAGCGCTTTAACTGCAAGTTCTGGTTCAGGCAATCGCCCAACAACGGCTATTGACAACTTTACACTTACCTACAAATCTGCAGTTGGTATTGCATCTCTTTCAACCCAAACTGTTGGCTTTAAAGCTATAGGCATTGCAAATTCCGGCAATGTAAACTTCACCTGCAATGTTGCTAAATCTGGTCAATACAGCTTGAATATGTATGACATTACCGGCCGCCAGATCTGCACCAAACAAGTCGAACTGACATCGGGTATACAAACAACCGTTTCGGTTAACGACAAAAACCTGATTGCAGGTATGTACATTGCACGTATTACCGATGGCAACGCTGTAGGTATTACCAAAGTTATTGTACAGTAATAAAATACCCATACCTCTCTATTTAAATACCCGCGAAGGAAACTTCGCGGGTATTTTTATTCTTGCCCTGCAAAAGAAAAAAATCCTCATTACATCTTCCGGGGTTATGTAAAGGCACAAAATTTTCCTATATTTGCTATACAACAATTTTATATGAAAACACTTTTGCTGGCATTTGCAATGCTTACTACTACAACCGGTTTTACTAATTATGTGCGCCCATCGCAATATGTATATATTGATAGTAGTGACGCAAAAGAACCATATTACCACAAGGGTAGCGATTGCAAAGACATTAAGAAAGGTGACAAAGTAAAAAAGGTAACCCTTACCGAGGCGGTAAACAAATACCACCTGAAGCCATGTCCTGAGTGCTATAAGCCGGAAGGGAAATAGCATTACCGGTAAATCTTAATAAGAACGTTTCGCTTTTTGCAACCTTTGCAAGAAAGTTTTATTTCTCTACTTTTGGCAGAATGATCCGCTCGGTAAAATATGCTTGTTTGCTTTTTATTTGCTTAACCTTTCAAGCCAGGGCACAAAGCACCCATGCCGATTCTGTAAAAGCAGAACTGCAAGGCGCCTGGCGTATGGATGATGACACCAACGTGGTACTTATTTTTTATGGCGATAGTATGATACACCGTATGATGCGTACTTCAGGTTCAGGCAGGGTGCGTTTCAAGGTAAGTGATAAAAGCTGTGATACAACACGCTACAATAAAAAAAACGGATGGTACCTGGAAGAAACATTTCGCTACTACAGGAACAATACTCCGCTGGAAGATAAACTATGTAACAAAATAGCTTATTTAAAGAACGGCATACTTATTTTAAAGCGTAACGACATTTACGAAGATTACACAAAAATGCGGAGCATACCGCCGAAAAAATAATGTGCTACAAAGTAAAAGCAACAGCCAGTGTTGAGGAACTCAGGAAAAGGTATAATGCAGAGCTTGAACAAAAGTTTGATGAAATGCGTCCCTACCAGGGAGTATCGGGCTTTGCACACCCCAAGCTACCGGTAATTACAAGTGAAGAGAACGGCAAGATACAATTGATGGACTGGGGCCTTGTACCTGCCTGGGTGAAAGATGAAAAAACTGCTGCTGAAATGCAGAATGCAACACTCAATGCCCGTAGCGAAACATTGTTTGAAAAGCCTTCTTTTCGCAGCATTATGAAAAAGCGATGCCTAATATTGGTAAATGGTTTCTATGAATGGCATCATGCCTTAAAAGAAAAAATACCTTATTACATTCACCTGAAAAGCTCAGCGCTTTTTGCGCTGGGTGGCTTGTACGATGAATGGGTGAATACGAATACCGGTGAAATATATAAAGGCTTCAGCATTATTACTGTTCCTGCAAATCCGCTAATGGCGCATATACATAATACAAAAAAACGTATGCCGCTTATTTTACCATCATCAACTGAAAAAGAATGGATAGCGGCTGATATAAATGAACAAGCAGTAAAAAGCATGATAAGCCCATATACGGAAGATGATATGGAAGCTGAAAAAATAAAAGAACAGAATAACAGCCTTTCCTTGTGGGAATAAAAAATCCCCCAACAGCACCAGGCCATAGGGGGACTTTATAAAATTAAATCAGTTTTTACAAACTACCTGCCTGAGCTGATTTTATTACCTGCATTACTTCATAGTAATCTTTGGTATTAAGACCAGGATGTCTTTTCATTAATGAAGTAGGAATAATAACCACATTAATAGTAAAAGATGGTGGAGCTACTGGAACGCTGTTGTCTGAATTCTGAACTTGGAGGGTTAATGAGTTTACATTATAGTTGTAAGTCATAGTTTGTTCAACACCTGTAGCAATTGGGTAAGTATCTGATAATGGAACCCAAGAGCCACCTGATACTGTTTGAAAATAAACAGCAACTACACCGGTAGCAATATTGTTAGAAGTTAAATAAGTACCAATACTGCCATTTTGGTAAGATGCAATATCAAAGTTATAGCCACTTGCTGAACTTGCAACCCAATCAGCATTGTTTACTGTAAATGAGAAGGCAGTTCCGGTAACACCTGAAGGGCCTTGAGGGCCTGTAGCACCGTCAATACCATCAGTACCTGCAGGGCCAGCAGGACCTGTAGCACCACCGCAACCGGTAAATACGGTAGCAGCTAAAGCTACCACCGCTGTAAATAATGTAATTCGTAGAGTTTTCATGATTCTGTTTGTTTTTTAGTTAATACTGATTGAAGAATGTAGGTCAAAGATAAAAAAAGTAATATGAAGAATGAATGAATATTAACCCTCACGAAAAAAAACTGCAACTGTATCCATTTAGGTGTATTTATGTCGCAAAAAAATTGCATATCATACTGATTTATATATATTTGTGAGTATAGAATAAGTCGCAGGGCTTATTGAAAACCAACTTAATAACCTTAAAAAAAATCTACACATGGGAAACAATCCACAAATCGGCATAGGTGCTTTAGTAGCATTTCTTGCGGCTTACATGTTAATTGTCGGAATCATTGCAGTATTTGTTGTTATCTGCGAATGGAAAATACTTACCAAAGCAGGTAAACCCGGATGGGCGTGCCTTGTTCCAATCTACAACCTGATAATATTCCTTGAAATTATTGGAAAACCATGGTGGTACATTTTTATGTTCCTTATCCCTATATACGGGTGGTTCATTTTGCCAATTATTTGTATTAACCGTTTCTCAAAAAGCTATGGACAAGGAGTTGGCTTTACAGTTGGCTTATTATTCCTGCCCATAATCTTTATTGCTATTACTGCTTTCAGTAGTAGTATAAAGTATGTTGGCCCGGGCGGAGTACCTGCACCGGTACCTGCAAGCTAACATTACTTTCTTCTATGATAAAAGCCTTCCCGATCACTCGGGAGGGCTTTTTTATGGAAGTGCATTTTATCTTTTTTTAACAACTTGTTTTTGCACATTACCTTAACTTTGCCCCTGGTAAACCCCATTAGTTGAAAAAAACTTTCTGCATATTTGTTTTGCTATTATCGTTTGTAATTAGCTGTGCCGCGCAAGACGGACAAAAGATTACCATAAGCGGAAAAGTAACCGATAACCATGGTAGTGATGAGCTTTACCAGGTAGTAGTTGTAAACGAACGTACTTCCGAAGGAACACTGGCAGCCCCCGGAGGCTTATTTACCATACAGGCCCTGCACAGCGATACTATATTATTTACAGCCAGTGGTTTCATGGTAAAAAAGGTTTGCCTGAATGATTCGGCCTACAAAACAAATTATTCTATATCTGTTAAACTCGATAGCCTGCACCTGAGCCTGGCTGAGGTAAAGGTTTATCCTATAAAAAGCCTGAAAGAGATTGATGAGAATAAGAACCGGCTTGGCAATAAGCAAAGCACCGATCGCTACCCCGACTCGCATCTCCTGTCAAGTCCTATCAGTTATTTGTTTGAACGGTTCAACAGTATGGAGCAATCGAAGCGGAAAGTAGCCGCCCTGGAAGATGATGAGCAAAAACGCCAGGTACTGAAAGATCTTTTTCATTTATATATAAAGAACGACATTATTGATCTTGACGACAATCACTTTGACGCCTTTATTGACTACCTGAACTTTAGCGACAACTTTATAAAGAACTCAACTGATTATGAATTGCTGATGGCTATTAAATATAAGTACGAAGCATTTGAAAATGCTAATTCATATTATAGCCCACCGGCAAAACATTAACCTGCACGCACACCTAAATCTGTTCAAATAAGGCATTGGTCGCACAATAATCTCGTTGGTCTATTTTTATAAATTTTATTTTCATATCTAAAAGCATTTAGCATATCTTTGCTTCGCTAAAATAAGTTCTTATAACAGAGTAAACCGAGGCCGTAAAAAGCCGGGTAAAATTTAACAGGAACTTAAAAAAATATTAAACGTATGCCCTTCTCTGAGTGGTGGGAAGGGTATGAACCGGGACCGTGGAGGAGCCATCTTCTGCACCCGGTTCGCTTTTTCAGGTAACCAGGTAAACTCTATTACTCTTTTAGATTAGCCACTACAGCCATGGTCAGGCGGCTTACACATACGAGGTCTTTTGCCTCGTTTCGTATTTCTATATGCCACACTTGTGTGGTGCGACCAACATGTATAGGTGTGGCACGGCCTGTAACAAGCCCGCTTTTAACCGCTTTAATATGGTTTGCATTAATATCAATACCCACGCAGTGAAACTTGGCAGCATCTACAGTAAGAACTGCAGCAATGCTGCCAAGGCTTTCAGCAAGGACCACCGAAGCGCCGCCATGCAATATGCCATATGGCTGGTGTGTACGCTTATCTACCGGCATGGTTGCTTCAATATAGTCCTCACCTACTCCGGTAATACGTATATCAAGCACTTCAAGTATTGTGTTCTTCGATAATTTATTTAACTCCTCAAGCGGGTATATTTTAAGTTTTGGTATCATATGTTACTTTTAATAGGTAGCAAAACTACGGAAATGGCAGAGAACAGAATCAAAGACTTCCCAGATATAGTTTTTTGCTATACACTTTATCTTTTCCTGTAACCTGTATTATATATATACCATGTACAACCTGCGGGTTCAGGCTGTAATCATTCATACCCATTGTTACGCTCTTTGTTTCGGTCATAATTCTTTGTCCGAGAGTATTCATTAAAGTCAACGAATACACGCCATTCGACTTTGAATTTATCTGCACCGCAATAGTATTATTATTAACTGTAAACGCATTTATACTTTCTTCATCTTCGCAAGGTTGGTATACAATTGTATTTAAATGTGTTTCAATGCCATCAAAGTCAGTTTGTGAAATGCGGTAATATGATATACCGGCTAAAGGGCTTTCATCAATAGCTGTATAATTGAGAGGTGTACTGCTATTTCCCGCACCTTTAACGGTAGCTATTGCCTCATAATTAATTCCATCCTGTGTTCTTTCTAAAGTAAAGTAATCGTTATTGGTTTCGGTTGCGGTAGTCCACTTAAGCATGGCAACATAATTATTACACTCTACTGTAAAAGAAACCAGTTCAATTGGCAGGGGCTGTGAATTATCTACCAAGGTCCATGCCCTGAACATATTGGCAGATGTAACCGTTACTGCCGAGGCAGTGCCTACATGTGAAGCACCGCCCGCAGCAATAGTCGCGGCACCTATCCAATCTCCCCAGGTATTCGATGTACTATTCCATCGCTGCGCTTCAAGATTAGCTTCGGTAATTGTATTATTAGTACCTATTTCAGTATACATAGATCCGTCGGTAAATGAAAACGTAATAGTAGCGGCAGGTGGCGTAGAATAGTAATTAGGGTTGGAATAGTTCATACCATCAATTATCCAGAA
>DATHNG010000111.1:0-9832 GCA_035486275.1 Bacteroidia bacterium
AGAGGGGCTACAGGTAAAATTATTACTGAACTGGCTTCAGTTGCAAAGCCTTAATTTCCCATTGGGTTATCAACCTTAGGGCAAACATCTTTTGGAATTCCGTCGAAGAAATATTTCAAGCCAATCCGTAGCTCATATCCTCTGTATATAAAATCAGTAGGGTAAAAATTATTACCACCTATTGGGTCTCCGTTATAGTGATACGAAACCATCAGGTCGTGATTATATAATACCTCAACAAAAGGCCGTAATGCGTTTCTCCATGTCATTTCAGCACCAATGCCAATTGAGCCGGTTACGTGAAATTTATAGAAGGCATCATATTGAGCCTGGTAGACTCCTGAGCCTCGGGTTAATAAATATTCTACCCTTGGGCCAATCAAAAAATAAGGTATAAAGGCAGATGTCTCTTCTTTGAAATTTACTTTCAGGTAATTATTCAATGAAATGTAATTTGTACGGGCTGCAATTTTTTGCCCTGCAGGTACATACATCAGTTCAGTGGTACCTAACTGATTATATCCTAATTCGATTCTCCATCTGTAAACCGGATGATGAAAAAGTTCGGCTAGTATGGCAGCATTAAAGCCTAACAAGTATCTTTCTTGTGCTAATGGTCCTTCCTGAGGGCTAAATACATCTTTGCCATACGTTATTCCTCCGGCAATGCCCAATGCACTCAAAATTTTCTTTCTACCTTTTGAATCATGCTTTTCATACGCATATTGCCCCTGAGCCGTAAATGCTATAAAACAAATTGTCAGAAGTATAAAACAAATCTTCTTTATCATACGCTCATAGCTTCTGCGGTGGGTGCAATTTTTTTAACCAAACCCTGTAATACTTTACCCGGGCCTACTTCATAAAATATGTTGGCTCCGTCAGCACTCATCCGTTGAATAGTTTGTGTCCAGCGAACGGGTGCAGTTAACTGAGCGATAAGGTTCTTCTTTATTGCGCTAGGTTCCGTTTCGGGTGATGCATTTACATTCTGGTAAACGGGGCAAATAGGTTTATTAAATGCAGTTGCTTCAATAGCTGCAGAAAGTTCAACCTGTGCGGGCTGCATTAAAGGTGAGTGAAAAGCGCCGCCAACAGGCAATAATAAGGCGCGTTTTGCACCTGCTGCTTTAAGCAGTTCGCAGGCTTTGGTTACGCCGGGTATACTGCCCGAAATAACAAGCTGCCCCGGGCAGTTGTAGTTTGCACAAACAACTACATCATCTTTTATGGAAGCACATATCTCTTCAACCTTACTATCTTCTAAGGAAAGTATAGCAGCCATAGTTGATGGAGTTGCTTCACAAGCTTTTTGCATGGCAATAGCACGTTTATATACTAATGTCAGTCCATCTTCAAAACTAATTGCCTTAGCTGCAGTAAGTGCAGAAAATTCGCCCAGTGAATGTCCCGCAACCATATCGGGAGTGAATTTATCGCCCAATGTTAAAGCTAATACTACCGAATGCAGGAATATAGCAGGTTGGGTTACTTTGGTTTGTTTAAGTTCTTCATCTGTACCTTCGAACATTATATCGGTTATGCGGAAACCAAGAACTGTATTGCCTTTTTCGAATAGTTCTTTTGCCAGAGGTAAATTATCATAAAGGTCCTTACCCATGCCTTTAAACTGAGATCCTTGCCCCGGAAAAACATATGCCTTTTTCATAAAGTGTTGTTGTGTTTACTATGCGAAGGTATGCAAAACAGAAAATAAAACTGAATGGTCAATACCTAATTTATTAATAGAGTAATGAACAAAATAACGTCCTGGCTGAAGTTATCAATCACTTTCTATGTAGAGGAAAGGCGCTAAAGAAGAGAGGAGGCGAATACCTGCTTTATTTACCCGCCTTTTTAAGCGCTAATTCAACTGCTTTGGTAGCATTAACAATTCCGCCACTTATGCAAAGATCTGAATACATAACCATTTTATCTTTTTGACCGGGCATAGGTACTTTAAAATCTATTTTAGTTACCGATTTCATTAATATTTTCTTTACTTGTTTAGCACTTAGCGAAGGAAAGTATTCACGGATAATTGCAGCTACCCCTGCCACACATGGCGATGCCATACTGGTACCGTTAAGGTAAGCGTAAGCACTGTCAGGAATGGTGCTGTATATTTTAACACCAGGTGCGAACAGGTCAACCGATTTTTTTCCGTAGTTGCTGAATAAGCCGGGCTTCCCTTTGGTATCAGATGCGCCTACCTCTATCCAGTTCTTAGCTTCTTTATGTGTACCTGCATATCTGCGGTTAGGGTAATCCTGAACTGAGTCATTGTTGTCGTGGTCATTACCTGCTGCATGAACAAGAAGTACATCATGCTCTTCAGCATATTTTACTGCCGCATCAACCGCCTTTTTATTATATGTATAACCTTTACCAAAGCTCATATTTATAACCTTGGCCCCATTATCAACCGCATAACGAATACCATTAGCCACATCTTTGTCGCGTTCGTCACCATCAGGCACTGAACGAACAACCATTATTTTAACATTATCAGCTATACCTTCCTGGGCTCCGGGTTTGCCGGTACGTACACCTGCTATTATTCCGCTTACGTGCGTGCCGTGCTCAGCAGTTGGGCCGACCACATCATTGTTTCCATAGTATTTTTCATTAGCATCGGCATAATTATCGCCCACAATAAAGCGTGGGTCGAAATCAACATTATAATTATATTTTAGTGAAGTGTTCAAATGGTCTAGGCTAGGTTGCAGCAATTTAATGATAGAGTCGGCAGTCGCTCCTTTAACAAAGAATGAGAATCGTTTGAAGTTTTTTATCATTTTCCTTTTTGCTTTGGCCATACCGCTATCGGCAGGAGTATATGCATCAATGTCCTCCCTCGTGAAATCTTTCTTACCAAGTGCATTTTTTATAATGCCAATGGTATCTATAAAGCCTTTAAGGTTGTCGTACTGTTGTTGAACGGCACCTTTTTTACTTTCATAATCTTTCTTAACTAGTAAGTATGTCTTATATTCTTCCTTGTTATCTTTTGAAACTTTATCAGGTGTGGTGTTTGCATACTTTTTACCCAGGTCTCTGTATAACCTTGTCAATTCAAGGTTATCCTGCCTTACATCACTATCTTTCCCTCCAATAAAATCCCAACCATGTATATCGTCTACGTAGCCATTTTTGTCGTCATCAATTTTATTACCCGGTATTTCTTTCGAATTAACCCAAATGTTTGGCTTTAAGCCTGGATGGTTTATTTGGGTTCCGCCATCTTCTACAGCAACTATTACTGTAACTGATTTTCTACCCTTTAAAAGCTCAAGTGCCTTATCAGAGCCTGTTCCATAAACGCTGTCTTGCTCAATGCTTTCATTTTGCCAGTTTTTTGCCGGGTTGGCCTGCATTTGAGGAAACTGGGCTAATGCCTTAATTGAAGATATTATAAGTACAAAAAGAAAGGCGGATACTTGTAGATGTTTTTTCATGTGTTGCTGTAGATTTATTTAATTCAGGACAGAAGGAGGAATTTCAATATTAATATTTTTAGAAATGCTTTCCGGTAAAATTCTGTTAAAAAAAGTTAAGCCAAAAATTCTTGACCTTTTTCGCATATTCCCCTGGTATACATACATCTTAAGTTTGCTGTAACAAAATGAATTGCTTAACCGTCTTACGACAAATAATGCAGAAATGAGAATATTTATTCCTCTACTTATTTTTTTATTCTCTGGCTGGCAGGGCCTATTTGCACAGGCTACCGGCAAGATCGACCTGAAAGTAACGGATCAGCAACAAAAGCCTATTGATGGTGCATTAGTTCAGTTAGTAAAGGCAAAGGATTCATCTATGGTACTATATTCAATTACTGACCAGAGTGGGACAGTTGAGTTAGCAGGTGTATCAAAAGGAAGTTATTTGATATATATAGCTCAAACAGGTTTTGAGAATTATTATTCACCAATTTTTACTATTGATAGTGCGCATTTGCAAATTAATCTGCCTGATGCTGTGTTAAAATCAAAATCGTTAAATGAGGTTACGGTGGTTGCTAAAACCCCCATGATACAACACTTTGCCGATAAAACCGTACTTAATGTGCAAAACAGCCCTTTAACAGCCGTGGGTAATGTATTTGACGTAATACAGCATTCGCCTGGTGTGCAGGTAGACCAGAACGATAACATCAGCCTGATGGGTAAACCCAATGTACAAATAATGATAGATGGAAGACCGATTGCAGTTTCGGGTAGTGATTTGACTAACATACTTAAAAGTATGCCGGCCGAATCAATAGATAAGATAGAGTTTATAACTAACCCTTCGGCGAAATATGATGCAAGCGGAACAGCCGGAATTATAAATATTATACTAAAGAAAGATAAACGTATAGGCGCTAATGCTACTGTGTATGCAGGCTATGCGCAAGGTATATATGCCAGAACAAATGATGGATTCAGTTTCAACGACCGCACTAAAAAATTTAACATATTCGGAAGCTATAACTATTCATACCAGGGTAGTGTGAACATTATAACATTCCATACTAATTTTTATAATGGTAACCAGTTCCAGAGCAGTACTGCACAATACGAGTATTTAAAAACCCCAAGCATTGATAACACTGCCCGATTAGGCGCTGATTTTTTTGCTTCAAATAAAACTACCATTGGGTTTATAGCCGACGTATCAGTTTCCAGATTCATGCCTTCAGAAAGCACTACAACGTATGAATATGATAGCCTTAATAACGAAAAATCGTACGACCTGACATCAAGCAACTCGCCAAGTACAACATATAACTACGCACTTAACCTGAATATGAAGCATACTTTTGATTCAACTGGCAGGGAATTACTTGTAAATGCAGATTATGCCACTTATAATACATTAGGGTACCAGAATATAGCTACCAATTATTTTAACCCTGATAATTCTGAGATTGGAGGCACTTCTTATTTATACGGATACTTGCCGAGCTTGTTAAACATATATTCTTTAAAGGCAGATTACGATGGCCAATTGGGTAAGAAGGGCTCATTTGGTGCGGGTATAAAAACAAGTTATGTAAGTACAAATAATAACCTGAATATTTATGATGGCCAGAATGCAATGGCTCCTGTTGATACAATTCAGAGCAATCACTTTATATATTCTGAAAATATTAATGCAGGTTATGTAACATACAACCGAACTATGGGAGCGTATAATCTTCAGGCAGGTATGAGAGCCGAGCAAACTATAACAAATGGTGACCAGGTTACAACCGGGCAAACATTTTCACGCAATTTCACCCAGCTATTCCCTAATGTATCATTAAACGATTCGCTTTCTCCGAATAACCAATTGGGCTTATCTGTAAGTAGAAGAGTAGACAGGCCAACGTACAATCAGTTAAATCCGTTCAGTTTGTATATCAATCCAACTTTTTACCTGGTGGGTAACCCGTATTTATTGCCGCAAAATGCCTATTTAATGCAACTTTCTGATGCAATTAAGTCAAGTTATTTCTTCACACTTACATATACCCGAACTCAATATCCTATAACTACTGTTATAGAACCTTACACCGGTAAACCCAATATTGTAAGGCAAACGGAAGAGAATTTAACTTCAAATGATAACTACTCGTTTAATTTTACCGTGGCTAATCAAATTACGAGTTGGTGGAGCACCTCAACCAGTGTTGATGCATACGTGAGCCATTATGTTGGCGCCTTGGCTAACTCCCCATTATCTACTGACAGGTTTTTGTGGGATGCCAATACCGACAATGATTTTACTATAAGCAAACAGCTGGGTTTTGGCCTGGGTGGTTTTTATACTTCCGGAAATGATCTGGGATATCTCTACCTTAAACCACAAGAGGGAGTTCGTGCATATGTGCAAATTAAGGTGCTGAAAGATAAGGGCACTATAAAAATTAATGCATACGATATTTTCTGGACCAATGTAACTAACGGTGTTACATCATTTACTGGCTTTACCGAGTCTGTATATGTAAAGAGAGATTCACGCACTGTCGGCGCATCATTTACGTATCATTTCGGAGGCCAATCAAAGTCTTCGCTGCATAGTAAAGGTGGCGCTGAAGATGAAAAGAACAGGGCATCAAAAAATGGAGGATGATAAAATATTTACTTAACATTTAAATAAAACAACATGAGTACCGAAGAAGTAAAAAACAAGTTTCTGAACGATGTTGATGCCTTGGCATATTTCGAACATCTTCGTTGGGGTGAGAAATTAAAGTGTGCATACTGCGAATCTGAAAAGATAAGCGCAAGGCAAATCGATAACCGCTTTCATTGCAGCTCGTGCCGAAGGACCTTCTCGGTTACGGCCGGAACTTTTTTACATGGTTCTAAAATACCTTTAAGGGGTTGGCTACATGCATTTGCGGCAATCAGTAACAAATCAGGTAAGTTTTCAATCAGGCAATTACAGAGAAATATAAATGTGTCCTACACAACTGCATGGCAAATGTACCAAGACTTAAAAGGGTTATTGCCGGAAAGCACGGGAGAAAAAGTAGCGGCAGGAGATCTGTTTGAATATATGTGCAGGAAAGCTATTTCGCCTGAAAAGAAGAGCCCGATCGAAAAAAAAATGGAAATAGAACATAGTGTTGCACAGGCCGTGTAACACTATGAATGATCAGAAGTTGTTTAAATGATACGCCCGTGGTGTGCATCCATAATGTTCACGGAAAAGGCGTATGAATGAGCTGGAGTTCTCAAAGCCGACCTTCCTGCATACATCTTCTACCTTGCTTGACTGATCGGCAAGTAATTCTCGGGAATACGAAAGCCTTTTTTCTATATGATATTGATGTGGTGTAATGTTAAACAGCTCCTTAAACGCCCGTTTAAAATGGTGTGGTGAAAGGAAAGCCACAGTAGCAACATCTTCAATGCTAATCCTCTTTTCAGGATGAGCATCCATATAATCTCTGGCAATAGTTAACCTGCGATACAGTTCAGTACGGGTTGAAAGCTTTGCGCTTTTCAGTTTATCTATATCCTGTTTCAGGTTTTTATGCACAAACAATAGCCTTATTAATAATGAAGAATATATACTTTGAAGGTCAAATTCTTTTTTCCAGCCAAGGTCTTCTTCGTCCATCAGTTTTCTGAGTTGCAGGAACATGTTTAATATCTCAGGATCCATTTCGTATGACTTTTCAAAGAACGATATAGGTTGCTCTGTAGCTTTGAATGGGTCATCAAGTAAGCGATCTTCAGTGGTAACTATTGATTTAAGTATGTTGGAGACAAAACTTGGTTTGAATGCTGCCAATATCATCTCCTGATCCTTAGTTCCCTCAAATGCAGTGCGGTAATGCTGGCCCTGGTTAATAACCAGGTAGCTTTTAGGGTCAATTACATGATCGTTACTGCCTACTTTGTAATATTGGTCCCCATTAAGACTTAAGCGAATGGTAAGACGCGAAACATGGTCTGCTGTTTCTTCCAGCTCATCTGCCTTGATCATCAACGATCCATTATCCAGTTTAGGCATATCATCTGATGAATGTGAACAATACACATTCCCCATCAGGACAGATTTTGCACTATTGCAATAAGGACAGAGTTTAGTAGTCATTTGATCGATACATCAATATTTGATTGACCAAATGTATTACTGATGAATAGGAAAGGTTTAATACACTATGTTAATAGATGTTAAGCCAAATTTTGATTTAACACATATTAACAGAACTATTTATATGTTGGTGAAGTAGTTTCAGGCAGGAAACCACTCTGCAGAAGTGCGGTATACTGTGCCTTTGAATAGGGCCACCTTCTCATTCTTTTGATTGGTAATGGTAATATGGTAGATGCCTATTTTATTGGAAAGCTTGGTTTCTTCAGCCGTTGCGGTAATTATATCTCCTTCATGCAATTGCTCGGTATGCGATATTGAAGTTTCAACCGAAACAGCTTTTCTGCCATGAGAATTTGATGCAAATGCAAGCGCACTGTCTGCAAGTGAATAGGTAATGCCACCATGTACAATTGCAAATCCGTTCAGCATGTCCTTACGTATTTTCATTCGCAGAACACAATGCCCTGCTTCAATAGTTATACGTTCAATGCCCAGCCACTGGCTGAAAAAATCGTTGGCGTACATGGTATCTACCACTTTTTCTGCTAATGCTTTTTTATCCATGTTGTCTGTTTAACTGTTTTCAATATAAGCTCCCTGCTTACTTACATCGTAATATTTAATATGTAACTCATTGCATTCTGCTTTCCATTTCTTTAATCGCGCCGGTGCAATTGATGAATCAAATATAAGTGTATCAAAGTTAAACGCATTTTGCAATGCTTCCATACCTTGCTTGTAATCTGCAGATACTATTACACAATGTACAGGAAATCTCTGAAGACTATCCGGTATGTCATTGTCTGTGCGTAGGAAAACATATTTCTTGCCATTGAACTCTATGAAATTGTTCTTTACAGCCAGATGGCCGGAAAGGAAAATGGCCGAAGTATCAGAATGGATGGAGGAAGTATCCTTAATACCTTTTTCCCAGAAATGGTATTGAATATGGTAATTGAAATCAGTCGGGTTCACATCAGTAAATGGCATGATGCTTTGCCTGCCTGAAATGAATGCCGCCGCCTGATGCTTGTATACATGATACACCACAAATAATTGTTGTTTAGAATGTGTTATGTTTTTGTAAATATTGAAACTAAAGAATAATAATAAAACTGATAAGCCTATCATTAATACCTTGTGCTTTCTGTTATGGTAGAATAAGAACAAAGAAACTGTAAGTATAAAAAGCAAAATGGCCTCCCATGCCGAAATACTTATCCCTCTTGTAACATAAAGGGGTAAATGGTTTGACTGGCCTACTAAGGTATTGAGTAATACTAATGTTTTATGAAATACCCAAGTGGTAGCTATTGAAACATAGGGAATGTAGGCGGTAATAAAAAACAATAATCCGGAATAGATCACGATAGAAAGTAATGGCACAACTAAGAGATTAGTAACAAGGAAATAATTCGGAAATTGATGAAAGTATAACAGTGACAAAGGTGCAATTGAAAATTGTGCCGATGCCGAAAGGCAAGTTAGTTCCCATATCTTCTTTACAATGAAATTACGTGGTTCAAATATGCCATTCAATATGGGGTAAATAGTTAATATGCCTAATACTGAAAGATAGGAAAGCTGAAAGCCTACATCGGCCAATGAAAAGGGATTAATAAGTAACATTAAAAAAGCAGATGCGGCTAATGTATTCACCGAGTTGGTATATCGGCTGAACTGCCTGCCGACTAATAGAAAGCTAAACATTACAGTTGCCCGTATTACAGGTGTAGCCATACCTGTGAATAATGCATACATCCATAACAGAACAAGAAGTATAATAGTACGTATGAGTTTGCCATGCTTAACATTGTCAAAAAAGAAAAGCAACAGGTTTATCATCCAGAACAAGATACCGACATGCAAGCCTGCCACGCAAATAACATGAACAGTTCCGCTATCAACAAACTCGTCTATTACAGATTGGGAAAGGTCATTGCGATAACCTAGTAGAATAGCCGAACCCACAGCAGCTTCATTGCCTTTTATTCTCTCATTTAACAAATTGATGAGTCTGTGCCTCCATTTATCAGTAAAACGTAAAAGCCATGATGCATCGCTATTGCCGGTAAAGTGAAACGAATGTTTAGGTACAAAAGCCTCATAATACACCCCATTCATTTCTAAATAGTTCTTATAGTCAAACTCATCGGGATTCATGGGTGGCTTAACCTGAGTAAGCTCAGTTTTTACAGTAAGCATATCTCCATATCGAATGGTGTCTCCAACGGTATCTTTCTGAAATGAGAAC
>DATHNG010000112.1:0-11061 GCA_035486275.1 Bacteroidia bacterium
CGATGCAGTATTACAAGCAATTACAATCATTTTACATTGCTTGTCGAGCAGGAACTGGGCTATACGTATAGCATAGTATTTTATCGAATCGGGTGACTTATCTCCGTATGGAAGATGGGCAGTATCACCAAAATAAATAAGCCGCTCTTTCGGCAGCTTATCTTTTATGGCCTTTGCAACAGTCAACCCTCCGATGCCTGAATCGAAGAGGCCAATTGGTTGATTCGCATTCAGTTTTACTGAAGCAGGCATATTTCTTTTTTTAATTCTTATTTGCCTTTAGGCATGGTAGAAGTTGCACCGGCAGCTTTTGGTTTTACACCAAGCTTCTTAATAACAAGCGCATACACATCATCTGCATCGTCAGCATACAATACAAAACCCTGGCTTGTATCGAATATATACTTGTATCCGTTTTCTTTAGCTACTGCATTTATCGCATTTTTTGCTTTTGCTATAACAGGGCGTTGAATAGAATCGCCCATGTGCTGCAGTGAGCTTTGTGCCTGTTGTTGAAACGCCTGGATACGTTGACCAAGATCTTGTAATTCCTGCTCCTTACTTTGTTTTACAATACCTGTATATGTAGCTGCGTTGGTTTGATAGTCGTTAAGTTTTTGCTGATATTCTTTTTGAAAAGATTCGAAAGTACTTTGTAACTGACCTGCATAGGATGCATATTGTTTCTTAGCTGAGTCTGACTCAGGCATAGCTTTCAAAACTGAATCGAGGCTTACGTGGCCATATTTTTGAGCAGAAACCTGCAGCGAACAAATAATTGCTCCAAGTAAGAAAGTGATAGTTGCGATCTTTTTCATTTTACGTTTTTTATGGTTTTATTTATTGTTTGATTTATTTGTTCCTGAACCGTTATTTCCTGTACTATAACCGAGGTCTTTAAGTATTTCATCACTCTTGTCATACTTAATATTGGTATACAGCATGGTCAGGTCGCTCGATTTGTCAAATATTACGGCAAGGTTTTCCCTTTCTGCCAATGCCTGCACAGCGTTATATATTTTATCCTGCAATGGCTTAACTAATTCCTGGCGTTTTTTGAACAGATCGCCATTAACACCAAAACGTTGCTTCTGAAGATCCTTTACTTCCTGTTCCTTTTGTTCAATTTCGGATTGGCGCTTTTGCTTCATTTCTTCTGTAAGCAAAACTTCATCAGCTTTATAGGCTTTGTATAACTGGTCAATTTCCGAATATTTAGCCTCTATTTCTTTCTGCCAGCCAATTGAAAGCTGGTTAAGCTGATCTTGTGCAACCTTGTATTCAGGTATTTTTGATAAAATATACTGGCTGTCTACATACCCAAATTTTTGTGCATTTGCTGTTAAACTTCCTGCTAAAAGCAGAACGATAAAAAAGATTTTTTTCATGGCTGTTTTCATTTAATATTTTAAAGCCGCCCAGCAAGTGCGGACGAAATTAGCATTTTTTACAATTCTCCCAAATTCTGTCCTATGGTGAACACAAACTGACCACGTTGCATACCTGGTGCTGTCTGAACATCATCAAGCCTCCAGCCATAGTCAAAGCCCAGCAAACCAAACATAGGCAGGAATATCCTGACACCGGGGCCAACTGCTCTGTATACATTGAACGGATTAAAACCTGTTATAGTACTCCAGGAATTACCGGCATCGGCAAATGCAAGTACATATACTGTTGCCTGGGGGTTAAGTGATATCGGGTACCTAAGTTCCAATGTATATTTTGCAACAGAAACTGCGCCTGTGGTCGGAGATAAAGAGCCTTCATCATATCCTCTTTCAGCTACAATTTCCCGGCCATCGATCAGTGAATAACCTGTTAAACCACTTCCACCAAGGTAAAAACGGTCGAATGGACAATACCCAAGTTCCGGATTATAATCTCCCAGGAATCCGAATCCAATCCTTGCATTCAGAACAAGGTTGTGGCCTTCTTTGCCATCACTACCTTTAAAGTTAGTTATCTGGGTAAACCATGAAGCCGTAAACTTATACTTCTGAAACTCAAGCAACTTGTACTTTTGTTCCGGAGCCATATCTACATAGTCGGGGTGGCCTGCGAACAATGAATATGGAGGTGTCCACTCTCCTGACACCTTAATATCTGCACCAGTTGTTGGGAATATAGGGTTATTGCCCTGGTTATTACGCTCCAGTACTAACTTGGTACTTAAACTGGTAGCATACCCATTACCAAAAATAAATTCAGAGCCATAATTATCTACTGTATAATACTGGTAATTTTCAGACACTTGGAGTGAGAAATAGTCATCAGGGAATTTTAACGGCACACCATAACCTATTGATGCTCCTTTAATGTTTACTGATTCCCTGTCCGGTGTATTTAATGGCTGACCATTACTTTCGGTTGTTGTATATACACTAAAGCTTAAAGAATTAGGCTTATGGCCACCAACCCATGGCTGTATAAAGCTTAAGTTAAGCGATTGGTAAGGCAATCCGTTTGACTGGAACCGGAGGCTTATCTCTTGTCCGTCACCGGTTGGAATTGGCTTCCAGGCATCTTTTTCAAATGCGTTCCTGAGTGAGAAGTTTTTCAAACTTATACCTGCAGTTCCTACAAAACCCAGGCCTCCACCCCATCCACCTGAAAGTTCTATCTGGTCAGATGATTTTTCAGCAACTGTGTAATTAATATCTACAGTACCATTTTCAGGGTTTGGCGTAGGAACTACGTTCATTTTCTCCGGATCGAAATAACCCAGCTGAGATAACTCACGTTGTGTACGTATCACATCCGATTTCCTGAAAAGGTCGCCCGGTTGTGTACGGATCTGGCGCATTATAATTTTATCATTCGTTTTATCGTTTCCTGTAACAGTAACATTATTCACCCTTGCCTGGCTGCCTTCATATATATGCATTTCCATATCAATGGTATCATTATGCACATAGGTTTCAACTGGAGTTACCTGGAAGAAAAGATACCCGTTATCCATATACAGGGAACTAATATCGTTTCCGTTCGGGTTTGAAAATAATCTTTCGTTCAGCAATGTTGAATTATATACATCGCCCTTTTTAATATTCAGAACAGCGTTAAGTGTTTTGGTTGTATATCTCGAATTACCTATCCAGTTAATATTACCAAAGTAGTAACGAGGCCCCTGATCGACCCAGATGTCAATGTTTATACGGTCAGGCTTTTCCGCTTTTGAAATAGAGTCTTTTGCAATACGCGCGTCCCTGTATCCTTTACTATTGAATTTCTCTATTATCTTTTGTTTGTCATCGGCATAATCATCCTGTATAAGTTTCGATGGCTTAAATATCGAATAAATGAAACGTTGCTGTTTGGTTTCCTTCATGGCTCTATGAAGCTGCCCAGCTGTAAGTGCAGTGTTGCCATGGAAAAATATGTTATCTATCTTTATCCTTGCCCCGCGTTTTACGTTAATAATGAGTACAACGGAATTAGACAAGCTGGAATCCTGCTTTTCCTGAATATCAACTGCTACATTTGAATACCCCTTATCGGCAAATTTTTTAACTACCTGCTGTTTTACATCGGCTATCAAAAAGTCAGTAACCACTTTCCCTCTCACCAGCTTTATTTCGTCGCGCAGGTCATTAGCTTCGCCTTTAGATACTCCTTTGAATGTGAACTTAGATAAACGCGGGCGTTCTACAACACTAATATTTAACCATATTTTATCACCCTCCGTTTTTGTAACATATACCTGCACATCCTCAAACAGGCCTTGTTTCCATATATTCTTTATCGCATCAATAATTTTCTGACCGGGCACAAGCATTTTATCACCTACTGTAAGCCCTGAAATAAGCACTAGCACATTTTTATCCATATGTTCGGCGCCGGTTACTGTAGGCTGCTCTGCCAACACATATTCTTTAGGGTTATTGGGGTCGTATTTATTGCTATCGGCGCTTAGCTTCATCTGGGCAGTTCCCGCTATTGAAACAAGAGCAAATAAACTTAGGAGAAATAATTTAACTGGAATATTTTTCATTATTGCATTATGTTGCTTAATTGTTCGCTTGTTTTCCCAAATCGCCTTTCTCTTTTCTGAAAATCGGCAATAGCCATTTTAAAATCTTCTTTCCTGAAATCGGGCCACATTTTTTCAGTAAAATATAGTTCCGAATATGCAATTTGCCATAACAGAAAGTTGCTTATTCTGTGTTCTCCGCTTGTTCGTATTAATAATTCAGGGTCAGGTATATTAGTAGTGCATAAATAATTGGCAAAGGTCTCTTCATTCACATCTTCTGCAGTAATTTTCTTTGCCTCAATTTGCTTAGCCAACTCTTTTACAGCATTAATAATTTCCCATTTTGAGCTGTAGCTTAAGGCCAGAACCAATGTCATGCGCTTATTAGACGACGTTTTTTCTATTGCCTTCATTAATTCTCTGTAACATAGTTTTGGCAAGCTTTTTAAATCACCAATGGCTTGCAGGGCAATATCATTCTCCATTAAGGTCTTAATCTCTTTATTAATGGTAAATACAAGCAATTCCATCAACCCGCTAACCTCATCCTTAGGGCGATTCCAGTTTTCAGTTGAAAAAGCATAAAGGGTAACAAATTTCACCCCCATTTCGGCAGCTACTTCAATGGTATCGCGCACCGCTTTAACACCATTTTTATGCCCAAATATCCTTGATTTCCCCTTTTGCTTAGCCCAACGTCCATTGCCATCCATTATAACAGCAACGTGCTTGGGTATGCGAGATTTATCTATGCCATTTTCTACCATCAAAAAGGGATTCTTAGCTTTTATAAGCGTGCAAAGCTACAAAAGCAAACTTAAAAACAGCCTAATTATTGTTAAAAATCCCTAAATGGCTTTATAAGCTCTATAAATCAACACAGTCGGGCTAAAAAACCATGGGAATATTCACCGACTAGAATTCCTGCAGTCTTTTGGCTATATTCCAGCGGAACGAGGCTGAAATTACATCATCGCTATTATTATAGGCTTTATAGATACTGCTTTCATTCCTTATTATAGCAGTAAGGTCAATAAACATATTATGTGCCAGCTGAAATGTTACTGTTCCGCTTACATATACTATGGTTGTTTTTGCGCCTTGGCCTATAAAGTTACCATAGTCGCTAACCCTTTTATCATAATCAATCATCACATTACTTCCATAATCAAGCCCGGCAGTATCAAGTCCAATTACAGTTACAAATAATTTACCTGTAAGCGTTAATTTAGGTATCGGCTGAAATCTTAATATACCAATGCCTTCATAAAAATTAGCTCCGTTAGGGTCAGCAAGCGGTTGGTTATAATTCGAATAGTTGGCGAAATAAGAATAATCGGTAACTGATGAAAATGAAAAATGGGTGTAAGTATACGGTGGCACCATATTAAACTCAAGCTGGCCATCGAGATTTTTAATACCGAACAGATCGATGTACTTGGCGCCTACCTGGAATGCCTGCTTATTTCCCCACCATCCTGTATGTGCCAATACTTCCGGAAGGTCAAACTCATCAAGCAAAACCGTTCCATATAAAGAAAAATGATGCAGAAAGTTCCATTTAAAGTTGAATCCAACATGGTCCTTATCGGGCGCGCCCAAGCCATTTTCAACAGCATTGTAAAATATAATCGGGTTCAGGTAATTCAGGTCGTACCCACGGTTATGAATAGTGTCGGTATTGCCAAAAGTTATGCTTTCGAACAAGCCAATATCAAAGTTCTTTGTTACATGGTATGAAAGATAATGGAGCGCCATATATTTACGCGGATAGTTTGCATCGGCCGTATAATCATTCAGATTATCAGCTACCATTTCAGCAAAAACGTTCACGTATTCAAACTTCCATATTTTAGTATCTACCTTCCAGAAAAGGTAATTACTTGAATAATCTGACAACATTAATGAACGATAACCATCGCCGATAAAATTCTTGTCCTGCCCAAATTGGGTACTGATATGTTTTGTAAAATTAAAATCAATATACCCGTTGGCATCGTAAAAATCATAGCCCGTAAGCTTAAACGGCTTATAGTAGCCTTCGCCAGGTAAAGCATAGGTTGACTTGACCACATTATTCACATACTCAGGAAATACAGCCTGGTTATCGGTAAGCAGGGTATAGAAACCAACCTTACCATCTATATCTCCCCTTATTTCAATGCCCCGGGTATTCAGGTAAACTGATTTTGTTACGGGAAGCGCAGGAGATTCGGTATACCTGTCCTTACCATAGGTAAAATATGCTACAGGGTTTAGCTGCAACATAATATCTTTCTTATTTATTTCATAGAACGCGTTCTTCTTCTTATAAAGTCCCCATATAAATCTGCGGCTGCTATTCCCTGAATCCTTACTATTACTCCATTCCCAGTTATCGTCTTGCAGGTATTGAAAATTAGCCTTATCAACCTTTGACCAACGGAGTGTTGTATCAACTGCCAACTTATCGGTCAGTCCTGCAATATCATTCCGCAGGTATGGCTTTACAGATGTAAATATATTCCCTGAATTTTCCGCCTTTATGTCCATTCTGTCAATCAAATGGTAGTAATCGTCATTTAAAGGGGCATATACACTTTGCGCATTCAGTAGTGAAGAATAAAACACAGCTAGTATACCAAAGTATCTCTTCATATATTTTTGCTCTTTATTCCGATCCGGCTTTTCTGCTTACAGCAGTTTCATTACAAATATAAGATATTGCTCTTATTATCTGCCTTTGTGAAAAAGAACAGCCGCTGAGAAAACTCAGCGGCTGTTCTTTTGTTCAGTCAATTTATAAATCTTAGTACAGTAATATTTTTTGTTCTCCTTTACTGTCTTTGCCTATTACTGAAAGGAAGTATACACCCTTTGTAAAAGAAGACAGGTCAATATTTTCGGTATACTCACCTGAAATATGAAGTGTGTTTGTATATATGGTTTGCCCCAGCACATTCGTTACTGACACCTTATAATCACCATCAGCAGGCAAATTAAACTCAACCTGTAAAGGCCCCCTGGTAGGGTTAGGATAAACCTTAATAAAGTTGTCAAGCGACAACTCGTTTATACCAACTGCACTTTCAGCTATTGACCCTGATGCGCTTGAGCAGCCGGTGGTATTATCAATGCCGGTAACCTTGTAAACACCATTGCTGGTCATAAGAAGCTTGTAGGTTGTTGCTCCTGCTATAACTACATTATTTCTTGTCCATACGTACGAAGAACAATTTGAAGGGTTGCATATCAAAGTATCCCAAACTCTTGTAATTGTTGGGGTGACTGGTGCAGCTACTGCTGTAATATAGCTTGAAGCCGTTATTGAGTCCGATCCGAAACCATTCGACACAACCAATTTTACAGGGTATACTCCGGCAGTTGAATAACTAACAGTCGGGTTCTGTAATGTAGATGTTGCAGGTGATCCGCCTGTAAAAGTCCAGCTCCAGCTTGTTGGCTGATTTGAAGAAGTGTCGTAATACTGAACTACATTATTTGTACACGCCGTTTTAGAAGATGCTGTGAAATGTGCTGCAGGAGCTGCTGTTACGGCAGGCGGCATTATTCCGATTAATGCTTCTATCTCCTGGCTAAAGTTCAGGGTATTAGGGTTCAGGTTATTAATACTATACCAACCATTATCCATTCCGCTCCATCCCCAGTTCATGTGAAAAAAGTTAATTGAATTATATCCATCGCATACCCATGTATGACCGCCTTCACTAGGATCACTACCCACGTATTCTATTGGTCTGCTGCAATCAAGGTCGTGTTCAAGTGTGTCTTGCCATGCAACGGTATCGCTGAATTCATATACACCATGCATGATCTTTGTAGAGTACTTAAAATATTTTGAATATGATAGCTGCGCGCATGCCTGAGGGTCATCTAAGGTAATAACATAGGCTCCGCTTCCGCTAGGGCTATAACTCATTTCAACACTTATACCTGCATCAGACATTGCCCTTGCCAGGGTTGTATCGGTTGAAGGAGGGCTGGTTAATGCCATTGAAGCCCAACCGTAAGGGTGGTTGTATTTAGCTTTAAGCGTTCCATAGGAACCACCTGCATTATAGCTGCTTGAACCCTGACCGGTAGCAGGATATTGCCAGTATCTCATTATTTGTGTCATGGTTGTTGCAACACAACCTGTAACCGCTTTATTTGAACCTGTACCAGGGCAGTCATCCCAATATGGTGACTCCTGGTCGTATGTACTTTTCATAAGAAACGTGCTATTTGATGGGAACAGGCTATTCGTCTTATGAGATTGAGGTTTTTTCAACGCATTTGGCACAATATTATTTTGGTACGATGTCCATTCATCAGTAATTTCATTTGTTGCTGAAGCATGGTTTGAACGAATAGCAGCAATTTCTGCATTACGTTTTTTCATCCAGTAATTCATATTGCTACTTGCTTCAGGTATAGAATAGGCACCCGTGTTAGAGCAGCCTATTATAGGGTGGCCTGCATCCTCTGCCGATACAATTACAAATCCGTCCTGATCGTTAATATTAAACACGTAATAAGATACTTCTCCCGATGCATCATGTTCAGTATAAGCAAGGCTTATTGTATTTGCAGTTTTATTAAATGTTTGCCCGTAAAAGCTGGCTGCAACTGTTTTGGCCACATTTACGGTTACAGTTCCGGCAAATAGAGAACCGGCAGCAATTAAAGACACAGCAAATAGTGTAATTATTTTTTTCATGTTAAACGTTTTAGTTTGAGATCTTATTTGTAACAGGGTTTATAAGGAGCACTTAAATTCTTCTTAAACAAATATAGGAATGATTCTTTTCAAATCACAACTAAATGCGTGTTTTTTTGTGCAATACGCGCTATGATTATCAATTTCTTAAAGAATCGTGAATAATTACAGGCCCAGGCTATGCAAATACCATTTGTTCCACATCCTTGTATACCATTTCAATACCGGCCTCAAGGCTTATTTTATGTTTCCAGCCAAGGTTATGTAATTTGGTTACATCCATCAGCTTACGTGGTGTGCCATCGGGCTTCGAAGAATCAAACTCAAGTTTACCCTGGTACCCGCTTATCTTTTTTATAAGCAGGGCAAGGTCTTTTATAGATATGTCTGTACCCGTGCCAATATTTACCAATTCGGCTTCGTTATAGTTCTCCATCAGAAACATACACGCTTCGGCAAGGTCATCTACATGCAAAAACTCACGTAAAGGAGAACCCGAACCCCAAACGGTTACTGTCGGGTGCCCATCAATTTTAGCAGAATGGAATTTGCGTAACAAAGCCGGAAGTACATGCGAATTATTCAGGTCGTAATTATCGTTAGGGCCATATAAATTGGTTGGCATAACCGATATAAAATTACAACCATACTGCAACCTGTATGACTCACATAATTTAATGCCGGCAATTTTAGCAATTGCGTATGGTTCGTTGGTGTATTCCAACAGGCCGGTCAGCAAGTAAGACTCCTTCAGCGGCTGTGGCGCCATTTTAGGGTAGATGCACGATGAACCCAGGAACATTAATTTCTTAACCTTATTCACATAAGAAGCATGAATGATGTTCGCTTCTATCATTAAATTATCATATAGGAACTCTGCACGATAAGTGTTATTAGCATATATGCCACCCACTTTAGCAGCAGCCAGAAATACATAATCAGGTTTTTCGTTTGCAAAGAACAAGGAAACATCTTCCTGCTTCCTCAGGTCAAGTTCTTTAGAACCTATTGTAAGTATATTGGTATAGCCCTGTTGTTTTAGTTTGCGGATAATGGCAGAGCCCACCATTCCTCTATGGCCTGCCACATATATTTTAGCGCTCTTTTCCATCCGGTCAAACTCTATTCATTGAATTTCAACACATCGTGGCCACCTTCAAGCAGGTACTTATCTTTTTCAAATAATTTCAAATCGCTTGCTACCATTTCCTTTACCAGGTCTTCAATAGTCAGTTTAGGTGTCCAACCCAATTTCTTTCTTGCCTTCGAAGCATCACCTATCAACAGGTCAACTTCGGTAGGGCGGAAATAGCGGGGGTCAATTTCTACAATAACCTCTCCGGTAGCTTTATTAATGCCTTTCTCATCCTTCCCTTTTCCTTTCCACTCCATGGTAATACCCACTTCGTTAAAAGCCAGCTCCACAAACCTGCGTACTGATATTTTTTTTCCGGTAGCTAATACAAAATCATCCGATACATCTTGTTGCATCATCATCCACATACCTTCAACATAATCTTTGGCATGGCCCCAATCCCTTTCAGCATCAAGGTTACCTAAAAACAGATTCTTTTGCAGACCCAGCTTAACCTTGGCAGCGGCACGTGTAATTTTACGTGTTACAAATGTTTCGCCACGTATAGGGCTTTCGTGGTTAAATAAAATACCATTGCAGGCAAACATATTATACGCTTCGCGGTAGTTTCTTACAATCCAATATGCATACAGCTTCGCTACACCATAAGGGCTGCGCGGGTAGAAAGGTGTGGTTTCCTTTTGCGGAATTTCCTGGGCATACCCATATAATTCAGAAGTAGATGCCTGGTAGAACCTGCTCTTACTTTCTCTTTTTAATATCCTAATTGCTTCCAGTAAACGTAATGTTCCAAGTGCGTCAGCATTGGCTGTATACTCAGGTGTTTCAAACGAAACCTTTACATGCGATTGTGCAGCAAGGTTATATATTTCGTCGGGTTGGGTCTCCTGTACAATACGTATCAGGTTGGTGGAGTCGGTCAGGTCGCCATAATGAAGGAAGAAGTTGGTTTTCCCTTCGTGAACATCCCTATACAGATGGTCGATACGATGGGTATTGAACATTGAACTGCGGCGCTTAATGCCATGCACTATATAGCCTTTCTTTAATAATAGCTCTGCTAAATATGCTCCGTCTTGTCCGGTTACGCCTGTTATAAGGGCCGATTTTGCCATTGTTTACGTATTATTTAGTGCAATAATACTGAGAAATTGCGAATGTACGTGGGCTTTTAAGACTTTTCTGGGCGTTCCCCTACGGGTCGGGCTTTACGTTACAACTCCTCGCCTCCTTAGGTCGGCTGTGGGGTTTCCACTGCAATCCCTAACGCGAGTTTCGCCGTAAGTTAAC
>DATHNG010000113.1:0-22548 GCA_035486275.1 Bacteroidia bacterium
TCTGCGTTACTACAGGTGTACCTATAGTCAGGCCATTGGCCGATACTTTGTTTGTTGAAAATAAAATACCCGCTATAAACAGCAAGCCTATTTTCATTCCTCTTACTAGTGTTGTTGTTCTCATGCAAAAAAAATTAATTATGTCGTTTAGTTTTCAACTAAGTATAAATACGTAACATCTTAAAATAATTGAGTCTGTATATACAGACAACCAGCTTATTTCCTCGTATGCAAAAATAATGCTTTTTAGCTCACTCTAAAACTGATATATATCAATAAATCAGAAAAATTAGTCGCCAAAAACAGCTAATTTAACATAACATTGCTTTTCATTTAATACAAAATCCAGCTATTATTTGCTATTCAGTCACTTTAATTTGAAAACATAAAGGACTACGAATAAATACCTATGTATGTAGGCAGAGGGTGTGCCAATTTCTATTGGCCTATTTCTTTTTTGTAATCAGCAGCAGAAAGAAGAGAAGTCAGTTCAGAGGTATTTTGCACAGATACCTTTACCATCCAGCCATCGCCATATGGATCTTTATTCACTAATTCAGGGTTAGCTTCTAATTTCGGATTAACCTCAAGTACCTTACCTGAAACCGGCATAAAAAGATCAGAAACCGTTTTAACCGCTTCAATTGTTCCGAAAAGATCGCCGTGTTTAATTTCCTGACCAACTGTATTAATATCCACAAACACTATATCGCCTAATTCGCCTTGTGCAAACTCGGTAATACCAATATGAGCTTCGTTGCCATTTATGCGAATCCATTCGTGATCCTTAGTATACTTTACATCTTCAGGAAAATTCATAAAACTTGTTTTTTAGTAAGGTGACAAATATAATCTCTATTTTTTTACATTTGCAATAATAATTAAGTCTTTAGAAATATGAACGAAGAATTGCAATTAATACTGGAAGATGCAAAAGAGCAAATGCAGAAAGCTATAGGGCATTTGGAAAATGAATTGGCAAAAATACGCGCCGGTAGGGCAAACCCAATGATGCTTGAAAACATTATGGTTGACTATTATGGTAACCGTACTCCTCTTCGTCATACGGCAAATATTAACTCTGCTGATGCTCGTACACTTGTTATACAGCCCTGGGAAGGTGGAATGCTTGAAGCTATAGAAAAAGCGTTACAGGCAGCCAATTTGGGTATTACCCCGCAAAACGATGGCAAAATAATCCGTCTTTCTATACCTCCGTTGACTGAAGAGAGAAGGAAAGAAATGGTGAAGAAGGTAAAGGCAGAAGCTGAAAATTGTAAAGTATCTATACGTAACCTGAGAAGAGATACAAATGAGGCCATTAAAGCTTTATTAAAAGAAGGTGTACCTGAAGATGAAATTAAAGAAGGTGAAGAAAAAACCCAGGCACTTACCAATACTTTTATTGAGCAAGCAGATAAACATTCTGAAAAGAAAGAGCAGGAAGTGCTTACTGTTTAAGGGCCTTTACGATTTCCGTTTATTTATCAGGAATACTCCCGTAATTACTATTACGAAACCGAGTATTTGAACCCAGCCAAGGCTTTCCCCATCGAGCACGCCCCACAGAATGGCTACTATAGGGATAAAGTAAGTAATAGATGCAGTAAATAAAACACTTGACGTTTTAAGTAATTTATTGAACATTATTTGCGATACACCTGTTCCGAAAACCCCTAGCAGCACAATATAAAAGAAACTTATCAGGGCATGGTTACCTGAAGAAATGCGTGTTACAAAATCAGTTGAAAATAAATAAGCAGCCGTAAGCGGCCCAACCCCGAATAAGGCAAAACCCGATAGTTGAACACTGTTTATCGGACCTAAATAGGTCTTTATGATATTTACATTAAATGCATAGCAAATGCATGCTACTATTATATAAATACCATAGTAGTAATTTCCTTCTATTCCGCCTTTAGCATTGTAAAGCACTGTTAGCACAGCGCCTGCTAATCCCAGAAAAACACCTGCAACCTTTATAGTTGTGGTTTTCATATTGAAAAATAGCACACCGGTTATAAGTGCAAAGACCGTTGTAAGTGAATTCAGAATACCAGCAATGGAACTGGAAAGGCCTGTTTCAGCTTTGGTAAATAAAAAAGCAGGAATGCCATTGCCTAAAATACCTGCTATGATTATAAATATCCACTTATCGCGTGGTATTTGTTTAACATGGCCAATTACAAATGGGAATAGAAACAAAAAGGAAACCACCATGCGTATGGCTGCAACCTGCGGCGGAGTAAATGCTTCAAGCCCCCGTTTCATTAATATGAAAGAGCTACCCCATATAAGTGCCAGCAGAACAAATAAGAACCATTTAAGAAACGATGAGTTGGTGTTCGTCATATTACATTACTCTGCCCAACTTGTTTTTGAACATACGTTTAGCACTATCAAGCCTGCGTTTACGCTCCATCATACCCATAAGCTCATCATCATTGAGCGGGCGTTTTATATTTTCAGAAACATCACGGATCATTATCTCTATCTTGCGGCTCTTTAAAGCATATACTGCTTTCTCCGTTGTCCTGCCTAAGTCATCCGCTTCATTCTTGATTCCAATGCTTCTGCGTTCCCAGTTACTTGCAGTATACAGATCAGTAAGTAGTGTCATAGCCATTTGGCCTATCTCCTGGTCTTCATGACGTAGATAATAGTCCTCATTTATCGGTAATTGCTTATCAAAAAAAGCACAATACTCCTGGTACATCCTGTCACATACAGCACTTTCAAAAGCAAAATCATCTTCACGCATACTCTGAATAATGAAATCTGCAACCTTCATTACAATCTTTTCAGGCTCTTCACCATCTTCGCTTTCACCCAAAAAAGTGGCATCCCTGTCTCCATATTTTATTAAAACCCGCAGCACTTCTTTCTCCTGTGGTACTGAAGAAAACAGGTCGTAATTGCCATTTTCTACAAGGGGTTGCTTTACAGTATTATTGTTTTGCGCTTGTGTTCTGCTTCCATTTTCATCAATAACCTGCCGGCGTATTACTTTCATTTCGCTCCACAATACATCTTCTTCCAATTCCATTAACCTGCTACACTCTTTTACATAAACAGAACGGGTAATACGTTCAGGAATTACGGCAATTGTTGAAACTATTTCCTTAATAAGTTGCGATTTCTTTATAGGGTCGTGCATGGCTTCTTCGCTCATAGCACGGGTTTTAAATACTATAAAATCAATTGCTTTGGTTTGCAGGTATTGCTTTAGTTCTTCCAATGAATGTTTGCGCGCAAATGTATCAGGGTCATCTTCTGCAGGAAGGGTGACAATTTTCACATTCATTCCCTCCCTGAGTGCAATATTAAATCCACGCTCACTGGCTTTTACACCTGCCGCATCACCATCATATAATATAGTCAGGTTAGGCGTATACCTTCGTATCAACCTTATTTGCTCAACCGTAAGTGACGTGCCCGAAGATGCAACCACATTCTCTATTCCTGATTGGTACATGGAAATAACATCGGCATAGCCTTCTACCAGAAGACACATATCTTCAGCAGTAATGGCCTTACGTGCAACATTCAATCCATATAATACATCGCTTTTATGGTACAAAATTGTTTCAGGAGAGTTGACATACTTGGCAACATTTTTGTCCTTACGTAATGTGCGTCCGCCAAAAGCTATAACACGCCCGCTTGGATTGTGTACCGGGAACATTACACGGCTTGCAAAACGGTCGTAACAGTGATCAGGATCCGCTTCTTTTTGTCCAGAATTCTCTTCTTCATTATTACTGCGTACAAGGCCAGCCTGTATCAGGTACTTTAATTTATACCCTGCCTGCAATGCGGCATTCAAAAATGCTTTTGAATTCTCGGGCGAATAACCTAACTGAAATGTTTCAATAGTTTTCGGGCTGAAGCCTCGTTCCTCTAAATAGCTTAAGCCTATTGCTTTACCGGTTTCAGTTTGCAATTGTTCGCTGAAGAATTTCTGTGCAAACGAACAAACAACCATAAGGCTTTCGCGCTCATTATCCTGTTGCTGTTGCGCATCGGTTCGTTCCTCTTCAACTATTTCTATTTTATATTTCCGGGCTAAATACTTCAGTGCGTTTACGTAATCCATTTTTTCATGCTCCATCACAAAGTTCACCACATTGCCACCTTGTCCGCAACCAAAGCATTTGTAAATACCCTTTGCCGGAGATACAGTAAATGAAGGTGTTTTTTCGTTGTGAAAAGGGCACAGGCCCATATAGTTCGTTCCGCGTTTTTTCAAATTAACGAAATCGCCAACTACCTCTTCTACACGGGCAGTCGTAAAAATTCTATCTATTGTTTCGCGTGGAATCATACAATACAAAGGTACGATAAACTTACCTTAACAAAAGCTCTTTTACCTGTTCTGCGGTAATTGAATTTATACAGGCACAGGCACCGCCTTTTTTGCAGTCAATACATTTTTTATCGAGCACAAGGAATGATGCATTCGACCCTAAAGGCGCCCACCTGCCAGGATGTATTGGTTTCATTGGCGGAAATAAGCCGATAGCCCTTCTGCCCATAGCTGCAGCTAAATGCAAAGGGCCGGTACCGGATGCAACCAATCCATCTGCCTTGGAAATAAAAGCAAGCAGTTGGGTAAAATCCTGCTTGCCGGTCATATCTGTTACTTCAGGGTGATTCTTCAATAGTTTTTCACGTATTACTTCACCTTCCTCTTCTGTTCCGGTAACAAACAGTTTAAATTTTTCCTTAGGCAATATTTCAACCAGCTTATTATAATGTTCCCAATCCCATTCCCTGCCACTACCCCTTGATTTAGGATGAATTATAAGGTTGAAGCGGTTCTTATCCAACACATTCTCTTCTTTCAATTCAGGAATATGAGTAAGTCCGAATGCGGTTCTCAGTTCAGAAAGTTCAGGTATGCCAATTCCCAATGGAGCAAGCAGTTTAAAGTTCAGCTGAGCTTCGTGCAAGGATGATCTTTTTCTTGAAAAGTTAACCAGTTTATTACAATACAACCAATGATACGAACGATGGCTTGTACCTATTCTATATGGTATGCCAGCCTTACGGGCCAATAAACCCATTTCAATATTCGGGAAAACATGAATGATAACGTCTGCCTTCAATGTTTTAAAAAAATCTATTTGCATGAATGTCTCCGGCAAGGTCGAAATTCCCTCCAGCTCAAGGAACCCGTCAATATTTTCACACGATTCTATAAGTGGTTTTAAATAACTTTTTGCTAAAAACAGGATCTTAGCCTTAGGGTATTTCAGCCTGATATATTTTGTAAGCGGTAGTGTAAGCACAACATCTCCTATATTATCAGTACGGCTGATTATAATAGTAGGATTGTCTTTTTTCAGAATGCTTTTGGACATACAAACAAAAATAGGGAATTTTAACTATTCCCTATTTATCAACACTTTAATAGAATTTTATGCTCTTTTCAAAAGGCCACCGCATGATTCACGGATAACGAGCTTGGTAGGTAATATTTTTTCTGCCACTAAAAATTTCTTACCATCAATTTGCTTCATTAATAGTCGTACTGCTTCTTCAGCAATCTGTTCAAGTGGCTGAGCCACTGTAGTTAGTGGAGGATGAGAAAAATTAAATGCATCGAGGTCATCGAAACAAACAATTGCAACATCTTCAGGAATGCGTTTTTTCAATTTATGCGTTGCCTGCAGGCAATTAATAGCAACATAATTGTTGATGGTAAAAATAGCATCAACACCTACCGATGAACTAAGTAGTTTTTCTACTGCCTGCGCTGTTGTGTTACCAATATCATTATACGAAACAGATTGTATCCATTCCGGGTTAAACTTTATTCCGTTTTTTTTCAAAGCTTCCTTATAGCCTTCTACACGTTCGTTCAATGAGCTTAAGTGTGAAGGAGTAACATTTACCACACCAATTTTTTTCATACCCATTTTAATAAGGTGTTCAACCATTTGGTATGCACCCTTATTATTATCTACACCAACGTAACTACATCCGAAGCCAGGCAGCTTACGATCAATAAGCACCAGTGGGTACTGTTGTTTCTTTAGATGGTTAAATTGTTCTGCATTTTGCTGCGTGGTAGCTATAATCAAACCTTCTACACGTTGCCTGTCACGTAATAACTCTATAAGTTTGGTTTCCTTTTCTTCTACTTCATCTGAACTACAAACCAATAGATGGTAACCCAATTGAGTTACTTCATGTTCTATAGTACGAGAGATCTTTGCGTAAAAAGGGTTTGAAATATCTGCCACCACCAATCCTATAATGTTGGATTTTCCGGTACGTAAGCCCCTTGCCATTTGGTTGGGGTAGTAGTTAAGTTCTTCGGCTTTTTTACGAACCTTCTTCTGGGTTTCTTCGCTTATTCCCCATTCGTTTGCCTTGTTATTCAGTACTAATGAGACCAGGGTTTTAGAAACATTTAGCGCTTCCGCAATGTCTTTTAGTGATGCTCTTTTCATTTTTTACATAAACTTATAATATGTTCAAAGCGGTGGTAACGACCTAAATCGATAAAAAATGGTACGTACTGCTCTATTTTGTAACTCAAAAGTATATATTTTGTTAAGAACTAAACACAAATAATAAAAAACTTTAAGACAAGCTATCTTTTTCAAATATACTAAAACGTTTTAGTAAAACAAGTACAAAACACGGAACTTCTCTGGAAGGGCTTTTTTGTCTACTATTTCCGCTGAAACACCCAAATACCGTAATCGAGACCTCCTATTACGGTAAATTTCTCATCAGGGTCAAACTTTTTCAGTAAAACCAAATTAGGGTTCTTCAATAGTGTATCAAGCTTTATCCTTCCTTCATTGGGTCCATAGTGGCTATCCCACATCATAACGCTTCCTTGCGGCATGTTCAGGTCAGGTCGTTGAGGGTCCATATTAAAAAACATACCATTCTTCGAGGTATCGTTCGGGTCAATGTCAAGAGCAACTGTAATATAAGGTGCAATGTAAAATACCTTTTTACCGGCATCGGGAGATTGCTTTAACCAATCGGCTGCTTTTTTTATAACTGCATCTTCGGCACCCAGCCTGTAAGGGATTTTATACCACAGCGTATAAGGAGCATATAAAACTGCAACACCGAAACCAATTGCAATTATTCCATTTAACCAATGCATTTTTATTTTATCTAACAAAATAGTAACGAGCTGTAACCCACGCAAGGCAATTATTGATGCCAGAGGTATGAGTGGCACCATATATCTTGTCGGGCCAAGGGTTTGGCATATTCCGGTTGCCCACACTAAGGTCTGCCCCAATAGAATCCCAAGGAAACCGCCGAAAATGAGCATTATTTCTTCCAGGTGATAATCGGCTTCTGATAAAGCTCTACTGTACTTTTTGAAATACTCTCCTCCCGCATACCATAGCAGTCCAATCGCTATAAGTATTTCAAACGCTTTTCCTGTAATTTCAAGTCCATTACCAATGTAACTGAACATATCTCCCTTTAGGGTACCGTAGGCCTGTGTTCCTATTGAATAAGGGTTTTGATCAATAAGCCAGTGCAAATTCCTGTAATGGAAATAACCAAGTAAAGTGATGATAATGGTTCCTACAGGAAGCAAAAAATTAGCCAGGTATTTTTTCTTTAACACATAGTAAAAGGTAAATACAGGAAACAGATAAATATAATCGGCTCTTACAAACGGAAAAAACGAAAACACAATTGCACTCAGGTAATACTTCTCATTCATTACCAACCAAACAGACCAAATAACCATTAACGCAAATAAGGGTTCTGTAAGGCCGGAATAGATGACCCCAAAAAAAACAGGCGCCGAAAAAGTAAGTACTATGGCAAGGTATGGAAAAGGAATGTTTAGTTTTTCTGCAATTCTATATGCCAGGTACGATGCAGTTAGCGAACAAAGAATATTAAAGAACTCTATGCCCTTCATTCCAAACTGCGAGAAAGGGGAAGAGATCATGGTAAAAAGCGGCTTGCCCCATTCATCGAGCAGAAATAAGGGGTGTTTCCATGAATATCGTGAAATAAGATAGTGTGTCACTCCATCTCCCGTATCGTAAGAACCATCTGAAAGCACGAGGATAATTAATGCGTAGATAAAAAGGCCAAAAAGGATACATAATGCAATTAACCTTTGCCTGGGTATCTGCTTAATATCTAGCTTCATATTGGTGGGTATAAGGAACAAAAATATGTTTTTAATCTTTAGACTAAGCATATGGCTTGTTGTGAAACATACAAAACATATTGATAATCAATATTTTAATTAACTATCAGTTTTATCAGGAATAGCAACTCAAATCACACTCTAAGTCCCGCAAAATGCGTATATTTGTAGGCTTAATTAAATATGAGCACAACATGATAACTATATCGGAAAATGCAAAAGAGAAGTTGGCGGTCCTCATGCAAGAGGAAAAAGCCCCTACTGAAAGTTTTGTACGTGTAGGCGTAGAAAGCGGAGGATGTTCAGGCCTTTCATATAAAATGTTATTTGATACCCAGCTTAAACCGGAAGATAAAGTATTTGAAGACAAAGGAGTTAAGATAGTGGTTGACAAGAAAAGCTTTTTATACCTGGTAGGTACTGAACTTGACTATAGCGGAGGACTTAATGGAAAAGGGTTCTCATTTAATAACCCTAATGCCAACCGCACCTGTAGCTGTGGCGACAGCTTTGCTGTTTAAGTTAATTGCTTAAACATAATTCAATTAAACTAACCTGATACAATGGCCGGTTCTGATAAAATATTGGAAGAAGTTACGTCGAGCGACTACAAGTATGGCTTTACCAGCGATATTGATACTGAAATAGCTCCGCCCGGACTGAATGAGGACGTAGTTCGTTTTATTTCGGCTAAAAAAGAGGAGCCCGAATGGATGCTGGAATGGAGGCTAAAGGCATATAAGCACTGGCTTACATTAAAGGAACCACATTGGGCACACTTAAAATATCCTGATATTAATTACCAGGCCATTAGCTATTACGCTGCACCTAAAAAGCAGAAAGTATTGAATAGCCTTGATGAAGTTGATCCGGAATTATTGCGCACATTCGATAAGCTTGGAATATCACTGCAGGAACAAATGCGCTTAAGCGGCGTAGCTGTTGATGCAGTAATAGATAGTGTTTCGGTAAAGACCACTTTCAAAGAAAAACTCGGCGAGCTTGGAATTATTTTCTGCTCTTTCAGTGAAGCTGTTAAGGAACATCCTGACCTGGTTAAGAAATATGTTGGCTCAGTTGTACCTGTTGGCGATAATTATTTTGCTGCATTGAACTCTGCTGTTTTCAGTGATGGTTCATTCTGCTACATACCAAAAGGCGTTCGTTGCCCAATGGAATTATCAACCTATTTCCGGATCAATTCTGCCGGTACAGGCCAGTTTGAACGTACACTGATTGTAGCTGATGAAGGTTCATACGTAAGTTATTTAGAGGGTTGCACAGCACCTATGCGCGATGAAAATCAATTGCACGCTGCAGTAGTAGAGATTGTTGCGCATAAAGATGCCGAGGTAAAATATTCAACCGTGCAGAACTGGTACCCGGGCGATAAAGAAGGCAAGGGCGGTATATACAACTTTGTTACCAAACGTGGAATTTGCTTAGGTAACAATTCAAAAATTTCATGGACGCAGGTAGAAACAGGCTCTGCTATTACATGGAAATATCCTTCGGTAATTCTGAAAGGAGATAATTCAGTTGGAGAATTTTATTCAATTGCTGTAACCAACAATATGCAGCAAGCCGATACCGGTACCAAAATGACGCACATTGGTAAAAACACCAAAAGCACTATTGTATCGAAAGGTATATCGGCCGGTAAGAGCAATAATAGTTACAGGGGATTGGTACGCATAAATAAAGGCGCAAGCAAGGCGCGTAATTTTTCGCAGTGCGATTCACTTTTAATGGGTGACCGTTGCGGAGCACATACCTTCCCTTATATAGAAATACATGACAAATCTGCAATAGTTGAGCATGAAGCGACTACATCGAAGATTGGCGAGGACCAGATATTTTACTGCAATCAACGTGGTATTGATACTGAAAAAGCAATTGGCTTAATTGTAAATGGCTATTGCAGAGAGGTACTGAATAAACTGCCAATGGAGTTTGCGGTAGAAGCACAAAAACTGCTTGCAGTAAGTTTAGAAGGAAGCGTTGGTTAATTAATTAAGAATTGAGAATTAAAAATTAAGAATCGAAAGAACATGCTCGAGATAAAGAATTTAGAAGTATCGGTTGAAGGGAAAGAGATCCTGAAGGGATTGAACCTGACGGTAAACAAAGGCGAAGTACATGCTATTATGGGCCCGAACGGAGCCGGTAAAAGCACATTGGCTTCGGTTATTGCAGGTAAAGAAGAATATGAAGTAACAGGCGGTTCTATACTGTTCAACGGAAAAGACATTTCAGAACTTTCACCTGATGAAAGAGCAAAAGAAGGTGTCTTCCTTGCATTCCAATACCCTATTGAAATACCGGGTGTAACAACCATCAACTTCTTAAAGACAGCCGTTAGCGAAATACGTGCATACCGTGGTTTAGAACCAATGGAAGCAAAAGATTTCCTGGCTATGCTGAAAGAAAAACAAAAATTGGTTCAGATAGATACCAACCTAACAGGTCGTTCAGTAAACGAAGGTTTTTCTGGTGGCGAAAAGAAACGCAACGAGATTTTTCAGATGGCAATGCTTGAACCAAAATTAGCCGTGCTTGACGAAACTGACTCAGGGCTTGATATTGATGCGTTACGAATTGTTGCAGAAGGTGTAAATAAACTCCGCACCAAAGAAAATGCATTCCTTGTAATTACGCACTACCAAAGATTATTAGATTATATCGTTCCTGATTTTGTACATGTGCTGTATGATGGCAGAATTGTGAAATCGGGCAAGAAAGAACTGGCGCTTGAACTGGAAGAAAAAGGCTACGACTGGATTAAGAAAGAGTTTCCTGAAATGATTGCATAATGAGCGCAGTAGCAGTTAAGAAAGAGGTTTCAACAACAAAGTGGACCACAGCATTTGAAGCAACAACCGCCAACCGGTTGGGTGCTGCAAATCCTTCTGTTAAAGAAGTACAGGAAAAAGCCATACAGGATTTTGCCAGCCGCGGCATACCCGATAAAAAAGTAGAAGATTATAAATACACCAACATACGCCTTTACCTTAACGATGAATTCTTACTTAAGGGAGAAGTGCCAATGTTGAAAAAAAGCAATATAAGCCGTCTGCTTATTGGCGATTATATAACTTTAGTGATTATTAATGGAAGATTTGTAAAAGAACTTTCTCTATTAGAGAAACTGCCGAAGGAGATAACATTAAGGAATTTATTTACCGCTATAAAAGAGAGTAAAGTTGCCGGCATATCAGAAGGTAAGGGAAACCCTATGGCTACGCTTAATACGGCCCTGGCACAGGATGGCCTCTTTATTCATGTTCCTGAAGGTTTCCACTGTACTGTTCCTATACATCTGTTAAATGTAAGCACGGGACTTAACAAAGTACTTTATAATCCACGTAACGTAATTCAGGTTGAAGAAGGAGCAAATCTTACCCTGATAGAATCATTCCATTCATTCGGGCTTGAAGAAAAAGTATTTACCAATCTCTTTACCGAAGTAGAAGTTGGAAAAGAGGCCACTTTAAATAACTACATTATTCAGGAAGAAGAAACACTTGCGGGCAGGAGCAATATTCACCAGGTGTCGGTGGGAACTGCAGGTAAGTTCAACAGCGTAGTAGTTAGCCTCGATGGCGCTATGGTACGCAACGACCTGAATGTATCTATTAACGGAGAAAATGCCGAGATACACATGCACGGACTTTTTGTAGTGAAAGACGGACAGCATATTGATAACCATTCTTTGGTAGAACATAATGTGCCTAATTGTTTCAGCAACGAATTATATAAAGGCGTTATAGCCGATGGCGGTACAGGTGTATTCAATGGAAAGATATTTGTAAAGCAGGACGCACAAAAAACAAATGCATACCAATCGAACAAGAATATATTACTTGGCGATAATGCATCGATGAACACAAAACCGCAGTTAGAGATTTATGCCGACGATGTGAAATGTTCGCACGGAACTACCACCGGCCGCTTAGATGAAACTGCTCTTTTCTATTTAAGAACGAGGGGCCTTAATGAAACCCTTGCACGTAAAGTGCTTTTAGGCGCATTTGCAAAAGAGGTGAGCGATACCGTAAAAGACGAAGCTTTCCGCCTGTATTTAGAAGAAAGGATACACGACCATATTGCTTAAATTTGCATTATGGATACAACCCTGAAAACCAAGGCAAGCCATACGGAGTTTGATGTAGAAAGCATCCGCAGGGAATTTCCTATTCTTTCAGTAAAGGTACATGGCAGGCCATTGATCTATTTCGATAATGCCGCTTCATCGCAAAAACCATTAGCTGTAATTAAGGCCATTTCAACATATTACGAAACGGTGAACAGCAATGTACACCGTGGAGTACATCATTTAAGCAGTTTGGCTACTGACCAGTTTGAAGCAGCGAGAAAAACAATTGCAACCCATTTGAACGCCAACGTTGATGAAGTTATTTATACACGTGGCACTACCGAAGCAATTAATCTTGTTGCATTCAGTTATGGCGAGGCATTTGTAAAAGAAGGTGATGAAATTATTATATCGCAAATGGAACACCACTCCAATATTGTGCCATGGCAATTACTTTGCGAACGTAAGAAAGCAGTATTGAAATATATTTCTATTACTGAATCGGGCGAGTTGAATATGGATGAGTATAAAAAACTGCTCTCTGCAAAAACGAAACTGGTAGCGGTAAATCATGTTTCAAATTCATTGGGCACTATTAACCCCGTTGAAGAAATTATTTCACTGGCGCATGCTAAAAATATTCCAGTATTATTAGATGGCGCACAGGCAATGCCACACATGAAGGTTGATGTAAAAAAACTTGATGTTGATTTTTATTGTTTTTCGGGACACAAAGTATACGGACCAACAGGTATTGGCATATTATATGGTAAAGAAAAGTGGTTGAAACAAATGCCTCCTTACCAGGGCGGTGGTGAAATGATAAAAGAAGTACACCTTGATAAGAGCACCTACCAGGAGCCACCATTACGCTTTGAAGCAGGCACACCAAATATTGAAGGATCAATAGTACTGGCCACTGCAATAGATTATATGAATAAACTGGGTTTTGATGCCATTGCAAAGCAGGAAAATAAATTGCTGGCATATACAACTGAAAAGCTGAGTGCAATTCCGGGTATAAAATTTGTAGGTCAGGCAAAAGATAAATCGGCTATTGTGGCATTTAATATTGATGGCCTGCATCCGTATGACATTGGTGTAATGCTCGACCAACAGGGAATTGCAGTACGCACAGGGCACCATTGCACACAGCCTATAATGGACTTATATTGTATACCGGGCACAGTACGCGCATCGTTCTCTTTCTATAATACCATTGAAGAAATTGATGTTTTTATAATTGCATTGAAAAAAGCTATTGAGATATTAAAGAAGTGATGAGCATTGAAGAGGCAGAAAAAAGATTGATTGAAGATTTTGCAGTCTTTGAGGACTGGATGGGGAAGTATGAGTACATCATAGACCTGGGAAAAGATGTGCCGATGATAGATGAGAAATACAAAGACGAGAATCATACCATTAAAGGATGCCAGAGCAAGGTTTGGCTGCATTCGGAAATGAAAGACGGACGCATTTTCTTCACAGCAGATAGCGATGCGATGATAACCAAGGGACTTGTGGCTATGGTAATTAGTGTACTTTCAGGCCACACGCCGGAAGAGATAATGCAAAGCAAATTAGAATTTATTGATAAGATCGGTTTGCAGGAGCACCTCTCTCCCACTCGTGCAAATGGACTTGTGGCTATGATCAATCAAATACGGTTAGATGCGAAAGCCCACCTTATTGCAGGGAGGTAGGTCAATTAGTAATTAATAATTAGCAATTAGTAATCATGAGTACAAAATAAAATAAACACTTCACGGATAACTAGTAATGAAAACGGACAATATAGTACAACAGAAAAGTTACGCCTTTGCATTAAGGATTGTAAACCTGTACCGTTATTTGACCGAAGAGAAGAAAGAATACGTATTATCGAAACAAGTATTAAGAAGTGGCACGTCAATAGGTGCTAATATAGAAGAAGGCATTGGCGGGCAATCGAAGAAAGATTTTTTTGCCAAATTAAATATTGCATACAAAGAAGCTCGTGAAACAAATTACTGGTTAAGAATACTAAGAGATACGAATTATCTCTCCGCCAAAGAATCTAAAGCTATATTAGAGGACTGTAATGAATTATTGAGAATAATTACAGCCATAATTAATACAATGAAAAAGAAATTGAATTACTAATTGAATAGAAATAGAGGAAAGAATGAGATTACTAATTGCTAATTATTAATTACTAATTAAATTAAAGTGCCTGCAGTAGTAAAAAGCGAAAATACAGAGTTAGCAACCAAGGTAATTGATATGCTTAAAACCTGCTTTGACCCTGAAATACCGGTTGATATATGGGAGCTTGGCCTTATATACGAGATTCATATAAATGAAGCTAATGAGGTACGTGTTATTATGACACTCACATCTCCATCGTGCCCTGTTGCTGAAACCTTGCCACCTGAAGTAGAACAAAAGATAAAAGAAATAGAAGGTGTTAAGGATTGCAAAATTGAACTAACCTTTGACCCGCCCTGGGAAAAAGAAATGATGAGCGAAGTGGCTCAGTTGGAACTGGGGTTTATGTGATTTTAAGAGGTTTCTTCCTATTTTTGGTATAAATAATTATGCCTAAGAAAACATATATTCGGGATGGTCGTGCTCCTATTCCAAAGAGTGAAAATACCTCTAGGGTAATGAGTGCTAATAAGGCAAAGAATACGAAACCGGAAATAATACTAAGAAAGTTGCTTTGGGCAAATGGAATAAGAGGTTATAGATGTAATTATAAGAAAGCCTCAGGAAGACCAGATATAGCTTTTCCAAAGAAGAGAATAGCACTATTTGTCAACGGATGTTTTTGGCATAGGTGTCCACATTGTAAATTACCGCTACCAAAAAGCAACATAAAATTCTGGGAAGCGAAATTTTCAGCAAATAAAAAAAGGGATAATCTGAAAATCAAATCGTTAAAAAAGAACGGTTGGAAAGTTTTCGTAATTTGGGAGTGTGAAGTCCCTAAAAAACTGCAATCTTTGTTTGAGTTTCTAAATAAGGAATTAGGAAACCAAATTTCAGTATGACCAAAAAGAATGAACATATACAGGTAATTGAGCTTTTTGCTGGTGTAGGTGGTTTCCGTTTAGGCTTACAACAAGCGTCTGATAACTTTAAGATTATTTGGAGTAATCAATGGGAACCTGGAAGTAAAAGACAGGATGCTTCTGAGATCTATGTAAAACAATTTGGTTCAAAAGGTCATTCGAATAGAGATATCGCTCAAGTTCCAACAAGCGACATTCCTAAATTCGATATGCTTGTTGGTGGATTCCCTTGCCAAGATTATTCTGTTGCAAGAACGTTAAAACAAGCTGAAGGGATCGAAGGAAAAAAAGGAGTACTCTGGTGGGAGATACACAGAATACTTAATGAGAAAAAAGAAAAACCAAAATACCTTTTCCTTGAAAATGTTGACAGACTTTTAAAATCTCCTGCTAGCCAAAGAGGAAGAGACTTTGCTATAATGCTTGCTTCGCTTTCTGATCTGGGTTATATAGTTGAATGGCGGGTTATAAATGCTGCCGAATATGGAATGCCTCAAAGAAGAAGAAGAGTTTTCTTAGTAGGGTATCATAAGTCAACCGCTATTTATAAAAGAATTGTTAAAGCCAAGAACCCAACTGAATGGTTATTAAGTGATGGTACTATTGCAGAAGCCTTTAATGTCATCCCTAAAGAGAAAAAATTAATAACACTTAGCTTTGAGATAAAAGGAGATCTTCCAGAGATCTCAAGTCATTTTAATAAAGGAAAAAGCAAAGCCAGTCCGTTTGAGAATTCAGGTATAATAATTGATCGACAGGTATGGACAATAGATACGGCTCCAAATTACGATGGGCCTTATACAAAGCTTGGAGATAGAATATTATTGAATGGAGCAGTACCCAAAGAATATTACATAGACGAGAAATCAGTTGACAGGTGGCTATATTTGAAGGGTGCTAAAAATGAGAAAAGAATAAATAAAGCCAGCGGTATTGAATATCAATACAATGAGGGCTCTATGGTGTTCCCTGACCCTTTAGATAAACCTTCAAGAACTATTATTACGGGTGAAGGTGGTGCATCCCCTTCGAGGTTCAAACATGTTATAAGAACTAAAGAAGGAAAATTGAGGCGCCTAACTCCTCTAGAGTTAGAAAGATTGAATATGTTCCCCGATAACCACACAGAGGGTGCCTCTGATATAAAAAGAGCGTTCTTTATGGGCAATGCCCTTGTGGTAGGGGTAATTGAAGGTATTGGAAGGTCACTTATAAATAAAGTATGATCAATGGAAAAGCCACTACCTTACGACAAAACAAGCCCGAAATCAATTGAGGCATACGCTAAAAAACTTCTCAATAAGTCTTTATACGATGTTCTCGGTAGTGAAATAAAACAAACATATAAAGGGAAAGGTAAGCTAGGCCAAGCCTTAGAGGAACTTTATTTTCAATATATGCCTAATTCAAAATCAGAACCTGATTTTGTTGAAGCCGGGGTTGAATTAAAGACGAGCCCATTAAAAAAGATAACTAGAGGCCTTGTATCAAAAGAAAGGCTTGTCTTTAACATTATAGATTACAAAAAAGAACACCTGCAGGAGTTCAGGACAAGTAATTTCTGGAGAAAAAATCACTTGTTATTATTAATGTTCTTCTTACATGACCCGGAAAAGATTGATCTTGAATATTTATTCAAGATCATTACTCTTTGGGAGTTTCCTGTAGAGGACTTAAAGATAATAAAGGATGACTGGGAAAAGGTCATTGCCAAAATAAAAGCAGGTAAAGCGCATGAAATATCTGAGGGTGATACTCTTTACCTTGGAGCATGCACCAAAGGAGCAAATAGGGAATCTTTGACCAGCCAACCATTCTCTTCAGTAATGGCGATGCAAAGAGCATTCTCCCTAAAATCTAAATATCTTAATTTCATTATTGAGAAATATTTTGCCGGAGAGAAATTCAAGATAAATCAGAAGGGTTATAATAAGATCCTTGGTGACGACTACACCTTTCATGAATCAAGCGTACGTTACCAGAAGCTTGATCTTGAGGATGTTGAGCCTGTAGTAAAAAGCATTAAAGATTACAGGCAAGGCGAAACCTTTGAAGACCTCGTTATACGTCGTTTTTCAAAACACTATGGCAAGACTGAAAAAGAGCTCATTAAGGAATTAGGTATAAAAGAGACTAATGCAAAACATAAGTACAGCCTTATTGCAAAGGCCATAATGGGTGTAAAAAAAGGGAAAGAGATCGAAGAGTTTGAGAAAGCAGATATGATAATGAAGACCATCCGTCTTGAAAATTCCGGTTCTTTAAAAGAAAGCATGTCATTTGCACAAATAAAATTCAAGGAGATCATACATGAATCATGGGAAGATTCTTATTGGTTCAATACTATAACTAAGCGGTTCTTCTTTGTTGTTTTCCAAAAGAACGAGAACGGCGACCTGGAGTTGAAAAAAGTAATTTTCTGGACAATGCCGTACTATGATATTGAAACCGGTAAGAAGTTTTGGGAGGATACAAAGAAGAAAATAAAGAATGATGACTATCAACATTTCATCAAAGCATCCGACGATCGAATTTTCCACATAAGACCTAAAGCAATAAATAATAAAGACCTTATGGAAACACCTTCAGGCAGAATGGAAAAGAAGAAGTGTTATTGGTTAAATGCTTCGTACATAAAAAATATCATCAGCTAACAAGTAATGTACTCTATATAAATTTTTATTGTATTTTATTGTTATTATCAATGAAACAATAGGGGTTGTTGAAAACCCTTCATCGTTTCTCTTTTCTTCAATAATTGTCAGGCGTAATTTTGCATTATAAGTGCAAATAATACTTGTAATGAAACTTCTGTGTAACTCTAATTTTTTTTACTCTGTGTTCGGAATAAATATGCTTTGCGTTCTTGGTGGGCTGTTTCTTTGTTCGCTTTGTGGTAGAGTCTTCGACAAGCTCAGACTGACTGAATATAAAAGACGGGTAACAAAATGCAGAAAAATTTCAAATAATTCACATTGATTATCAATATGTTGACGGGTAACAAAATGGAAAAGTGTAACCCGTCCCCTGCGCCCCTCCAACCTCCCCAATGCGGGGAGGCTAAATACACGTAGCTCGCGTTAGGGATTGCAGTGGAAAGCCCACAGCGCAGCGAGGACTTGCAACGTAAAGCCCGACCCGCCAGGGGAACGCCCAAAGAATAAGATAAAAAGAATTACTCTGTTTTAGGCTTCTTCCAAACGGTTGCGGCAATAATAAAAACCAGGCCCATGCCTCTGAAAAAGCCATTGAAGAACTCAGGTATGTGAACAAATTCACCAACAAATGGCACACCGCATAAGCAAAGTAAACCAACACCTAATAACCTTGTTCTATTCGTCTGCTTCATATTTTCCTGATTCGTAATTTTTAATTCGTAATTGATCAGGAATGTTTCTCCCAAACACTGCAAATATTTACAATGGTTTCGGCAGCCTTTTGCATATCCTGCACGCTAACCCACTCCTGCTTACCATGGAACGCATGTTCTCCGGCAAAAATATTAGGGCAAGGCATTCCCATAAACGAGAGGCGAGATCCGTCAGTACCACCCCGTATAGCCTGCATGTGTGGCTTAATACCAGCCATCTTCATAGCTTCTTCGGCATACTTAATTATTTCAGGATGTTTGTCAATAGCCACCTTCATATTACGGTACTGTTCTGTTACTTTAAACTCGTAGGTAGAATGCGGGTAATCCTTCAACACCTTCTCTGTAATAGTGCGCAACATATCTTCTTTCTCTTTCAACCCTTCGGTAACAAAGTCACGTATTATCAATTTAATAGTAGTCTGTTCTATGCCTCCACCAATTGATGTAGGATGCACAAAGCCCTCCATATCCTCGGTAGATTCCGGTGAGAGCTTGTCTTTAGGAAGCTTGTCAACAATGGCACTTGCTATTTTAATGGCGCTCTCCATTTTACCTTTTGCAAAGCCCGGATGTGCACTCACACCAGTTATAACAATACTCACTGCATCGGCCGAAAAGTTCTCCGCCTCAATATGCCCCAAGGATTCACCATCCATGGTATACCCAAATTGTGCGCCAAGTTTTTTCATGTCGACTTTATCTACACCACGGCCAATCTCTTCATCGGGTGTAAACAGTATGCGAATAACTCCGTGCTTCACCTCAGGGTGTTGCATCAGGTATTCAGCTGCAGCCATAATCTCAGCCAGGCCAGCTTTGTTATCTGCACCCAGCAAGGTAGTGCCGTCAGTAGTAATAATATCGTTGCCCAGTTGGTTCTTTAAATCAGGGTGATCATTGGGTGTAAGCACCTGTGTTTTGTCGTTTGGCAGTTGAATGTTGCCGCCCTGGTAGTTCTTATGTATCTGCGGATTTACATTGGCACCGGAGCAGTCAGGTGAAGTATCCATGTGTGAACAGAAACAAAGTACAGGCACTTTTTTATCTGAAGTTGCAGGAACTGTTGCATATATATATCCGTATTCATCCAGCTCTGCATCCTTTATTCCGATGGCTTTCAATTCTTCCACCAATACTTTGCCCAGGTTCTTTTGTTTAGCCGTTGAGGGTATGGTTGGGGATTCAGGGTCTGATTGGGTGTCGATCTTTACATATTTTAAAAATCTGTCGGTAACTGCTTCGGGTTTTATCATAAGTTGAGATTAAGGCTAAGATTGAGGTTAAGTTTATGAAGGTCAAAAGTATGAATTTATGCCTTTCTGCGTTAGGGATAGCAGCGTAAAGCCCACAGGAGGAACGACGAGGACTTGGAGCGTATAGCCCGACCCCGAGTACTCGGGGGAACGCCCAAAATTGAAATGAAGAAAAGCTACTCCTTATGAAATATGTACATAGTTTTTTCCTCAAAAGGAAAATAGTTCTGATACTGAAACTGCTTAATTATCTTATATCCCTCAAACCCCGTATTATGCGTAACTATATACTCATCATCATCAACATATACACAGCTTCGTCCAACCTTTCCATCATACGACCGGATATTATACCAGCCATTAAATTCATACCCTCCATCTATTTTATGCGAAGAAATATTGCATTCCTTTGTGAGATAATCGAGCGCCCTCCACTTAGAACGGTTCCACTCCATGTAATCATGCGTTTGTAATACTGTCATCAAGCCTGTCAGAAAAATAATACTATATGTTGCGATAATTCCTCGGCCTTTTAAATTGATTGCGATACCCGGTTTGGAGACGAGCAGTAGAAATAGCAAAGGAATAGGTAAGAGCAGGTAACGATCAAAAAAAGCCTGAAAAACAAATACAAGGAATGAATAACCACATAAGCATAATACAATAAAAATACGCTGATAGAAAAGCTCAGGCTTTGAGTCATCTGTTGCTTCCGCCTTGGAGTCTTTAAACGCAATAACAATGTTCAATATCAATATAACAGCACAAATGAAAGACACTATAGATATTATGATACGTGCTAATCGGGAAACCTCATATTCATTATATCCTGTAAGATGCTTTATTGTTTTCGGGCCAATGAACATGCCATTCACATAGTTGCCACAAGGAAGCGTATTCCACATATGAATAAGTGGAATACAACATATAACCAATATTATACCAGTTATAGTTTTTTGCCTGCGCGAAAATTGCTTTAACTCACTAATATTCAAAACAACTAGAAGAGGCAATAAGAAAACGGCTGCATAGTAGATAATAAGGCCTATCCGACCAAACATTCTGTTTGACAGACCAAGAATATCGCTTAAGAAATTGCCCACTTGCTGCCCCTCGTATGGTTTTAATTCCGACCCGATATGTGTTAGCCACCATAAACCGGTTGCATATACTACAATAGCAATAATAGCAGGAATAAGATATTTCACCTTGCCAATTTGAATTTGAGGCAAGGCCTTTAAGATCATAGTAAGCCCGAATGCAATGGGTATTATAACACCGAATTGCCTCACCAGGGTTGCTATGCAAGCAAATACGGTAGCAATAATGACATAATAAACAGGCCTATCATTTTCCGTTGAAATAATGAAAAAATACATTGAAATAAGAGTAAAAACCAGGAAAGGCACATCGGTCATAAAACTGTTAGCCAGTGAAAAATATAACGGATTAACCAGCAATATAAGTGCACCTATAAAAGCTAATTTAGTACTGGAGAATCGCTTTACGAGCGAGTAAAAAACCAGTACACCAATTATGCCCAGGACGAGAACTGAAATACGCAACACGGTAAATGAAAAACCAAATAGCTTGCAGAAAATTGCCCCGTAAAATACCTGGGCAATTATTATAGGAGAATATGCATCAGGAGAAATATACTTACCCTGATTGACAAGAGAAGAAACAGGCCTGGCATACTGCCAATCGTCATTGATGGGGAAATTGCCGATCGGGTTGGTTATACCTATCATAACCAGCCATATAAGAACAAGCAAAGTGGGTAAAAACCAAGGTTTTCTGCTCATTTGTCAAAGGTAAAACAATATATGATTAACCGCCTAAATAATTGGATTTTGAGGAGGCAATTCGCTCTATATTGAGTATCTTTGCACAGTTAAAAAAGCCATGGCAGAGGAAGTAGAAGAAATAAAAAACAAGATAGCCGAAAGTGGTTTGGTATCGATAGACCTGAAGGATTTTTATCCGGCAGGTGCGCGTGCAGTTATTGATATGAAAGACCATCTTTTTGAAGGGCTTATTCTGAAAGAAAAAGATTTTCGTGCATTTGTAAAAAATGAGGACTGGAGCAAATACCAGGACAAGTACGTGGCTATAACATCTACCGCCGATGCTATTATACCTACCTGGGCATATATGTTACTTACTTCGGAACTGCAACCCTATGCTAAAAAGGTAGTTTGCGGAACTCCTGAAACATTGGAAACTGTATTATTCCACGAAACAATTTTGGAGAAACTGAAACCTGAACAATACGCAGATAAACGTGTAATGATAAAAGGTTGCGGCGATGTTGAAATACCTGCATCGGCTTTTGTAGATGCAGTTAATTTGTTAAAACCTTTTGTAAAAACAATAATGTATGGTGAAGCATGTTCAAACGTGCCCATCTATAAATCGCGCTCACAAGGCGCTTAAATAATTGAAGTATGGCAAGTAAACTATCTGCTATTGAAGATGCAATTGACGATATAAAGAAAGGTAAACTGGTGATTGTAGTTGATGATGAGGACCGCGAGAACGAAGGTGACTTTATTACCGCTGCACGAAACATTACCCCCGAAATGGTGAACTTTATGTTGAGCCATGGCCGTGGTGTATTA
>DATHNG010000114.1:0-30013 GCA_035486275.1 Bacteroidia bacterium
TCGGTTAAACGGCCATCGTCAAGTACCTGCAATAATATATTGAACACATCAGGATTTGCTTTTTCAATTTCATCGAGCAATACTACAGAGTATGGCCTGCGGCGCACAGCTTCAGTTAATTGTCCGCCTTCATCGTACCCAACATAACCGGGAGGCGCACCTATCAAACGAGATATACTGTGTTTTTCCTGGTATTCGCTCATATCTATGCGTACCATATTGTTCTCACTATCGAACAGGTATTCAGCCAATGCTTTTGCCACTTCGGTTTTACCTACACCGGTTGTACCCAGGAAAATGAATGAGCCAATTGGTTTCTTGGTGTCCTGCAAACCTGCACGGCTACGGCGTATGGCATCTGCCACAGCTTCAATAGCTTCGAACTGGCCAACCACACGTTTGTGTAATTCCCCTTCTAGGTTCAGCAACTTATCTTTTTCGCTTTGCAGCATTTTGTTTAATGGTATGCCTGTCCAGCGCGATATTACCTGTGCAATATCTTCACGGTCCACTTCTTCCTTAAGCATGTGCGAACCTTTGCCTTTAATAACATCCCATTTCTTTTCCATTTCGGCTAAGCGGGCTTCGGCATCTTTTGTTTTACCATAGCGCAACTCGGCTACCTTGCCAAAATCGCTGTTACGTTCTGCCTGTTCAGCTTCCAGTTTCAGGGTCTCGATCTCTTCGCGTATTTTATGTATGGCATTCACCACATCTTTTTCGCTTTGCCATTGTGCTTTCAGGCCCGAACGTTTGTCGCTCAGCTCAGCAATATCGTGATTGAGTTGTGTAAGCTTTTGTTTATCGTTCTCGCGTTTTATAGCTTCACGTTCAATTTCCAGCTGGCGTATCTTTCTTTCAATTTCATCAAGCTCAACGGGAACCGAGTTTATTTCCAATCTCAGTTTCGATGCAGCTTCGTCAATAAGGTCAATAGCCTTATCGGGTAAAAAACGGTCGCTTATATAGCGTTGAGAAAGTTCTACGGCTGCAATAATGGCATCGTCCTTTATGCGTACCTTATGGTGAGCTTCGTATTTTTCTTTTATACCGCGCAAGATAGATATTGCATCTTCTTCGTTTGGTTCATCAACCATTACCTTTTGAAAACGGCGTTCCAACGCTTTATCTTTTTCAAAATACTTTTGGAACTCGTTCAATGTTGTTGCACCAATTGCACGTAACTGGCCTTTTGCAAGAGCAGGTTTAAGTATGTTGGCAGCATCCATAGCTCCATCGCCACCACCGGCGCCCACAAGGGTATGTATCTCATCAATGAACAATATTACTTCGTCTGACGCGGTAACTTCTTTCACCACTGCTTTTAATCTTTCTTCGAATTCGCCTTTGTACTTGGCGCCTGCAATAAGTGCAGCCATATCGAGCGAGAATATTTTTTTTGTTTTCAGGTTTTCAGGTACATCGCCATTTACAATGCGTGTTGCCAAACCTTCGGCAATGGCAGTTTTACCAACACCGGGTTCACCAACCAAAATAGGGTTGTTCTTTGTTCGGCGCGATAGTATTTGCAATACACGGCGTATTTCATCGTCGCGGCCAATAACAGGGTCGAGCTTACCGCTTTGCGCCATAGCATTTAAATCAATGGCATATTTATTCAGCGCATGATAAGTTTCTTCTTGTCCGCTGCTGGTTACGGTACTTCCTTTGCGCAGTTCGGTAATGGCAGCTTTAAGGTCTTTTTCTGTCATGCCATTGTCTTTCATCAACTGGCTTACCACATCTTTATTACTTATAAGGCCAAGCAATAAATGTTCAACCGATATAAATTCATCATTTCCCGTAGGGATCCCTCCGGAAAATTCCTTTAAAAACGTAGCGGCTTTCATTAATGCCTGGTTAGCCTCAGGTGTTAAGTATTGCCCTGTTGCGTTATCGGTTTTGGCATACCGTTCTATTATCTTGTCAAGTGCCTGCTTGAATATGGGCAGGTTTACGTTCAGCTTTTTGAACAGAAAAGGGGTAACGTTCTCATCTACCTCTAAAATAGCTTTCAGTAAATGACCTGTTTCCAAGTTGTTGTTACCTAAGCCTACAGCAATTTGCTGCGCCTGTTGTACCGCTTCCTGCGATTTTAATGTGAATTTATCTAAGTTCATTTTTTTAGTTTTAAATTTTGAATGCTTAATGTTAAATGACTGACTTTTCTTCTTTTAATTTTAAATCTCCTTTGTTTTATTCAACATTCATAATTACTTATGACATATCAAGTTTTGAACCAAGCATAAAGGTCTGCTAAAATGGCAGAGAATTGCATGATATTAGTCAGACCAGCAGATGATTAATGGCAGGAAGGGTTTTTGGGGGGTGAAAAATTATCGGGTAAAGAGCTTTTGGAAAGATATACGATATGATGGGCATAAATCTTATTTCTCAGCCGATTCGTTTGGCAGGCGGTGATATATAATTTCAGAAGATTTGTGAGTATCGGAATTATAAATGCTTAGAGTTAAAGTATCTCCAAGTAACCTTATTGAACCGAAGATTCTTTGGTATTCTACAGTTGAATAGGTGTCGTAGGAATCCTGTGTTGTTTTTGATTCAATATATACTAATTCATAGTAGTCCATCTCAACATCACTGGCTATTGAAAACGCTTTGTAAAGTACGGTGTCGATCTTTCCATATACACTATACATCTTGTCAAGTTTGTCCCAAATCACTTCAATACCTTTACCCTTATACTGGAATAAAAGGTGATGATTGAAGTTGAGGAAATGAACAGTATCATTTGCAATATAATCCCAGGTGCCATTTAATGCAGAATCTATTTCATGGCGGGTAAGGTTATGGGCCTTAATGGTTACAAGGCCTAGGTTGTTTTGTGCTCTAGAGCATAGTGAAGAACTAAATAGAAGAATGAAAAGTAGAATGGTTTTCATTATTGGTTGTTTCTTTACCAAATATAACGAAACTTATATTCAATTATTCCAAATTTTGCCATTCTATAAGAGTGAATGTTTGCTATATTAGTGTAATTCAAAAGCATCTTTATATATGGAAACTAAAGAAAAATTAATTAACGCAATTAAAATGCAAATAGTACAGGAGGAGAAAGGGAATAAAGTGTATTTACTCCCACCAGATTTGGCTAGAAACTTCTCCGCTTATCTATTATTACACGAGGATATTAAATTTGTAATTAGAATAACCAATAAGTTAATAGAGTTGAAGAATAAAAATCCCAATCAAGAAGATGAGCAAACAATATACAAGGGTATGTGGATAGCAGCGATTATATCTTATTGCAAATGTTTTACTGGAGGAATTGTTAAGTTGGACGCTAATGAATGTTTTAAATCAAATGATACTTCATTAAAAGCTACGCATGAATTATTGATGAATATCCGTAATTCTTGGATCGCCCATAGAGACGATTCGGTATATGAACATGCGATTGCCTATTTTAAGTTTGAAGGGAAAGGCAATACTTCATATCATATCAAGTCTCTATCTGCTACAACGAATACGAGAGAAATTCTTGAACAATATCTTAAGTTGTTCAGCCATGTTGATGGTATCGTTATAAAGATGATTGAGGAGAAAGGGAAAAAGATTCATGAAAACAGAATTAGCAAAATGAGAGGTGCACTCCTGAGCAATTTGATTCTTAAATAGAAAGTATAACTGCCATTTTGTCGCCAATAAATTTTAGCAACAAAACATAACAGTAATAAACTGATATTCAATTCGGTATTGAGTTGTTCGCTAAGCATCTTAGCAATTCATTCTATTGTTATTTATTGTTATTATCAATGGGAATTAGGAGTAAGTATGACAGAGTTTCCAGTAGAGGAATTTCAGAAATAGACAAAAGATGGGCGCGGGTTAGCTGCCAATGATGCGAGTATAGAAAACACAGGCAAGCAGGGAGCAAATGCCGCCCCAAATACAAACGAAGAAGTAAAAAGGCGGCACTGGAAATAGAAACCAAGGTGGTTAATAACTGTGACACTTTTCCCTTTTCTTAAAGAAACACTCACTATAACTTTGCACTATTAGTGCTTGCTACTGCTTTAGTTCTTTGAAATAAATTATTGATAAATGCTTCTCAGATTCTCATGGCCAAATAGAGCAAGAGTGCAAAATTCAAAATTGACACAAATTATAACAATTTGGAGTTAATAGGCTGAAAATGAGAGTTTTGAAAATGACAATTGCAAAACTTTATTGACAATTAGGTAAAAGGTGGGCGCGGGTTAGTTCCGAGTGCTCGGAAGCAAGCAGGGAGCACAACCCCCTTCACCACTCCCATAAAGGGGAATTTACAACCCCGAATACACCCCAAACCCCTAAAGGGGCTTTAAGTTGTACTTAATAATAACAAATGATAATTGGTTTTAAGCCCCTTCAGGGGTTTGGGGCAAACATTAAAATAAAGGAACACCTTCCCTTCATGTTTAGATTTAAAGAATCTCGATGACTAATAACTAACCACTAACGACTAACCACTATATCACAATCCAATCGTCTTCCACTTATGAACTTCCTTTTTCATGATCTCGCCCTTGGCATTAAAATACAACCAGTACGAGCCCTGGTTCTTTTCCATATCTAAGGAAACGAAATAGGTAGTTTGCCCGTTTGCCTGTATCATCATACTTCCTTCTTCGGGTGAATAGGAGCAATGTTTGAAATATTCAGCAACCAGTTTTGAAGCAGGCGCAGGTAGTTTTGATGGAGGAATGTCTTTCCAAATTTCAAGCACATTGAATAGTGAATCGAATATGGCACAGCCCTCATAGTTCAAAGTATCGGTATACATAAATGAAACAGAATAATGTCCGCCTTTTGGCATTATAACCTTACCCAGGTTACCGGTACTGCAGTCGGTTATTTCGGCGCCCGGCATGGTCGACATAAACTTTAGCCATAGCCCTTCAGGTAAATATGTTTCCTTTAAAAATTCAGCAAAACGGCTACCTGTTGAATCGGTTGCAGCACTTATAATATAGTCGCCTTCACGGAATTTTACACGATATACATATTTCAGGTTTTCTTTGCTGAATGAATTTGTTCTCCTCCAGTGTACACTTGTGGCATTGGGGTAGGTGGCAACAAAAGTCGCTTTTACGGCAGCAGGCACCACAACTGAATCAGTCTGCGCCCGGGCAGTGCAGAATGCAGCTATAAGTGCAAATAATATGAATGTATGTTTTTTCAAATCCAGATTCTAATACGCATAAACGGCAACTAAGTTACCACAAATTATAAACCTGCCATTCTCCAGGTATGAGACTCTTTTTTTACAAGCTGCCCCTTATCATTAAAGAATAGCCAATACGAACCTTCATTATTTTGCATGATTAACGACACAAAATAGGTGATTTCTCCTTTTTCTTTTACCATCATAGTCCCTTCCTGCTGAGAGAAGGTGCATGTAGTAAAGCCTTGTTGTATTTGTTTTGTTATTGCAGCAGGTAGTTTGTTATGAGGAATATCTTTCCACACCTCAAGCACGTTGAAAGAGGAATCCATAATTACATAGCCCTGGTAATTGGCAGAATCGGCAGAATATGTAAATTCCACATCGTAGTATCCTTTTGCCTGTATTTCGGCAATGGTAGAATCAACCAGGATGCAATCGAGTATTTCAGCCTGCGGCAGTAATGGTTTGAAATTTTTCCATGCCCCTTCAGGTATATAGGCCTGGTGCGAAAATTCAGCAAAACGGCTGCCTGAAGAATCGGTTTCGGCTCCAATGGAATAATCGCCCAGTAAAAACTTTACCTTATATACATACTTTACGTTTTCATCGGCAAATGATGAAGTGCGTTGCCATTTAACATGTGTAGCGCCGGGGTAAATAGAAGTAAACGTTTCCTTTACCGATTTAGGGATAACAACAGAATCATTACGTTGAGCCTGTGATTGAACAGAACAAAGTAATAGCCCTAAGGCAATGTATATGTTTGGCAGTTTATACAAGTCAGGAAGTTTATTGCTTTGCTAATATACAAAAGGCACTTGTACTGGCAATGTTATGAATACGTAAAGTAGACCAATGTACTAATGAGTGCGGTTGGAGTATTATAAATATTCGTCAAGTTTTACCCCATCCTTACCTTCCCCAATGCGGGGAAGGGTGGAATAGTGTTATTGAAGATGTAACTTTATTCTTTCTATTACGCTCTCAATATTTTCTAATACTTCTTTATTTGTGAATCGTAATACTGTAAGGCCTAATCTTTCTAACTCATATTGTCGTCCCGCATCACGTTCATTTGTATCCTCTTTCAAATGTATTTCCCCATCGAGTTCAATTATCAGGTTTGCATTTGTACAATAAAAGTCAGCAATGAACTTGCCTATCGGGTGTTGTTGTCTGAACCTAAAGCCGTGAAGTTGATTTTTACACAACCGTTTCCATAATGTTTTCTCAGCTTCTGTAGCATTTTGCCTCAGTAATTTAGCTCTTTCAAAAATTTCAGGTGAAGCATTAAAGAAGAAAGAACGATCAATTGGTTTCATGCTGTTGAAATTCAGACTAAGTGTTTATTGTTTTTGGCTGTTTAAGTCTCCCCGCTTTGGGGAGATATAGAGGGGTATCTGGCTTACACTCATACCTTGTTTTACAATATTACCATCAGGGGCAAAAAGTATACCATAAGGGTAACCGTTTTGTGAAAATGCTTCATTGGTAGCTTCATCTGAAATAAGCTGGGCCCAGTTATATCCTTTCTCCTTCACCAGTTTGCGTACTTTGTTGGTGTCGGTATCTGAAAAATCCATGCTGATTATATTTACAGAGCTATTATAAGTAGCATATATTTTTTTCAATTTGTTCAGCGATTCAAGGCAGTTCTGGCACCAGGTACCCCAAAACAGTACATATGTATACTTCTTTTTATCAAGCAGGTTCTTTAATGAATCCTTTTTTCCGCTAAGCAGTGTAACACCAATATCGGGAATGGTGTTGAACAGCATAGCATCAGCTTTAGCTGTGTCGTATGGTAATTGGGTTACCAATATCTTACCCGCATTGGCCTCAGTGCAATTGATCCTGAAAAACGATTTTCCTGCCTTAACGGTTACTGTTTTATGCCAGCCTATAAGCGCTGCCTGGCAGCCAATATGTGTATAAACTGAGTCGGCTTTGTAAGGCGCTATAACTACCATATCGGTTGCAGGGGTATTCCATACGCTATCGTTATTGGCATCGAATATGGCTATGGTAAATTGTACCGAATCGCTTTTGAAATCGCCGGCTGGCAGTTTTATGTGTTTGCTTGCCGGTATATCGTATGAACTTACGTAGCGGGATAAGATGATAAGATGATCATCCTGCCCTATTAGCCGGGTAGAGATTAGCAGAAGGAATAATAGCAAGCGGAGCATTCTCATAATTACAAATATAAAGATTAGGTATAACGAACCGGGAACATGATAAGTGTACAGCATAGTATTGTTTTAAATTTATAAGTATTTTAGTACGGTAGTAATCATTATACTACTTGTAATTCTGTTAGCATGGTATACTTAAAATGCAATAAGTGCGGGCACCTGAACGAAGTAAGGTCTGAAAACCTATTTGTTTGCTATAAATGTAACCAGGCGCTCGACAATTCGTTCAGCGAATGGAAAAAGAAAAACCCTGGCGCAACATTTGAAGATTTTAAAAAGCAGGTATGTATTTCAGTTGAAGAGCCAACACAGGTTAAAACCAAAAAGTCTTCAGGAAAAGTAACTGCAATTATTATTGCAGCTGTTGTTTTATTATTGGGTGGCCTGGGTTATACTACTGTTCATTTAATAAGCGAATATGGTGGAATGTCTCTGTTAAATTGGTTTCGTTCTGAAAAAACAGCAAATGATGTGCTGACTGCCAAATGGGTAAAGGAAAGTTATGGCAGTTATGGGCTGACGCTTGAAACACCTGAGAAAATGGTAAAGGGCGATTTGCCTATGCCCGATAATGTAAGGCAGGTAATAGATGAAATGGACTGCTATAATTATAGTTCGGCAAAAGGGTTTAAGGTACTTGTAAATAGCATAAAATATAAAGACGGCCTGCCCGATTTTAATTTACAGGTGGGTGCGAACGGAGCCGTAAACCAGATGAAGGCCTCCGCAGGAGCAACAGACTTTAACTATACTGAAGAACGTGTAATGAAGGATAGCATACCGGGAATTATTCAGCATGGAACATATAAGCAGGAAGGAGTTGGAGTGGAGTTTACCAATGCAATGTATAGCAAGGGCCGCAATATGTGGCAGGTAGTTACCATATACCAGGATAACGATGACGTTGGCAGGGCTGCTGCAAAAAGGGTTATTGAATCAATTGAAATAAAACAAGGCGTAAGAATGTAAATTAAAAAATATGAGCACAGAATATACTTTAGGATCGAGAGTTGACCACCCTGGTTTTGGCAAGGGAGTTATAGTAACCATAGAAGATGAATACTATGTAATATGGTTTAAGTCGGCGCAGGCAACCAAAATTGTGAACAAGAATTTTGAGGAGTTGCAGCTTGTTGAAGCAAATACCGATATGCCGCTTGAAGGCAATATTACACTGAGCGATATTGAAGATGCACTGGAACGAATACTTAACCGCAGGTTGGCAGAAGATAATTCAGTGTCGCCTTTGGCCCTGCGTTGGAACAAAGGTACAATGGTGCTAAAGCCCGGAGACCCAACATTGCTTTCTAAAGAGGTACCTATTGAAACCTTTTTCCATAAAATTGTAATGGTGCGCGATAAGCTTCGTGTAATGGAACAAAAAATAAATGCTCACAAGGTACTTACTGACGAAGAGAAGGTTGACTTACAACAATACATTACCGGTATTTACGGTTCGCTTACTACTTTTAATGTGCTCTTTAAAGATACCCTCGATCATTTCAAGGGGGCTTCTACTAAGGAGTAGGTTTATTTAGGCTAAGATTGAGATTAAGTTTAAGCTCTTGTTTCTCATTCATAATTCAACATTCAAAATTCAGCATTCGACATTTTCTTTTTGGGCGTTCCCTTACGGGTCGGGCTTTACGCTACAACTCCTCGCCTCCTAAGGTCGGCTGTGGGGTTTACGCTACTATCCCTAACGCAGTGCTACGTGTTATTTTGCTTTAAATAGGCAAATGGTGGGCGCGGGTTAGTCCCGAGTGCTCGGGAGCAAGCAGGGAGTCCCACCCCTTCACCCCTCCTATGAAGGGGAATTTACAGCCCCAAATTAATTGGTTCCAACCCTCTCCCGCGTGGGAGAGGGCAGGGTGAGGGTATAATGGTTGTTTATAACTATTGCGTATTTTATTTAATATAGTAAACATTGTGTTTACATTTGTAATTGAATTATGATGAGGCCCGGGCAAAGCATCCACTCTCAAACGTTCTTTATATAGCAATAGGTTTTCTTTCGCCCGGGCACTCATGAATTAAAAATTATTCAATACTCACTAACGACTAACCAATATAACTCATGGGACTACTAAATAGCCTAAACCCTGTTTCAGCAATAAGCAAAGCCATATTTGGCGATAAAGGCCTTACAGGCGGTGTTATGGATGTGCTGGAAGATACCGGTCTTGTAAAAACACCTGAAGAAAAACAAAAAGCGCAGGAGGCCTTATACAACTATGAATTGCAAATGCGCGATAAGGACAACGATGTTATAAAAGCCGTTAACGATACCATGCAGACCGAAGCCAAAAGCGAACACTGGCTGCAATGGAGCTGGAGGCCTATAGTGGGCATAACCTTTTCGGCAGTAGTTATAAATAATTATGTGTTAATGCCCTATTTTGCCAAAGCAGGTTTGCAGGCCATTCAAATACCGGGCGATATGTGGAACGCTATGCTTATAGTGTTAGGTGTATCTGCCGGAACACGAGGCTGGGAGAAGATCGTGAATGCAAATTCAAAATCTGACGATACGAAAAGCAATAAGGAAGATAAAGCATCCTGATTGTTTCATATATTTGAGTGTATAATTACACTCGTATGAAAAACACCCCAATACCTTTTCAACTAACCAACTGGGATTCAGTTCCTGCAACCGAACACAAAGGCGAAACAGGTATGGCCTTGTGGAAAACATTGCAATATGACAACCTGAGAATCAGGGTAGTGGAGTACTCTGCTAACTATTTGGCTGACCATTGGTGCGAAAAAGGCCATGTTATATATTGCCTTGAGGGTGAAATGATAACTACCTTAGCAGATGGAAAGGAACATATACTGAAAGCAGGAATGTCGTACCAGGTATCTGATGGATTGAGTTCGCACAAAACGTACACAAAAACGGGTGCAAAATTGTTCATTGTTGATGGGGAGTTTTTAAAAGTATAATCTATTGCCGGGATTATCCGTATTCAACCAACTCCCTTCTATTTCAATGCCTAAATCCATTTAGCTTTTTCGCCTACCTAAACGTATTTAGAAAAAGAGGTCCTAAGATTTGGTTTTTACCATTTTCTTGACTAGTATTGTATCAGATCATTTAAACCGGCATGAGAAAAAATACTTCCTACTTTAGTTCTTCTCACACTCAACCTGATTCCGATAATCTTATTAATCATTATATCATGAAAAAAATAACATTGTTGTTATTTGCTTTGCCTGCTATTGTTATTGCCCAGCCGCAGGCATCAATTACCCAAACAAAAGGCCTTAGTGTTAAGGGAGTCTCCCGTATTCCATGGGATGCTAAGAACGGCCTGGTATATAAAGAAGTGCAGGGCGCTAACCTTGGGGCTACTTCATTTGCCATGATGAATAACAACCGCACCGCTTTTTTATCAGATGCATCGAATGAAATTGTTATAACCAACGATTGGAACGGGCAAGTGTTAAGCCGTTTTCCTGTTGCTTTATACCCGAGAGATTTTGCCTTTGACAAGGGTAAATTTTATGTGCTTACCGAAAACATGGTCACTGTATATGATGTAACCGGAAAGCAATTGAACGCTATTCCTTTCCCGGGTTCTTACCTTGGTGTTATGAGGCTTACCCGTTACAATAATGCTACCTATTTATTATTACCTTCAGGTAATTCGGTTGAAATAGAGGCGAATGGCCTTGCAACCCAGGCTATAGGGCATAAGGGCTGGATAACATCGGCAGGTAATTTTGTAGGTACACGCCTTGCAGGAGGTAATAACTACGATGTGAAAGTAGTACTGGCAAATGGTAACAGCTACCAGAAAACATTTACAGCCGATAAAAAAGTGGGTGGTGTATATGTTGTTGGCGCAACTGCTACCCGTATTTACATTGATGTGCAAACCTTTGTTTCTGAAAGCCCTGTGCAGGTTGAAAGGCATATTGTTGCCATTGAACTGAATGCAGGCGGATTAGGAAATCTGGTATCAAGCACTAAGTTGCCCGATTCGTATTATGTATTATCTGATAAGGATATTGAAGTGGAAGCAAGTGGTGAATTATTGAACATGGTTACCGATGCAAATGGCGCTAATGTGTTTTCACTTACAGAAACTAATGCCGATCAGGCGCAGGACTATCCTGCTTCTATAACAGCGGTTAAATATCATTTCAACGATCACCTGGTTAAAGAAAACCAAAAATAATATTCACTCTTTTTAAAATATAACCTATGAAAAACAGAGTTACAACATACTTAGGCGGTTTAGCAGTGTTACTCTTGTGTGCTTATTCGGGCTTTGGCCAGATAACCAGAACACAAATACATTTGAATGCTATACCTTTTACGACCTATACCTTTACTACAACCTCTGCTAATATAACTACAGGTACAAACTGCAGTACAGCAGGTGGAAATGTTGTTACACCAAGTTGGGTTACGGTAGGGGCCAACAAAGTAGGTATGCCATATTGCTGGGGTGGTTTTTCATCACTTACATCATTTACCAATGCATTGTTAACAGGTAAATCGGCCGGAGATGATGATTGCAGCACCAATGGCGATTGCTGCGAAGACTGTGCGCTAGGGGTAGACTGTTCAGGTTTTGTTTCACGTGCATGGGGTTTAACCACCAAGCAAAGCACAAATACCTTGCCGGGTATATGTACAACTTTCAGCAGTGCTATGGACGTATTGCAAGGCGATATTTTTGACCTGCCCGGCTCACATACCCGCCTGGTAGATACCAATTACGAAGATGGAACTATGCTTCTTATCGAATCTTCAGCGGTAGACTGGAAGGTTTCCTACCGTTCGTATACAATTTCAAATCTTACTTCATATACCCCAATGGGATATACAAAAACAACCCCGGTTGTATTGCCATGTAATTATTTTTACGCTTCAATGCCTTACTCAAATGATTTTACAACATGGGTAATGGATAGTTGTAACAGTGGCGCTGAACGTGTCCCGGGCATTAACTGGAAATGCAGTATTGGCGGCACCACACCTGATGGCGATGATTTCTGGCACAGAGATGATTATACCTACGAAGACTGGTCGAGCCCGACCAGCGGGGCATATACACCGGCCGCAGCAACAGGAGCTACACACAGTGCAAGGTTTCATAACGAACCTGCCGTAGCGGCCTCAACGGGTGCGCTCGATCTGTATATCGATCTTTCACCTGCAGGCACTAAAACGATCAGTTTTTATATGATACATAATGAAGCATCGCCTTCACCTTATGTATTTAATGTTGAGCTTTCAACCGATGGAGGAAAGACTTTTGGTACGCCATTATTCACCAATACCGCACAAATTGCAACCTGGACAAAAGAAACTGTTACTACTACAGCAACCTCGGCGACAAGTGTTATTCGTTTTATAGCTACCGATAAAGGTAATGCCGATGTTGGCTTAGATAATGTAAGTGTTACCAATTCGGGCCCTACAGGCATTGCTGAAATAAATGCAAATACCGGCTTTGAATTGTATCCTAATCCTACTGATGGTACAATACTGAACGGTAAATTAGCTTCAACAGATGTGAAAACCCTTGATGTTCGCATATATGATATGATGGGCCGCGAAGTAGTTGCAAAACAACTAACAGTTCAAAACGGAACATTTTCAATGTCGATGTCAAACGCGCCACTTGCAGCAGGCACATATATGTTTGTTGGAGTGTCCGGAGACAGTAGGTTTATGAAACCTGTGGTTGTAAAATAAAGCTGTTAAGGGTTCATATTGGCCTCTTATCAGCAAGGTGAGACTTACTGTATCGCTATCTTCTTTACAAATTGCTGTTTTGAAGTATATACAGTAATTATATAAATACCTGCAATGGGTTTATTGGTTAGCATCACCTTATTGTCATTCGGTGTTCCGGTTTCATTTATAACTTGCCCCAATACATTTATCATTCGCACTGATTTAACATCAGCAGGGTTTATGTTTTGCAATACAATGCTATTCTCCATTGCATTGTAATAGATTGAACCGGTATTGTTTTCAATTGTGTTGATTCCTGTAGTGCCGCTAACTGTCACATAAAGTTTGGCCGGATCAAGTTCACACCCTGCTTTGTCGGTTTCGGCAACCTGCACATAGCCACTGTGTGTGCTGAAGTTAACAGTAATGCTGTTCGTGCCTTGTCCGCTTACAATGGTACAGCCCGGTGGAACCGTCCACTGGTATGTTGAGCCTGTTGTATTGGTTACACTGTATACCACACCACTGGCACATGAACTTACAGTAATGTTTCCTGTTATAGAATAAGGCCCCGGAATTAAATTAAAGAACTGGGCTGCCCAGTACGTTGAATGGAATTTCTTTTCTTCGATAGCATAGGTATTAGTGGCGCCACCTTGAGTTGGGCAACTGCCTGTGTCAACAGCTATGCCATGGCCCATGCCTGTAATTTTGTAATGGTACACAGCAGCCCTTGAAGAGCTATCGTTAAATATGGTCAGTTGAATGTTTGCATTGCCTTGAAAAGAATTATACGTAGAATCGATAGATTGGTTGGCGTGGTTAAGTTCAGTCCATTGGTCAATAAGTTGTGTGGTATTATCGGTATCTACCACTGCGTCAGCAGTCCCCTGGAAAACGGCAAGGCGTGGATATTTTCCTTTATAACCCGGAAATTGTTTCTTTACCAGTTGAGCCCATTGTGCAGGTGTATATGTGTTTACCATAAATCCGTCCATTATATATAGTGCATTGGTTGCATTGGTAGCAGCCCAATAAGGTACACCCGCCATTACGGCGCCTGAAATAAATACATCGGGGTAGGTAGCCATCATTACCGCCGTCATTGCCCCACCTGCTGAAAGGCCGGTAACATAAATTTGTGTGGTATCAATGGCATAGTGCGCCTTCATATAAGTAACCATTTGTATAACTGAAAGGGCTTCGCCTTTATTTCTTTCTATTTGTGTGGTATCAAACCAGTTGAAACATGTTTCACTATTGTTGGCCGATGTTTGCTCCGGGTAAACCATATAAAACCCATGCAGCAATGCTAATTTGTTCCACCCGCTTTGCTGAGCAAATGTTGTTGCATTTTCAGTACAACCGTGCAAGGCAACTACCAGAGGGGCTTTACCACTTATGCCCGCTGGCACATAATTGTACATATTCAGTGCACCCGGGTTGCTTCCAAAACCTGTAACGGATGTTATAGGTTGTGCAATGGCAGATGTATTCAGCCATAAAAAAGAAACAACAAAAAGAATAACCTGGGTAAGTGTATATTTAGGTTTCATTTGCAGGGTATATGAATTATGTATTTGTAAAAGTAGTCAATCAATCTGTGCCGTTAACTTTATCGGTTTAGGTGAATTACGGGTTAACTTACTGGTTTTGCATACATTTGTAAGCATACATTAATCTTTATACATGAAAAGTTTCACCAATGTAATTTTGCCTGCATTCGTTTATTCTGTATCAGCTTTTGCTCAGCACGAAAATACAATAAAGGTCAGTAGCCCAATTGAAGCCGTAACCGTGTATATGAATGGCGCTGAAATAAAGCAAAGCAAACAGGTGGATGTAAAAGCCGGAAGTAATACTATTGTTTTTCAAAAGTTATCGGCCTATTTGCAAGACCAAAGTGTACAGGTTTCGGTTGATGGAGATGCTGAAGTATTATCGGTAACAGCTACATCGAACTATCTGAATATTGAAAAGATGGAACCCAGGGTAAAACTGCTTAAGGATTCGTTGGCGCTTTTTACTTCAAAAATTGCATCGTTAAATAACCAGATAGATGCTTATAATTCAGAACGTGCTTTGCTTAATGAGAACAGAAACATAGGAAATAAGCAAACCCCAACATCTATACAGGAAATAGATAAAGCAGCTGATTTTTACATGCAGAAAACATTGGAAGTAAATAATGCTATATCGAAATTAAATGAACAACAAACAGATTTAAGCACCCAATATAGCTTAATGCAAAGTCAGTTGCAGGAGCTTAATTATAAGAACAACCCCGAACGTAAAGAAGTAACTATTGTGGTACACTCAAGCGCAGATAAAAGTATTATCCTGCATTTACGTTATATAGTTGATAATGCAGGATGGGAACCTGCGTACGACCTGGTTGCCACAGACGTAACAAAACCAATTACCTTGAAATATAAAGCCAAGGTGTATAATAACACCGGTATTAAATGGGATAATGTGCCATTAACGTTATCTACGGCAGACCCCTTGCAAAGCGCTACAAGGCCTCACCTCAGTGCATGGACTTTGAATTATTCAGCTAATTCTGACGATGCAGATGACGAAAGCGCGGTGAATAAAGAAGGTTTGCTGAATGAAAACAACGTTGGGCAAACACAAAGTATGATGTGGCGCTTAGATTCTACAAGGACTACTGTATCTAAAAAAAGTAAACAGGTAACTTTCAAAAGTGTAAATGTTTCAGAACTGAATACAACGTTTGCGATTGCTACACCATATACCATACCCAGTGATGCGAAACCATACCAGGTTGATATTACTTCATATTCATTAGATGCTGTGTATGGATATATTGCTGTGCCTAAACTTGACAGAAGTGCATTTTTAATTGCCAAAGTATCGGGTTGGGAAAAGCTGAACCTTATGGATGGCCCCATGAATGTATATTTCAATAATGCATATATCGGGCAATCATCTATTAACACAAGGTTTATTGAAGACACACTTGAGCTTTCGCTGGGCAGAGATAACCAGATACTTGTAACCCGTGCTAAAAAAGAAGATTTCGGAAGCAAGAAATTGATTGGCACTAGCCGCAAAGAATCATATAAATATGAAATAGTTGTAAAGAATAACAAAACCGTACCGGTGAATATTGAAATACAGGATCAGTTGCCTGTTTCGCAGGAAAGTGATATTGTGGTGGATGCTGAAGATATATCGGGCGCTGCGCTTGACGTGCCTACCGGTAAACTGCAATGGAAAACAGGTTTGGCTGCAGGCGCCGGTACAACATATAAGCTTGCTTTTAGCGTGAAATATCCTAAAAATAAGGCTGTTGAAGTAAGGAGATTCAGAACGATCAATTGCCCTTCGTTTTAATATTCTATAGAATGCTTTTACGATTTCGTATTGTGTTTTGCCTGTTAAGAAAATGAGAGGGTAAGATTGGTTGATTTTGTGTATATTTACGTAACCCCGATAAATGAAAACCCCCGAAGATATACGTATCTTTCTGTTTCATCGTGTTTCAGAAAGTACAGGAAGATGGGCACACGCTACCCGGGTTTCTGTATTTGAAAAATGCGTGAGATATATAAGCGACAATTTTATTGTTAAATCAGTTGAGGAACTGATGGCCATGCAATTGAAAGAAATTTCACATGCAACAAAACCATTTGCCTGCATAACATTTGATGATGGATTTAAAGACAATATTAAATATGCCTTGCCGGTACTTGAAAAATATAAATGTCCTGCTTCTTTTTATATTGTTACCGATTGCATTGATAGCGGCATGCCTACATGGCCACACCTGGTTCAGAATCTTTTTGTGAATACAAATAAGTATACATTGAAAATTGAAGCGAAATATGTTGAAGGAGGAATTAATGAAAAGTTTTCGTCGGAAAAGGAAAGGATAAGTTATGGCGATGTGTTTCTGAGGCGACTTTTAAGTATGCCGAGTGCTGCTGCTGCTGAATTGTTTAACAGGGCAAAAGAATATTTTGGTGATGTGCGTATGCCTGAGAATTTGATGATGACCTGGGATGAAGTAAAACAACTATTCACAGCAGGGTATGTAATAGGTTCACACACTATGTCTCATCCCGTACTGAGCTTATTGGAAGATGATGATAAGGTGAGAGAGGAGTTTAGCAGATCGGGCGAGCATATTAAAAAAGTTTGCGGCAAATTTCCTGAAACCATAGCGTACCCACTGGGCATAGCCAATGAACGTATTATGAAACTGGCTAAAGAATGTGGCTATAAATATGGCCTTACCGTTGAACAGAGGTCATATATTCCGGGTACCGATGGTATTATGGCTATTCCGAGGATTGATATGTTTGCAGATAGTAACTGGCTTAAAACGTATCTGCGCCTTACCGGCCATTTAGGAACTATAAAAAAAGCGCTTGGCCGTTAATTAATTCTTTTTTGGTACAATACGCACGCCATGTGTATTACCTTTTCCATCAAGTATTATGCATATAAAGTATGCGTTGCCATCATTTTTAAAATGAATGGGGTTGCCCGATAATGAGCGGATGGAGTTTCGTATATCGGTTGCAGTAAAATCGACAAGTATACTTGCTTCATTGTAGTTTTTTTGATGAAATACTAATTTGTATTTTCCTTCCTGTATGTCAAACCAGGGTATATAACCGGTCTGGTCGGTATTGAAGGTGTGTATAAGATTAGTATCGTTGTACATATTTATCATAACATCACTTAGTGAATTGCAATCGGCCTGCCCGCCATTGTCTTGTGCATGGTCATCTTGCGGGCAATCGCAAAAAACGGCAGTGTCTTTGAACTGAACCCGCAGCTTAATAGAATAAATATGCCCGGCTGCCTGAGCCACGCATATAGAGCTGATAAGCAGGAAAACGAAAAAAAGCAAAACGGTGCTACTCCTCATATTATTGTATTGGTTCGTAAGAAACTAAAAGTAGACAATATTTATAAATGCACTTCGTTTTTTGTACATCACTAAACCTATAATAAGTATGAAAATGAAATTAGTAATGAGTGTGTTAGCCGTATGTTATTTAGGTTGCAATATAGTTCTTGCAGCAGCCCCCAATGCTGATACATTGCATGCATGCAATGAATTGAAATTTCCCAATGGTAATAAGGGGCATTTTGTGCTTAGTACTAATATTATTGAATTTGGCACCGGTACGTTTACACGTACAAGTGACCCTGCAAGTGAAACTAATACTTCAAACCTCGATGCATTTAGAGGCAACCCCTGGGATTTTAGCCTGAGTTTAAATATTGGTATAGGTTATTATATTTCAAACCGAACATGCTTTGGGCTGAACTTTAACAACTATTCTCAAAGCATACCACCCTGGAATTTTCCATATTACATTTTTCCTGAGGGGCCATATGGCCAGTTTTCAGCAATTGTTCCAAGCAGTATATATGCCCGTTATGGTGTCTATACATCTCAATCAGGTGAATTCGGCCTTATGGCAGAAGTTAATGCCGGCGGATCGTATGGCCAAAGCAGTTGCAATATTGGTGCACAAACAGACCCTGTTAAGGAAAGGAGCGCCAATGCAAGTGTGAATTCTGTATTCTCGGTTAATACATCGCAGCATTTTTCGTTACAGCTGAAGGCAGGCCTTATGTACAATTATCAGCAGTACAATATTTATAATTTTGATTTAACACGATTTCCTGTTGGTGATATTCCACCACCCAGGCAAACGGTGTTCACCATATTAAGTTTTGCCGGCTCTTTTAGTTTGCAGTATAAATTGTAATACGTCCTTTGATCTATAAAAATGCCGGCATATAGCCGGCATTTTGTGTTTTTCACCCTTTCGTTGAATGTTAAGCCAATATGTTCATTTGAAATAATTGTTAAGAATGCACCTGAACGGTGCAGTTTTGCTGGTTTGTTGCCTTAGATGTTTTACCTTTGTTTGTTGAAAACTGTGTGTACAAGGGTACGCATTGCAAAGGCGAGAAAGGTTCCATGCAAGGGTAACTTTGTATCAAGGTTCTGTAAGGCTTGAGAATGAATTAAAAAAACTACACCATGGGTGGCACAGAGAAAAGAAAAGTAGACGTAGTTGTATTATCTGATGTACACCTGGGTACTTATGGTTGCCATGCCGAGGAACTGAGTAGGTACTTGAAAAGTATTGAGCCGGGCAGGCTTATTCTTAACGGAGATATAATAGATATTTGGCAATTCAGTAAACGTTACTGGCCACAATCGCATATGAAGGTGGTTAAGCGCATTATAAACCTGATGACAAGAGGGGTAAAGGTTACCTATATTACCGGTAACCATGATGAAATGCTGAGAAAATTTACCGGTTTAAAGATCGGTAAAATGAAAATAAAAGATAAAACAGTTTTAAAACTTAGTAATGGCAAAAGCGCCTGGATATTTCATGGCGACGTATTTGATGTTACCATGCAACATTCAAAATGGCTTGCAAAATTAGGTGCAGTTGGGTATGATACACTTATCTTGCTCAACCGGTTCATAAATTATATTTCGGTTTGGATGGGAAGAGGAAAAATATCTTTATCGAAAAAAATAAAGGATAGTGTAAAGAGCGCAGTCAAGTTCATTAATAATTTTGAAAAAACAGCAGCCGATATAGGTATATCAAACGGCTACGACTATGTAGTGTGCGGGCATATTCACCAACCCGAAATAAGAGAGATACATACCGATAAAGGTTCAATAACGTATATGAACTCCGGTGACTGGATAGAGAACCTTACTGCTTTGGAATACAATAATGGCGAATGGAGTATATATAAATACAATGAAGCTGATTTTCCGCATGAGGATGAATTCGTTGATCCGAACCAGCAGGAACTTTTCAATAAGATGCTTGAGGAATTTATGGTGAAGGGGAAGAAATAATATGTGCTATGACACTTATACACCGTTTGGTTTCATTAATTTATTGGGCATATCATTACTATATGGAGTGGTGCGCTATGTGGATGTAGCCTCCTGCATTCCGTATATATAATCCGGTGAATACTGTATCTTTTGCCGGCTCAATCCGTTATATCATTACATTGAGATTGAACTCTTTACGGGTTTAGTTGTAGTATGTAAGGGTGTTGTGCTTTATTGCGTTTTTTAATTGTTTTAATCTCCATATATGAATAAGTCAATTATTATTTCCTGCCTGTTGCTATTTACTATACTGGTTAAAGGGCAAAACGGCAGCGATACTGCCATACAAAAAGATAAAGCCCTGAATATTTTTGTGGATTGCGCATATTGTGATATGGATTACCTGCGTACCGAAATGACCTTTGTGAATTATGTGCGTGATAGAATGGAAGCACAGGTTGATGTTATTGGTTCAGCCTTGCAAACTGGTAGTGGTGGTACTGAATACACTTTTGTTTTTAAAGGCCAGAAAAGATTTGCAGGGAAATCAGATACACTTAAGGTTTGCGTAAAATCATACGAAACGGCTGAAGGTACACGAAAGAGTATTGCGCAAATTGTTAAACTCGGCCTGGCCCGGTATGTTGCGTGCACACCTTATGGATGTAAACTGAATATTTCAGCAATGTCTGATACTGAAAAAGTGGTGGCTAATACTGCACTTGTAACAGATAAGTGGAAGTCGTGGGTATTTAGTGCCAGTGCCAATGGATTTTTGAACGCACAGGACCTGACAAAGTACAGCTTTGTTGGCGGATCTCTTTCTGCAACAAAAATTACACCCGAATGGAAGATCAGCCTTAGTGTAAGCGCTCAGTACACTAACAACTCCTATATAGTACCCGATTCAACAATCACCAGTTCTACAAAAAGCCAGAACTTTTCATTTCTGTATGTAAAAAGTATAAACGAACATTTTTCATGGGGACTCAATATACCAGTGTATACATCAACCTTTTCTAACCTGAAGTTATCTGAAACGGTTGCACCGGGTATTGAGTATTCTGTTTTTCCATACAGCCAGGCTACACACAGGCTTTTAAGGTTCCTGTATTCGGTATACGGGGTGAATAACCAATATATTGATACAACTATTTACGGCAAAACAAAGGAGTTGCTGTTTGGCGAATCGCTGACTGCATCGGTAACCTATAAAGAACCATGGGGCTCACTTAATACTTCAATTATTGGCTCGCATTATTTTTACGATTTCAGTAAAAACAACCTCTCGGCATCCATATCACTTAACCTGAATATTTTTGAAGGGTTCACTTTGAACTTATATGGTGCAGCAGGTTTGGTGCACGATCAGTTGTTTTTGCCTGCTGAGGGAGCTACGGCCGATGAAATTTTATTGCAGGTTAGACAGTTAGCAACGTCATATACCTATTTCACCAGTATAGGGTTTACCTACACCTTTGGTTCTATATTCAATAATGTGGTTAACCCAAGGTATAATATAAATAACGGAAACAACTTTAACATAAGTTTTAACTAAGGTGTCCGGTGAATTCATTGTAGAATAAATTCGTGCAAAAGAATTCAATTTTAGCTATATTTGGTTTTCTGTTATAATCTCACAAACAGAACCTGGCTTTCGAATATTTTGGACAGTTTTGAATTATTGATGAAATAATTAGCGCTATTTGCAATGAATGTAAAGAAAGTAGTATATGTTATTTTAATAATACTTACTTTTTTTGTGCAATATACAGCCAGTGCACAGGATCCGAATGCGGTTTTTCAAAAAGGCGACAACATAGTAGGGCTCGGTGTAGGGCTTGGCGGATATTATGACTATGGTGTGGGTAAAGCATACACACAAAGCCCGAATTTAATATTTACATACGAAAGAGCCAGTAATGGAGCTACTGCGGCCCTGGGCTGGGGGCTCTATGCAACCTATTTAACTTCAACCGATGTGTTTACCGATAAGGTTACCATGTATTCTTACTCTGATAAGTATGTTTTTGAATTTGCTATGCTAAGGGTTTCCCTGCATTTTATAGTAAAACGCAAACTTAAACTCGACCCGTATGGTGGTTTCACCGTTGGCTACGCATTTGCACAGCACTCGTTTTCTACTGCCGACCCTAATTATATGAAACTATACGATCCGGGCTATTCAGCATATAGTGCTGAACCTGCAAATTCCGGTACGGTTCAGTTTGGCTTATATGCTGGCGCACGTTATTATGTCGGCAACACTTTCGGGCTCAATGCCGAACTAATGGTAATGAATAACGGGTATAATTATATAGGATTGGGGCTTACAATAAAATTCGGAAAGAATAATGTTGTAAAAAAGAAAAAATCTAGCAGCAGCCCGCCGCCAATTATTAACCATAAATATTAAGTTTCTTTTACTATTAAGTTAAGAAAAACAATGGTATGCCCGCGGACAAAGGATGGTTTTGATAATCAGGTATTTGTTGCTGGTAAGCAACAGGGTAAAAAGGTAGTGGGTAAAGCTTGTTTTTTTTATGAAGAATAAGTAAAAAATAGTATGTTTGCACTATTGTGCATTTGTGCTGATGGAGGCGCAATTTAGTTTCTCAGTTTTCAAAAGAAATTCTATTACATATTTAAATGAAAAAAATATATTCTATTGCTGTTTTGTTGTTGGTAGTTAGTAGCGCAGGTTTTTCTCAAAAACAAAAACTGACTCACGCGCAAAAGGAACTATTAGGAATTTATGGGGAAAAAGCAGATTATCTTTTTAAGTCTGATAATTTTTATCCTGCACTGGCTATTTATGTAAAAATGCTTAAGCTCGATTCACTCGATGAAATGAGCCTGTTCAGGGCAGGGGTATGTTATATACACTCCGACGAAAAAGAGAAATCGATAAGCTATTTATTGAATGTGTACAAAAAAGACCCCAATGCAGAAGATATATTGTATTACCTGGGCAGAGCCTACCATATCAATTACCAGTTTGATAAAGCAATAGACTATTTCAAACAATTTATAGCCACTAACCCGGCGCCTGATAAAATGGAGTTAGCAAAGCGGTATATTGAATACAGCAATAATGCTAAGGAGATGATAGCTAAGCCAAGAACTGTAAAGATTGAAAACGTTGGTGCAGTTGTTAATACACCTGCTGCAGAATATGCACCAATTATTACTGCTGATGAGTCGGAATTGATATATACATACTTGGGGCCGCAAAGCACCGGTGGCCTGCTCGATGGAAATAACCTACCGGATAGCCTGGGAAGTTACAACGAAGACATTTTTATTTCGCACAAGTTTGGCGATAACTGGACCACACCGGAAAAAATTGATGAGCTCGACACAAAAGGTAACGATGCCAGTATAGCTATTTCAGCTGACGGTAACCAATTATTCACCTTTCATGCTACGGCGAAAAATGGTGGCGATATATATGTAAGTACACAATATAACGGACACTGGAGCAAGCCTGAAGCATTAGGCCCGAATGTAAATACCAAATACTGGGAAGGTAGTTGTTCATTGGCTGCCGGTGGTAAAACACTTTTCTTTGCCAGCAGCAGGCCGGGTGGTATTGGCGGAAGAGATCTGTATATGTCGAATTTAATGCCCGATGGCAGTTGGGGAAAAGCAATTAACCTGGGCTCTAATATAAATACTCCGCTTGACGAAGATGCACCGTTCATTACTACTGATGGAATTACTCTCTTCTTCAGCTCGGAAGGATGGAAGAGTATGGGTGGAAGCGATATTTTTTATTCAAATCTTAACCTTGGTGATAGCACATGGAGTACTCCAACCAATTTAGGCTACCCCATCAATTCACCTGACGATGACCGTTATTATGTGCTTAATGCAAATAGCACAAAGGGTTATTTTTCATCGAACCGTAAAGGTGGCTTTGGCCAGCAGGACTTGTATACCATTAGCCCCGGCATACCGGGTGCAAAGCCTATGGTGGAACTTACCATTGGCACAGTAGTTGTTGACGGAAAACCGGCTAAAGCTGATATTACAGTGAGTAATGCAAAAACCGGAAAGGTAAAAGGCCAATACCATTGCGATGGTAGCACAGGCGATTATATTGTGGGGTTTGCGCCGGGTATAACTTATAAAATAGTTACCAAAATGGAAGGCGCTCCGCCACATATAGAATACCTGAATCTTGATTCCATGAAATCGGCCTTAACTATGGAAGAGGATGTTCATTTGTATTCACCTGAATACAGAAAGGCAAATAATATTACTGCATCTGATTCAAGTAATGATCTGCAGGCAAAAGTGAACCAGCAAATTGCTGAATTCAAAGCGGAGCGTCAACACCCTGACCTGTATGAAGCCAAAGTATACCAGCAAATACTTAATGAATATGCCAACGTAGACTCAGCAGGTATTTCGTATGACCTTGAACTTGGTGTTTACCAGCATTCCAGCGATTTTGATTCTTTGCGCTATATCGGCCTGGGAGATATTTCGAGTTCAACCGATCTGCATGGAAATACAATTTACTATATAAAAGGAATGCATACCATGCTTAGTGCGGAAATATTAAGGTACAAGGCAATTAAATGCGATAGCACCAAAAAGAAGTTTATTAAAGTTGTTGTAAATGACCATGGGCATGACAGAGGAGTGAGCCAGTTCTTTATTGATGAATACAGAAAAGGCTGGGATAATTTTGTACCTGATACAGTACCTGCCATTGTACCAACTAAAATACTCAGTAAGCCTGTAGAATCATTTAATGTGGCAACAGTTGAAGTATCTAAAACTTATGTGCTGAGCAATGTGTTCTTTAATACCGGTAATGCTGTGCTGCGCGCTGAATCGAACAAAGAGTTGGATGAATTGGCTGATGTAATGAGCAAACGTAAAACAATGACTGTTGAAATTGCAGGCTATACTGATAATGTGGGAACAGATTATATGAACAAAAAACTATCGCAGCAACGTGCCGATGCAGTTCGTACTTATCTTATTCAAAAGGGAATTGATGGAGAAAGGGTAGCTGCAAGAGGATACGGATCGGCTAAACCGGTTGCAGAAAATACCACTGAAGACGGAAGGCAAAAGAACCGCCGTGCAGAGTTGACTGTTATTAAGCAGTAATATTTAATGGGTATTAAGAAAAAAATCTTAGCCTGTTATTTGTTCGTTTTCTCATGTTCATTATTGCTAGCTCAAAAAATCGGTTTTACCAAAGTAATTGTCGATACTAATTGTTCTTTCCGTGGTCTATCGGTAGTTGATGATAAGGTGGCATGGCTAAGTGGCAGAAATGGAGTTGTTGGTGTAACCACTGACGGAAGTAGAACCTGGAATTTTATTACGGTGAAGGACTGCGGGAAAATGGATTTCCGTACTATATATGCATTCAATGCTAAAGAAGCTGTAATTGCAAACACCGGTTCGCCGGCACTTGTATTAAGGACAAGTAATAGTGGTGTTACATGGGATACTGTATACATGAATAAAGACTCACTTGCTTTTATTGACGGAGTTGATTTCTGGAACGAATATGAAGGTGTTATATATGGTGACCCTGTTGATGGACATATTTTTATAGCCAAAACAGAAGATGGAGGACAAACCTGGAAGGAATTGCCAAAAGAAAGCAGGCCTTTAATGAATAAGGGTGAGGCATCGTTTGCAGCAAGCGGAACCGGCATACGGTGTTATGGAAAGAATAATGTAATGATATGTACAGGTGGTAAAGTATCGCGCCTGTTGGTGTCGGAAGATGAAGGCAAAAATTGGAGAAGTGTTTCAACCCCAATTATTCAAGCTGAAGAAGGTAGGGGAATTTTTTCGGTAGCAATTAACGGCGATTCAAACTGGGTTATAGTTGGTGGCGATTTCAGGCACGATACATTGAAAAATAAAAATGCTTTTTATACTACTGATACAGGTAAAACATGGAGCGCGCCTGTTGCAACTACCGGTGGATACAGGGAGTGTGTAGAGTTCTTAACCAGGAAACTGGTACTTACATGTGGCCCGGATGGAACGGATGTTTCATTCGATGGTGGCGTTGTATGGAACCCGGTGGCTGATCAAAAAGGCTTTCATGTAGTAAGAAAAGCAAGGAAAGGCAATTTAGTAATTGCTGCCGGAAAGGGTAAAATAAGTATTGTTTTAGTTGAGCGTCATTTGGAATGACCGGCTGCTAATTTCTTTTGTACCTTTTCAATAAGTCCCGGTTTAGGTGCTAAGCCTGCCTTTGCGGCGGCATTGAGATATTGCAGGGCAGCCTGTTCATTACCAATAGAATCGTAAGCAATAGCAAGGTTATAGGCTGCATTCGGAAATACATCTTTTGAGTTAAATTTCAAAGCGGACGTAAAATCAGTAATTGATCCGCCCATATTACCGGCGTTAAATTGGGCTACACCTCTGTAAAAATAATAGAAAGGGTTGTTCGGGTTCACCAGTATCAATGCATTGTATTGCAGTATACTTGGTTTGTTTTTTTGCGCCTGCACCATGTTAAAACTTGTTTCTGCCATTCGTTTTTCTGCATCGCTATTTAATTGCAAAGCCTGTACATAATCTTTCGTGCAGTTTACACTATCGCCCAGCATAGCATCGGCTATTGCTCTGTCTACATAGGTTATATATACATTCTTTTCGCTCTCTATTGCCTTGGCATAATATGTCATAGCATCTTTACTGTCGTTCCTGTTTCGGTATATATTGCCCAGTATGTCGTATATTTTTGCATCGGCTGCATTAAGTTGCCCAAGCACACCATAGTTCTCAAGCGCTTTGTCAGTATCGCCTTTATCCATATAATAGTTGCCCAGCCATTTGTACGATAGTAATGCACGGTAGGGATATTTTTTTATGGCATCGCTAAGCAGGGTTTCTGAATTATGCCAGGCTGCAGTGCGCTCGTAACAAGCGTATGACAGTATAGCCGAAAGAGCAAACACAACAGTCAGCAGCGCAGTTTTTGCAGATGGGTAACGTTTACTCAATTCACTTACGAAGAATGCAGTTATGAAAATTATACCTATAGAAGAAACGTATGAATACCTGTCGGCCATAATAGCTGCACCGCATGAAATAAACTGCAATACAAAAATTATATTGGCAATAAAGAACCCCATGCCAAATGCAATTATCTTAAAGTAAAACGGATTTCTTTTGTAGGTAAATACAAGCGGAACTATTATTACCAGTAAGGCTATAAATGGTGCAGCATAATAAATAAAAGGCAGGCTACCATCTACATAACGATAAGGATAAGGGTAGAATGTGGAAAGAAAACTTGGGTTGAATAGTTTATATAGATACATATCGAAGCCGTATGATGCATACATAATTCGTTCACCAAGGGTGAGTTTGTTAAAACTGGCAATGGCGCCGGCTTTGTTTTGCGTGTAAACAGCAAACAAACCGAAGGCCATAGCAGCCAGAAAGAAAATAGTTTTTTGTGTAAGCAGTTTCAATTCAATTTTTCTGCCATACAAATAATCGATGGCAAGCAAGGAAAGTGGAAACACAACAGCCATAGGTTTTGAAAGACATGAACAGACAAAAAGGCCGAAAGTTATCCAGAGCCATTTCTTATTACTTGATTTAAGATGTTTGATATAGGATATTAATCCGAGGAGGTAAAAGAATGTATATAGTACATCTTTACGTTCAGCTATCCACGATACCGATTCTACATGCAAGGGGTGCACACCAAACCACAAAGCGCCAAGTATGGCTATCAGAAATGAATCATTTTCTTTTAGTTTCAGTATCTCACAGAATTTGGTTAACAGGAAGAAGACCAGTATAACATTTGCTATATGAATAAGTATATTGGTAAGGTAATAGGTAGTAGGCGCCAGTTTGGTGAACTGGTAATTAATAGCCAGCGACATCATACAAAACGGATGGTAGTTGTTCCGGGTAATATCTTGCGTGAAGATCGATTTTAAGTGATCGGGCGTTAGGGTTTGTATAATGGTATCGTGTGTTACATATACATCATCATCCCAATTGGTGAACTGGTTATTTAATGTTCGTTGATAACATATAAAAGTGAGTATGCATATAGCAGCCAGTGCCCACCATTTTTTTGTTCCCAGGCCAAATGTTTGTGTTTGCGGTGTCATTACTGTGTGTAAAAATAATATATTTAGTAGTAAGCAGCTAGGGTAGGTAAAGTCATTATTCCTATATTTGGTATGCATGATAAAGAAATACCTTTTATGTGCTGTACTTGCTTTGAGTAGTGTTATTCTTGCAGCACAGCCAGAGTCAGCAAAAAAAGATTCTATACTGAAAGCTGCACTGTCGGCATTACCTGACTTTACACCTGTTGCAGATACTAACCTGGCGTACCAGTTCACCATTAAAATAAACCCGGGATTATTGTTCAGCGAACAAGGTTTGTCTTTTCAGTATAACCTGCAAAACAATTTTGGCATTGTGCTGGGCGCAGGTTATAATGAAGATTTCAGCGGGAATCAGAATTTCCCCAACACGGGCGGCCATGGGTATACCATACGTGCAGGTGTATTGCAATACCTTGATGATGCTAAAAAATATTATTTCTGTTTTGAAGGTTTTTACCGCAATTTTGGTAAAATAACTGCTGTGGCTGAGGATACCGAAGGATTTACACAAGGTATAGATGATCTGGTAATAAATCCGCTAAGGCAAAACCTGGGGAGTGTAAGTGTTGGCGATGGGCAAAAAGTTGATGTGTATACTGCTGAAGTGCACATGATTTGCTTTGATGCTGTAATGGGTTACCAATACCGTAAAAAACATTTTGTACTAGATATGTTCGGTGGTCTGGGCTCGCGCGAAAAAACAATTCACCTGCATGAAACCGGTTATTATGCCAATCCGTTTGATGGAAGTATAGGCCCCTTTATTCCATACGCAACCGTGCAAAGCAAAACAATAGATAATACCTATTTGGATGTGAAGCTTGGCTTTACACTCGGGTATAGGTTTTAATAAGAATAAAAGTTTACTTAGAACTCATTGCCTTTTCTTCAGGCACCACACGTTGCAATATATAATTGCTTAGCTCCACGTCATCACCAATAAGGCATAGTGTTCTATCGTTTACCGATTTCACTTCCATATAATTGTATACCTTTTTACCGTGTATCATTACATAGTACTTTAAATAATATCCCATACCTTCATCACCCATATCGGTAAATATAGGGTTGCTGCATTGGTTTGTAATGCTAAAAATTTCTTTTCTATGGTTCTCGTCCTGCGGATCAGAAAAGGTAATGGTATCTCCATTGATATTCATAATGCCTTTTTGTTTGCCTTTTACAAACCTCCAGTCACCGATCAGTCTTTTATGAATTGCTTCACTTGAATCAGCAGCCTTGTTTTGACCGAAGCTGGCTTCGCCGAACAAAAAAACAAAAATGATACAAACTATGGGTTTCATGTTGCACTAATTAATGGCCTTATTAATTCCTTTTTTAAGGTATTTTATTGGTAAAGAGTCCATTAGCAATGAATAAGGAAGGACGAATATAACTAAAATGTTTATCATTTGCAAGTTTTAGCTAAGTAAGAGCTATGAAGGCCTTATCAGGCAAAGGTTTTGTCGCATTTTTCAGGCTCTTTCTTCGGGTCTTTCTTTTTACATATAAGGGTAGCGTGAGGGCTTGTTGATATCTAATGTGTTTTATTGTTTAGTATAGTAAGCATAATATTTAAATTTGCTCTTAACCACTTATAATAATGCACACCCTAATGTATTTGAGGAAGAAGCCCCTCCGGGGCTTGATGCTAAAAGCCCCATCCCGACGAGTCGGAACAGGGCTTAAAGATGATAACCACTATCATGAAAACATGACAAACATAAAAACAATATGAAACAGAAACAAACTTTTTTAGGTTTTTTTTTAGAAAAACTCCAAAGCCGCAGCCCTGCAAGGAAAGCGGATGAGAAAAATAACATCAGAACCAAGGGCGTCAGCATAAGTTACGCTTATGTGCAGGAAGGCGCCATATATAACATTGGCGACGACCCACGCTCATATATCCGCGACGGATACCGTAAAAACCCCAATGTGTATGCTGTAATTGAAATGATAGCC
>DATHNG010000115.1:0-15255 GCA_035486275.1 Bacteroidia bacterium
GACCTTGACGATAACGAGAAAATACTGAGAGTAGAAAACCCAAAAGGCAAAGTACGATCAGAAGAAATCATACGATTATTAAACAGAAGAAACTTCCATTGTGAAGTATTAAACTCTTAACCAAATGAAACTGATAAAAAAACTACAATTGTTAGCGTTAGCTATACCAATAACCCTCTTATCGCTACCTGCAAATGCGCAAATGGTAATTAAAGGTAAGGTTTCCGAAGCAAAAGGAAAACCTGTTCCTTTCGCAACTGTTTATGTGAAGAATACAATTTCCGGAGCACTGACTGACACACTTGGTCGTTATACAATTAAAGTCAACAAAAAGGAGAACATCACTTTAATTGCAACCGCAATAGGCTTTGATACCGCATCTTATAATCTTGTTCCTGATACGGGTAAATCATTTATTGTGAACCTTACACTGGGCACAAACTCAAGCTCGCTCGACCAGGTAACTATTATGGCTGGTTCAATGGAAGCGAATAATGACAGAAAGGTTGCGGTACTAACTACACTAGACATATATACAACCGCAGGTGCAGCAGGCGATGTGGTAGGAGCAATACAAACTCTACCCGGCGTTGAAAAAGTAGCCGACCAAACAGGGTTATTTGTACGTGGCGGTGATGCAAGTGAATCTGCAGCCATAGTTGACGGACTTGTTGTACAAGACCCATTCTTTAGTCCCGTACCGGGTGTGGCACAGCGCAGCCGTTTTGGGCCATATGAGTTTAAAGGCATATCGTTTAGCAGTGGAGGTTATAGCGCACGTTATGGGCAAGCTCTGTCCGGGATATTAGACCTTAGTACGAATGATTTGCCTGAAGCAACAACATTCAATGCAAACGTTAATATGGCCGGAGTTGGTTTATCGTTTTCAAAACTATGGGACCATTCTGCTTTAGAAGGTGGTGTTAACTATACAAATACACAGCCTTTTTATGGTATTACTAAAACGAATCTTGATTTCTTCCAGCCACCAGCAGGTGTTGGTGGCAATTTAAGGTATGTATGGACAAACAAAGCAGGGGATATTTTAAAACTCACTGCAAACTATAACCAATATAAGAGTGGTATTGATGTGGTTAACCCTAACCAGCCAGATACAACGCTTGCATTCAAGCTTCAAAACTCATACGGCACGGCAAGTTTGTATTACAAGCACTTATTTAATGAAAGAACTTTTTTAACCGTTGCTACATCTTACACACAGAATGGAGATTCTGTGAATTGGGGTGGTGAGATATTTGACAAACAAGATAAGCGCACAGCCGGAAGGATTGAATTAGATCATGAAATATCAGATAAAGTATTTGCCTATGCGGGATTCGAGTTACAAAGTTATTCTGAATGGCAGCAATTTGATAGTGTTGATATTTCATTTAAAGAAACCATATTGGCTGGATACCTTGAAGCAGAATGGAAACCAGCTAAATGGATTGCCATAAAACCAGGTGTACGTTATGAATATAGTCAACTATTAGGTAAGAGCGATGTTGCCCCTCGTGTGTCAGCAGCAATACGTGTTGGCAAATATGGCCAGGTATCTTTAGCTTATGGCATGTTTTACCAGGATCCGTCAGATAAATACTTATTGTTTGGAGACACCAAAACAAATTTTCAGGAAGCAACCCACTACATTGCTAACTACCAGTATATGCAAAATGACAGAACCTTCCGTGTTGAAGGTTACTACAAATCATATAATGACCTGATACGTGAAATTGTTCCTGAAGGTGTACCGTATGACCCAAATCCTTATCGCCCGTTCTTTTGGCCTGTTGATAATAGTGGCTATGGGTATGCGAAAGGCGTTGACGTTTTTTGGAGAGATAAGAAAAGCATTAACGACTTCGACTATTGGATATCATATAGCTATATCGACACCAAAAGGCTTTATGCTAATTACATAGCCGAAGCTCAACCCGATTTTGTTGCAAACAACGACTTAAATATTGTAACAAAATATTTTTTCGAAAAACCGGGCATGAATGTTTCTCTAACGTATAATTATGCTTCCGGCAGACCTTATTATAACCCGCTTAACCCAACATTTTTAGGTGACCGTACTATCCCTTACCAAGACCTTGCCTTAAGTATCAGTTACCTGTTCAGGGTTAAGAAGCTATTCGGCGTGTTTTACCTTGGAATAGATAACCTGACAAACAACAAAAACATACTGGGTTATAACTACTCAGATAATGGAGATGTGCGTTATCCTATCGAACCAGCCTTGTACCGCAGCCTTTTTGCGGGAATATTCCTTTCGTTAACCCCATTTAAAAAAGATGAACTATAAACCATTAACTTTGAACCCTATGAAAAAAACACTTATTATTATTGTTGCAACTTTGGCTATTCTGGTAAGTAAAAACAGCAAAGCCCAATCGGTTGATACCAGTTTAATACAAACCTATACTGCATTCGATACTGCTAAAGTATACCCGCAACTATTATTTGCCAGCAATCAGTTTAAGTTGATTGCTAAACAAAACCCTACCTACTGGCTTGCTAATTACTATGCAGCATGGAGTATTGCCATCCTTTCTTTCCAGGAGCCTGATAAAAAGAAAAAAGATCCTATGCTTGATGAAGCGGATAACTTTTTCAGCAAGATTGAATTGATGGATACAGCCAACGATGAAATTGCAGTATTAGGTGCATTATTATCAAATGCAAGGCTTTCAGTCGACCCTCAATCGAGGCATGGTAAGTATGGCAAAATATCACAGGGATATTATGATCAGGCCCTGAAGTTAAACCCTAATAACCCCAGGGTGTTCTATTTGCAAGGTACCGGCTTATATTATACACCAAAGTTATTTGGCGGCGGACCTGAAAAAGCTCAACCATTGCTTGCAAAGGCAGCATCTCTTTTCCCTAACGATAGCCAGGACATCCATAAACCACATTGGGGTAAAGCAGCAAACGATAAAATGTTAAAGGATTGCAACGATAAATTAAAGAAGTAGTTTTAACTGAACAGGAATTCGATAAAAAACACATATGGCATACAAAGTAGGAGACAAAGCGACGACAAAAAAGGCCTTCACAGCTAAAGATGTGGAACTATTTGCCGAACTTTCAACAGACAAAAACCCCATCCATCTGGATGATGCATATAGCGCTACAACTATATTTAAAAAGAGGATCGTACATGGCTCATTGGTTTCGAGTTTAATTTCTGCGGTGCTTGGCAACAAAATGCCTGGCAATGGCTCCATCTATTTATCCCAAACCATCAACTTTAAAAAGCCAGTGTTTTTAAATGATGAGGTTACCTGCGTGGTTGAGATTGTGGAAATCCTTACCGAAAAGTCAATTTATAAACTGAGCACTAATTGCTATAATAGCAATAATGAAATAGTTATTGAAGGGAATGCAGTAATTAAATGGGTATCATCCACCAACTAAGCTCAAATACACCTTTCTATAGAAGTAAAATAGAACAAAACACGTCTTCTTAAATAACAAACAATAAAACCTAAACCAATGGCAATCAATCAGGGACTTATTGCTGAATTCAAAATGGAATCAGCCAACACACGTAAAATGCTCGAACGCATTCCGGCGGATAAATACACATGGAAACCGCATGCGAAATCAATGGAACTATTAAAACTGGGTCGCCACCTTGCAAGTAACCCTATCTGGATAGGCCGTGCAATCAATGCAACTGAATATGATTTTGCTAAGAATCCTCCTGCACAAAATGCTCCTCCTGCATCTCTACAAGAAGTGCTCGACCTGTTCGACAAAAACACCGGCGAAGCATTAAAAGAGCTTGAAAATGCAACTGATGAAAAACTTATGAGGCCCTGGTCATTAAAGAATGGCGAAAAAGTATATTTCACCATGCCTGCTGTTGGAGTTGTCCGCAGTTTTGCATTAAGTCACACTGTTCACCACAGAGGCCAGCTTAGCGTATATCTCAGATTGCTTGATATAGCAGTACCAGGCATGTATGGCCCAAGTGCTGATGAAACAATGTAATACTCTATAGAAAGAAATAAAAAAAGGCTTATGAATTTCATAAGCCTTTTTTATTGCATTCAATTATTATTAAGATGGAATTGGAGGTGGCGCTGCACCAAAAGCATTAGCTACTTCAGCCACTTGCCCTGCGGCTGTCCATGCTGCCATACCTGCTTTCCATATCAATGTTTCACGCGTTAATGAACCACCTTGCACCATTTGAGCCAATTGTTGCTCATTAAATGGGCCTGATTGTTTACCATCAACAGCCACAAAATATTGTACTGCTTGTGGAATTGGCGGTGGTGGCGGAGCAGCTTGTTGCTGTTGTTGCATCTGGTTCATGCTCTGCCCCATCATGTTTCCCATCATATTACCCATACCTAGTCCTACGCCAATACCCATACCTGCACCAGCTAATCCACCTGGATTGCCTGCAGCAGTTTGTATAGAATTAGCCATATTCATTTGAGCCAGCTTACTCATATCAATCTTTCCAAGCCTGCTATATTGGTAAATTTCTTTTTGTAACTCCGGTGGCAGGGAAACATTTTCCACTAACAGTTTTGTTAGTGTAAGGCCATACTCAGTGAATGAAGGGTCGAGTTTTTCCTTTGCAAATGTTGAAAAATCATCAAGGCTTGCAGAAAATTTCTCAATACCTAAACCACTCTTTGCAACTGCATCAGTAAGTTTAGATACCAGCATACTGCGCAATTGCCCATCAATATCTTCAGTAGTGAAAGCAGCATTCGTTCCCACAATTTCCTCCAGAAATTTCTTTGCATCAGACACTTTAAAAGCATAAGTACCAAATGCGCGAAGGTCAACCATACCGAATTTCTCATCATTCAGCATAATAGGGTTCTTCGTGCCCCATTTCTGATCAGTATATTGTTTGGTATTCACAAAGTAAACTTCGGCTTTGAAAGGGCTATTGAAGCCATATTTCCAGCCCCGTAAGGTGGTAAGTACAGGCAAATTTTGTGTTTCAAGTGTATAGGTTCCCGATTGAAAAACATCGGCAATTTTACCTTCATTAACAAATACCGCAACTTGTGCCTGACGAACAATAAGCTTTGCACCATTCTTGATTTCGTCCTGCCAACGAGGGAAACGCCACAACATTACATCGCTCGAGTCGTCTTTCCACTCTATAATATCAATTAATTCGTGTGATATTCCACTGAAAATTCCCATGGGTAGATTAATTAGTTTAGGCGAATTTAGTCAAAAAATAATACTATGTACATACTCTCTCAACTCTAAACTTTTTATATCTAACCTATAATCATCTGAGTTCACCGAATAATGGTTAAGCCAGGGAGATACCCTATATAGTTTTGCCTTCATAAACAAATAAACTCCATACTAATATGAAAACGCTGAAATTGTTATTTTTCTCTTTTTTAATTGCCTTAACCGTCAGTGCAATTAGCTGTAAAAAAGAAATATCGTCTCCTACTGACACATTCAGTTATAGCCCCAATCCGGGCAAAGCAGGTTCTGGTATACAGTTTAATTATACGGGAACTGGTGCTACTTCATTTAGCTGGACATTTGGTGATAATGCAGGTTCTGCAAGCAGCCAGAATCCAGTTTATACTTATGCCAATCCTGGTTTTTATACTGTTACTTTAACTGTTTCAAATGCCGGTGGTTCAGCTACAACATCTCAAACAATTACGGTTACACAGTAAGTTCATTGCCAATTGCCTTTTTAATGCGGTTAAGCAATTACGGTTTTGAACAAACAGCAGGTGATTCTATCACCTGCTGTTGTTTTACATTTCAATTCAAACGCTATTTCGATACTGAAGCAGTAGCATCAGCCAGAACAGTTCCCTTTATGTAAACAGTTTTTATACCTTCACTGGCATTACTGGTAATAGTAACTGTTTTAAAGAATGACTGCCCGCCCCTTTGGGTATCATAATGTACTTTTATTTGTGCTTTCTGACCCGGCTGAATAGGTTCTTTTGGCGCGGTAGGTATTGTACAACCACAAGAACCATGTGCCTCAGATATAATTAAGGGCTCTTTTCCGGTATTTATAAATGTAAAATAACGGGTGCCATCTGAGGCATAAGCAACAGTACCGTAATCAATAGTATCTTTTTCAAATGCAATAACAGGAGCATTTGGATCGCTATGCATTTGTTGTGCACTTAAACTATTCATTGAAGATAGTCCTGCGATCAGAAAGGCCGAAAGAATTAGTTTTTTCACTTTGTTGTTTTTTTAAGGTTAGTAATTATTGATATCGCAAACATATTACCACATTGGTCGCTTGCATGTTAATGACTATCCAACGTTTGTTAATGAACTGTTAATTATATACGGATGCTCAGATAATCCGTTTAAATTAGCATCGATGAGAAAGAACACTATCAGACTTGTAGTTTTACTGGGTACCATATCTGTAATTGGAGTAATACTTATACAGATATATTGGGTGCGTAAAGCATTTGACCTGAAAGAAAAAGAATTCGATCAGACCATTCAGATCGCATTACGAAATACAGCCGAAAAACTTGCCGACTATGGGCAATTCACCCTTCCTACCCAAGATCTTATAAATGAAGTATCAACGGATTATTATGTGGTGAATGTAAATAATGCTATTGATGCAAAGGCGTTGCAATTTTACCTTGTAACCGAATTCGATAAGCTTGGCGTAAATACGGAATTTGATTATGGGGTTTATGATTGTTCAAGTGATAAAATGGTTTACGGAAACCACATCAGTACAAATAAGTCAGCCGAAAACAAACCGGTAAAGAATCTACCAAAGCTGGATAAGTTCGTTTATTATTTTGGTGTATACTTTCCAGATAGATCAAGTTACATAATCAGCCGAATGGATAACTGGGTACTTACGTCAATTATTCTTCTATTTGTAATTATCTTTTTCGGGTGCGCCATGTTCATTATTCTCAGACAACGTAGGCTTTCTGAAGTGCAACGAGATTTTATAAATAATATGACACACGAATTTAAAACGCCCCTATCCACTATTATCATTTCAACCGAAACATTATCTGACCCGAGCATAGTTAACACACCTGAGCGGTTATCGACTTATGCAGGTATAATAAAGGAAGAAGCCGTACGATTGAATAACCAGGTTGAGCGTGTTTTACAAAGTGCAAAAACAGAAAGACAGGAATTTAAATTAAACAAAGAAACAATTGATGTTCATGCATTGCTTCATAGTGTTTTAGAAAGCTTTGCAATTAATATTCAGAACATACAGGGAAAAGTTGATTTGAATCTTATTGCCACCCATTATTCAGTGCTTGCTGACAAACAACATCTGACAAATGTAATTTTCAACTTACTGGATAATGCTATAAAATATTCCAAGGGCTCACTGCTTATTAAAATAAGCACATGTAATAAGGGAAGTAAATTATTTCTATCAATTGCAGATAATGGAATAGGAATAAAGAAGGAATACAAAAAGCGGGTCTTCGATAAGTTCTTCAGGGTTCCATCAGGCAATGTACATAATGTAAAGGGATTTGGATTAGGCCTTAGTTATGTTAAAAATATTGTACTAGCGCATAAATGGAAGATATTCTTAGAAAGTGAATTAAATAAAGGGAGTAATTTTATAATTGAAATACCCGTAAAGGAATAATGGAAACTACGAAACCTAAAATTCTTTATGTAGAGGATGATGTTAACCTGGGGTTTGTAACCAGTGATAACTTGAAATTAAAAGGATACCGTGTTGTTTATTGCAAGGACGGCAAAAGCGGTTTAGAAGCATATAACAAAGAGCATTTCGATATATGTATACTTGATGTGATGCTACCTGAGATGGATGGATTTACACTTTCAAAATTGATTCGTAATAAAGATAAGAATATCCCAATCATATTCATTACGGCCAAAACAATGAAAGAAGATAGAATAGCAGGATTTAAGACAGGAGCCGATGATTACATAACCAAGCCTTTCAGTATTGAGGAACTTTTGCTGAGAATTGAGGTTTTTTTAAAAAGAAGTAAAGTAAACACCAGTGATAATGAAATCTCCACTCAATTTACAATAGGTAACTATAAATTTAATTTTGCTGATCTTTCACTTGAGCGCAAGAAACAAAAATCTCAACTTACATTGAAGGAAGCGGAATTGCTCAGGTATTTTTGCATAAATAAAGGGAAGATTATAAAACGAGAAGATATATTAAAAAATCTGTGGGGTGATGATGATTATTTTATGGGGCGAAGCCTTGATGTTTTTATATCTCGTTTACGTAAATACCTAAGTGATGACAGGAGCATTTCAATAGAAAACATTCATGGCGTAGGATTCAGAATGGACATAGCAGGTAAATAAATAAGAGTATCTTGCAACCAAATTAATATTCCCCTATGGATAATCCACACATTGCACAAAAAGCTAATTACCCTATTGAACTTCAGCCAGGCAAGTATTGGTGGTGTGCATGCGGCCTGAGTAAAAATCAACCGTTTTGTGATGGCTCACACCGCACAACATCTCTTACCCCAGTTGAGTTTGAAATAACTGAAACTAAGACAGTTAAACTTTGCGGCTGCAAATATTCGGCTAAAAAGCCTTTTTGTGATGGTGCCCACAAAGCACTTTAATTTTCAACTAACCCAACTATTTTTATGTTTATCCCTTCTTCTTATATAAGAAGGGATTGCAGTTTTTGGGTAATTAATTGAACATACCTAAAGAACACGCAAATAAGTTGCAATTTCGCCCCTGTATGAGTATATTTGCAACTTGAATTTTAGTTAACTCCCTGGTTAATTAACTATTATGAAAAGAATTATTGCCCCCTACATTTTAGTGGCTTTATTGCTTGCTCCTTTTTTTCTTTTTCTCAAAAAGAAAAACAGCAAATACCGACTACCGATGATTTCTCTGAAATCCTTTATGAAAAGTATGACTCCTTGAATATTATTCAGCTATTACAAAAACAAATAGATTCACCTGATCAGGAAATTAAAGAATTCAGTACATATTACCAGGATAGTTTATGGAATTACAAAAATAATTTCATTCTATCCCACCTGAAAAATAATGGCATAAGTTATAACGAGCTTACTGCTTTTTTGAGCCGGGAATTAGAAAAGTATATTTCGCTCTACAGTACGTTTGAAAAGATAAAAAAAGAATATCCCTCAAGCATTTCAGAGGTCATTCATCGCTCACATTCCCCAACTTTACCGGCATGCAACACTAATCCTTGTGATAATTTAGGGTTTGAGAATGGTAACCTTAGTGGTTGGACAGGTGGCTACTTATCCAATAATTCATCTTCAACCGCTTTTTCATATGGACCTGTTACTTACACAGGCCCATATGGGGCTGTAACTACCGCTGACAATGACCCAATCCTTACCGGGCAGCACCCTGCAGCTACTAATATGCTCGAAATTATGAGTGAAGCAGGTACTGATCCTATTACCGGGGTGCCAGTAGTATGCCCTGCAGGGGGTAAGTATTCATGCAGAATTGGTGACTCTAATGTACCGGGGTCTCAAATTGCAGTACTTACAAATACGTTTATGGTTACAAAAGCCACCTGCAATTTTACTTATTATTATTCGGTTGTACTGCAAAACCCAACAGCGGCGCAAGGAGGCCAGCATACATCATACAACCTTCCGTTCTTTAATCTTACCATGTTCGATCAAAACGGAGACACTATTCCACATTGCGGAAACTATCAGGTTGTGGCAAATGGCGCACAAAATCAAGGATTTGACAGTGTTAATTATACGAATCCTCTTGGTAACAAAACGACAGAAACATATTACAACCAATGGACAAGTGCTTTTGTTCCTCTAGAAAAATATATCGGTCAATGTGTTAGTGTTTACATAGAGGTATCCGACTGTGCGCCTGGTGGGCATTTCGGGTATGCTTATTTTGATGCCACTTGTGCACCTTTAGAAATACTCACATCATCTCCAGCTATTTGTGGCAACCCAATTACCCTTACAGCACCAACCGCAGCAGGGTATACATGGACGGGACCATGTATTATAGGACCAACAAACACTCAGGCCATTACGGTTGGATGCGCCGGCAAATACACCGTTATATTACAAAGTATTATCGGAACTTCCTGTGCCGATACGCTCGATACAGTTATTGTTAGTAGCGTAGGTGCTGCACCTGTTCCATTTTTTAAGGCTGATACAGTTTGCCTTGGCAATGTAACTCAATTTACTAATCTTACTAATCCATCTACCGGTAATACATACACCTGGAATTTTGGTGATCCGGGCTCCGGAACCAATGATAGTAGCCATCTCACGAATCCTGTTCATACATTTCCTGCAGTTGGTACTTATATTGTTAATTTAAGTGCAACAGCAAGTGGAGGTGGGAAAGGCTGTGGTGGAGATACCAATATTAAAGTAATTGTGAATGGAAATGCAGTAGCCGGTTTCAAAGCTTCTACAGTATGCTTAAATAATCCAACTGTATTTACTGATACCTCTCAGGGTGCATCATCCTGGAGATGGAACTTTGGCGAATCTTCTTCAGGCGCAAATAATACTTCAACTTCCCAGAACCCTTCTCACACATACGCTACAGCAGGAACTTTTACTGTTACACAAATTGCAGGAAGCGGACCATGCTCAGATACATCAATTCAAACTATTGTGGTAAACCCATTACCAACTGCACTGTTTAAATACAGTGCTGCATGTTTCGGACAAACTACGGTATTCACGGATGAATCTACAATTGCAGGTGGAAGTATTACCACCTGGAGTTGGAATTTTGGAGACCCGGGGTCTGGTGCCAATAATATTTCCGCTCTTCAAAATCCTACGCATGCATATTCTTCTGCCGGAACATATCCGGTTATTTTAACAGTTACATCTAACTTCGGATGCCAGAGTACAATTAAGGCAAATATAGTTGTAAGTGCTGTACCTGTTGCGGCATTTACTGCTACTACTGTATGTCAGGGGCATGCAACTCAGTTTATGGATAATTCAACCGTAAGTAATGGAACAATTAATAGCTGGAACTGGAGTTTTGGCGATGCTGCTACTTCAACTTTACAAACCCCCACACACTTATGCTTTGCCCGGAACTTACGCTGTAACTTTAATAGTATCAACAGGTGGATGTGGTGATACAATAGTTGATAGTGTTAAAGTTTATCCAATTCCCATCCCAGCTTTTGTTGGAACAAATGTTTGTCAGGGTGATACAACATTATTTACCAACAGCTCAACAATTGCAGGTGGAACAATTACTTCATGGATTTGGTCATTTGGAGACCTTTCTACTTCAAATATTCAAACCCCAACTCATTTATATAAAACTTCGGGTACTTACACTGTTTCACTAACTGTTACTTCTAATAATGGATGCGATTCTACATTCAAGTCTACAGTTGTAGTTAACCCATTGCCTATTGCAGCTTTTAGTGCCACAACACCTTGTGCAGGCACCGCCACTCAATTTACTGATGGATCAACTGTAAGTTCCGGCAGCATTTCCAGCTGGAGTTGGTATTTTGGTGATGGCGGAACTTCCATTCTGCAAAATCCTTCACATTTATATAGTACTGCCGGCACATACCCAGTTACACTAAAGATCACGTCAAATAATGGTTGTATTGATTCAATTACCAAGAATGTAACAGTAAACCCTAATCCGGTGCCTGGTTTCTATAGTGATACAGCAGGATGTGCAACTCTATGTGTTAAATTCATGGACACAAGTAAAGTAGCAGCTCCTGCAGTAATCAGTAATTGGTTATGGAATTTTGGTGATGGCACTACTGATTCTAATACATTGTCGGCACCCGGACATTGTTATACCAAACCGGGTACATATTCAGTTTCTCTTACCGTATCTACTAAAAATGGTTGTACCGAAACCTTTACAAGACCCAATTATATAACTGCATGGCCATTGCCTGTAGCCAATTTCAATGCCTCACCTAACCCAACTGTATTAATTAACGACCCTACTGTTTATTTCATTAATACATCAACCGGTAACCCGGTAGGCTGGACATGGGAAACATTTGGTGATGGATCAGATTCAGTAAAACTTACTGAAAACACTACACATACTTACCAAGACACAGGTACTTTTTATACAACCCTTATCGTTGTTAATAAGTATGGTTGCGTAGATTCTGTTAAAGAACCTATTGTTGTGCAACCAGTCTGGACTTTTTATGTTCCAAATGCGTTTACACCGAATGGTGATGGTATTAACGATTATTTCATTGGTAAAGGAATAGGCTTGCTCAATTATGAAATGTGGATATTCGATCGTTGGGGAATGCAATTATACCATTGTACAGATATTAATAAGCCATGGGATGGTAAAGTACAGAATTCCTCTGTTGAATGCCAGGAAGATACCTATGTATATTTAATAGTTATAACGGATGTTTTCCATAACCAACATAGGTATGTTGGAAAGGTGAGCATTATTAAATAAATACAGTCACTTTCTTCTTTCACACCCATTGATGCAACCATTTAAGCAATTCAAGCATCTGCTTCAGCATAGATATCATTCTTGCTTTTTGCTAAATATAATGACCTGCGTAAATCTAAATCGTTTTTAACTATCATTATTCTAAATTAAACTGTTGATTATCAAAACGAACCGTAGTACCATCGTTTATTTAATGTTCAGTTAATGATAAAACGGCTTTAGTTTGCCTATTTTGCGCTTAAATATTGCCAATTATTCATTAATCGAAAGAATAATACACATTAAAATATCATATCCCCTGGTATGAAAATAAAAAAACTACAATTCACTCTGCTTAATACCACGTTAATTATATTAATGCAGTTTGTATTCATTGTAAATTCTACAGGTCAACTTACAACAACACGTAAAGGCAATTATGCTTCTATGACCTACCTTGTAAATAATGTATTACTTGGTAATGGAATTACTGCCAGCAATATTACATACACCAATATGGATACCGCCTTTGGGTATTTTAATGGTAAGGCATCTAATATAGGAATGGATAGTGGACTCATTATTTGCAATGGGGGAATAGGCTTGGCACAAGGACCCAACAAAAAAAACAACGATAATGGTGACGGACAGTATACCACCTATGCTTATAGTACTACTGACGGTTGGCCTAACGCTAATACATATGAAGACCAGGACTTAGCAACACTTATTGGAACAACGCTCAATAATACCTATTCCTGCTTTCTTCTTCAATTCGATTTCATAGCCCCATCCGATTCAGTTGAATTTCAATATGTTTTTGGTTCGAACGAAGAACCATGTTTCTATAAAGACACCTATTATGATGACTTTGGTTTTTTTCTTAGTGGCCCAGGTATAGCGGGCCCATTTACAAATGGTGCCATAAATCTTGCAACAATCCCGGGAAGTGCTACTGCTGTTTCCATAAAAAATGTGAATTGTAGCGGTAATTCACAATACTATGTATGTAATTCTCCACCAGCCACCAGTGGTTCAAATTGTTCAGAAACCACTGTTTGCTCTAATTGCCCTGTTAGTGTTGCAGCTACTACAGTTGGTTATGGCGGCTTTACAACTGTACTTACAGCCAAAGCAAAGGTTCAATGTGGCCAAAAATATCATATAAAACTAGGGGTAGCCAATATTGGGAATGGGAAGTTTGATTCCGGTGTATTTTTAAAAGGGGGTAGTTTTAAACCAACTGTAAACCCGGTTTCTGTTTCTTCTACTGCCAGCTCAACATGTGCAGGGAGCCCTATAACATTAAACGCTACTGGTGGCTCCAGCTATACATGGAGCCCTGCGGCAACTCTAAGTGCTTCTACGGGATCAAGTGTAATAGCATCTCCAACGGTTTCTACAACGTATACTGTGGTAGGAACTATTGCTGGTGCCTGTGACGACACATTGAAAATTGCAATTACAGTAAACCCTAGCCCAACACTTTTAGTAACCCCCGGTTCGCCTGGTATATGTGCCAGTGGTTCTGTTAATTTAAATGTGTCCGGAGCATCAACCTATACATGGGCCCCTGCTAGCGGATTAAGCTGTACAACCTGTTCAAACCCGATTGCAACCCCCGCAGGAACTACACAATATTATGTAACAGGAACCAATTCAAACGGTTGCAAAAGCAAGGATAGTGTAACAATAACTGTGGCGGCTTCATTATCAGTTACTGCAACAGCATCACCATCTTCAACTATTTGTTTGGGGGATTCTACTATGTTAAATGCAAACGGGGCTGCAGCATTTACATGGAGTCCTTCGAAAGGGTTAAGCTGCACAACTTGCCCAAATCCTTACGCAAACCCCACCTCAGCTACTACATATACGGTAACAGGAACTTCCGGTTCATGTAATGCTTCAGGTACAATTACTATAGCGGTGAACCCCTCTCCTACTATTACAATTAACCCAACTTTAACATCCATATGTAAAGGTAGCTCAACCACACTTACCGCAAAAGGTGGCAGTAGTTATACATGGAGCCCTGCAACAGGGTTAAATGTTACCACTGGTACAGTTGTTACGGCCACGCCCACTACAGCTACAACATATATAGTTACAGGTACTAACGGAAGTGGGTGCGGTTCAAAGGATAGTGTGAAAATTTCTATCAATCCATCTCCTACCGTTAATCTTACAGCTTCTTCATCAGGTAATATTTGTTCCGGCGGTTCAGACACAATAAAAGCATCGGGTGGCTTGAATTATGTTTGGAGCCCTGCTTCCAGCTTAAATTCAGCAACAGGTTCACCTGTTATAGCAAACCCAACATCTACCGTTACCTATACTGTAATAGGAACAGATGCCTCAGGTTGTAATGATACAGTTCAAGTCGCGATAAATGTTACACCTACTCCAACAATTTCTGTAAGCCCCGCCAGCCCTGGAATATGTCCCGGAGACTCAGTTTCACTTATTGCGAATGGAGCAACCAACTATACATGGAGCCCTGGCATTGGATTAAGTTCAACCAAAGGCGATACAGTAATAGCTAAACCTGCTTTATCAGCAACCTATACAATTACAGGCCACAATGGCATTTGCAGTGCAAAAGATTCAGTCAGTATAAATGTAGGTAAACTAGTTGTGACTGCTTCAGCAACATCAACTACTGTATGCTCCGGAAATTCAACAATACTTAGTGCTACCGGTGCTGCAAGCTACCAATGGTTACCCGCCGCTGGTTTAAGTACAACTTTTGGATCACCTGTAACTGCCACTCCAAGTGTAACAACAACATATAGTGTTACCGGAACCTCAGGAAGTGGTTGTTCT
>DATHNG010000116.1:0-14075 GCA_035486275.1 Bacteroidia bacterium
AAGTAATTAATTCTAAAGGTGGGGTAGTGCGTGCACCATGGAATAAATGGGTAAGCACACCGTTTGCTCCACCAATTATAACAAGTCCTACTAAAGGTACAGTGTCGCTTATACTTAAAGACAGTACTGTTTATTACTGGCGTGTACGATGCGATACCAGCGATATAAAGGACTATGGCTGGCAGAATAGTTCATTTCAATATATAAAAGGTAAATCGGGCTGGGGGCAGTCGCATTATTACCAATTTGATAATAATCAATATACGTATCTACAGCAAAACCTAAGCCAGCGTAACTGGACGTTTAACCCTACCGGCAAAACCTTAAAGGTTACTACAGTTGGCCTTCCATTAGGGCCTTATTTGTCAACGTATGAAGGTGGTGCGTTTGAAACAGGATATTATCTCGATCTTATTTCGGCTTCGGCAAACAGTTGTACACCAACACCCGCATTTAAATTGGCCGTGATCGATCCTGTAACACTTATACCTTGGTCTACACAAAACTATGATTTAGGTAACGATAATAATGCCGCTAACGCCGGTACCGGTTGCGTTTACCCCGATGAAAGCTTTTTATATTGGTATAATGATGCGACCGCTGTTGGTAAACTTATTAGTGTTCTATCGGGTAATACCATTCCCAAAGGAGATTATATTATAATGTACAGCTTCAGGGAATCTATGTTGAAATCTGCTCCGTATTTATTGAAAAATACTCTCGTAACTATGCTTGGCGCTGATCCAAATAAGGTCTTTAAATCAAATGCCGATAGCTTGCCTTGGATATTCATTACAAAAAAGGGAGATCCATCATTCATGCCTCAGACGCTAATGGGTGCCCATCCAAACGATACACTGACACTTACCATTAACCTGAAGAACAATAATTCATACGGCAGCATGGTAAGCCCTGTAATTGGCCCTGCCCAAAAATGGGATTCTATATCGTGGAGGCAGCACCCATTGGTGAAAAATGCGCATGACAGTGTAAGGCTTAATGTAATGGCAATTGATAATAATGGTAATTCAACCATATTACTTAAAGGGGTTGCACCCGCGGTGGCCAACATGTATATTACATCGTTAAATCCCAAACAATACCCGTGCCTGCAATTTATGTTATATACCGAAGATGCGGTTACGCATACCCCTTCGCAAATGAATAAGTGGCAGGTGTTTTATACGCCTGTGCCCGAGGTGGCTGTTAATCCATCAATATATTATTCGTTCTATAAAGATACCCTGTATGGTGGAGACACGGTGCGTTTTAAAACGGTTATACAAAACGTAGGCGACTATGCAATGGATAGCATGTATGCCAATGCATGGATAACTAATACAAACGGTGCTTCGACTTACCTGAGCGGTATAAAGCGCACCAAGAAACTGAACCCGGGTGATACTACCATGATATCTGCCAAGGCTTCAAGTAATGCATATACGGGCAGCAATAATATATGGATGGAAGTAAACCCGCCTTTTTTACCGCAAACGAGGCCTGAAGAATTTTACTTCAATAATTATGTAAGGAAAACATTTGTGTCGGAAGCCAGCAGGAATACACCACTGCTTGATGTAACGTTTGATGGAATACACATTCTGAATAACGATATCGTTTCTCCGCACCCTAATATTTTAATGGAATTGACAAGCAATAATAAGTTCCTTGTGCTGAATTATAGCGACACTGGTAAATTTGCAGTGTACCTCAGGAATGTAAACAGCCCTAACCCGCAACGTATTTATTTTGGTTCGCAAATGCAGTTTACTCCGGCAGTATTACCTAATAATAAATGCAAGGTATTATATACTCCTTCTTTGCCAGATGGTACGTATGAGTTAACTGTTCAGGCTGCAGACCAGTCAGGTAACCTGGCGGCAGCAAATTCTTATAAGGTAGATTTTGTAGTAGTTAATAAATCAACCATTACCAATGTACTTAATTACCCTAATCCATTTTCGGCTTCAACCCGTTTTGTGTTTACCATTACCGGTGATCAGTTGCCCACCTATTTTAAAATTCAGGTAATGACCATAACCGGTAAGGTTGTAAGAGAGATAACAGAAAACGAATTAGGGCCTTTGCACATTGGCCGCAACATAACACAATATGCCTGGGATGGCACCGACCAGTTTGGAAGTAAACTTGCCAATGGTGTTTACCTCTATAAAATAACAACTTCGATCGACAATCAGTCGATAGACCACATGGATACCGGAGCTGATTCGTATTTTACCAAAGGCTGGGGGAAAATGTATATTATTAGATAAGGATTATATTGTTGAATTTGTGGAAAAAGAGAAACAGATAAATATTAAGAACCGTAAGGCCTCATTTGAATATGCACTTCAAAGCACCTACATTGCAGGTCTTAAGTTATTGGGTACAGAGATAAAATCCATCAGGGAGGGAAAGGCTGCTATTAATGAAGCTTTTTGTTTTTTTGAAAAAGGAGAACTGTTTGTAAAGGGTCTGCATATTGCAGAATATGGCAAAGCATCATTTTATAACCATGCACCCCTGCGTGAACGAAAGCTTCTATTGCATAAACGGGAGCTGAAAAAGATATCGAACTCATTTACAGATGGCATGGCTATAGTGCCATTAAAGCTTTTTATAAACGAAGGCGGCTGGGCCAAGCTTGAAATAGCCCTTGCTAAGGGTAAAAAGCAATACGACAAACGTGAAACCATAAAGAAACGTGAACTGCAGCGCAACCTTGGCAGGAAGATAAAATAAAAAAGCCCTGCATTGCAGAGCTTTTTTATTAATAAGGATTGTTCTACTAAAAGTGGAAATTGATATACAAGTTTCCTGCCGGAGCTCCCCAAGGATTGTTAATACCTGAGTCTAAGCTGAAGCTGCTAGAAGCACCTGTGTGTGTAGTTACAGTTGTAGAGGTTGAACCATTACCATTTTCCTGGGTCATGGTACCTTGTGATGTAGAAGTAAAGTTGATACCCCATGTGTATTCACCACCTACTGAAATCTTTGGCATGAAGAAGTATTCAAAACCAATGAAGCCCTGAAGGCTGATAGCGAATGTAGAACCTGCATCGTTTGTAAGTGTACGGCTACCTGGTGTTCCGTTATTAGCACCAATAAAGGTAGTTCCCGGAGTAGAGGTAGGAGTTTGGTCAGAACTTGTGAAAGCATTACCATAGGTATAGGTGTTATCCGAACCAGATAAAGCAAACATAAATTCTGCTCCATAATACCCTTGTAAACGGGTTTTGCCTCTTCTTTTTTCCATACCTACACCAAGCCCGATATAGTGCTGAGATGCAGTCCAATGGTCAGTTGTCATTGGGTTAGGAACCGCTGTAGATGCATCGTCGTTAACCAGGTTGTCTAAACCTTGACTGTTGATACCGATTCTTAATAGGCCGCGGTATGCAGTTTGAGCATCTACATAGTACTTACCAATAATTGTTTGGTTGCCATTAAGGAAGCTTGCTGTAGGCGCTTGGGCACCGTTATTAGATAAAAAAGCCCCGAAATAGTCAAGAAAAGGAGTTGCGCTAAAACTGATAGCCCAGTCTCCTGCTTCAGGAAGATACATTTCGCCCTTCTTTGAAACAAGTTGATCAGAGCCTTGTGCAAACACACCAAAAGTGGTTATTGCAAGTGCTGCTGTTAAGATGATTTTTTTCATGTAATTTGTGTTTTGGTTAATTGCGTGCAAATATACAGAGAAAGCCTTGTTGGGTTGTGTTAACAGATGCTATGTATTACTAACTATAAAATGTTGATAAGTAATGCATTCTATATGTTTTTGCTGTCCCAGTCGGTAGATTTTAGCATGGGTACAAATGAGAAGTTTCCAAACTCTTCTGTTTTATATTTGTCCTCGGCAGTTTTCTTTATCCGCTTCATTATCTGTGTTTTACCTTCTCCTTCAGGTATAACCAGAATTCCATTCATTTTCAACTGTTTTAAAAGATCCTCGGGAACATAGGGGGCAGCGGCAGTAACTATTATTCTGTCGAAGGGTGCAAAAGCGGGTAATCCTTTATATCCGTCCCCGTAAAAGCATTTTACATTGCAGCCAAGTTTTTCGAGCATTATTTTTGCTGTATCACTTAGCTTTTTATGTCTTTCAATTGAAAATACCTTAGCACCTAAGGCACTCAGTACAGCCGATTGGTATCCTGAGCCTGTACCTATCTCCAGTACGCTATCTCCTTTTCTAACATTAAGTAATTCCGACTGGTAGGCAACCGTAAATGGTTGCGAAATGGTTTGCCCTTCGCCAATTTGAAAAGCGTTATCCTGGTATGCAAATTTAAGGAAGGAACTATCCATGAACAAATGCCGAGGCACCTTGTCAATTGCCTGCAATACGGCTATACTTTTTATGCCTTTTTGCTTTATTTCCTGAACCAGGTTTTTTCTAAGGGCCTGGTGTTTAAAAGTATCTTCCATAGGGCAAAATTATTAAATTTTACACCCTTAATCTTTTTAATTTTGCAAGCCAAATTATATAGCATGCTTAAAATAGGCGTAATAGGAGCAGGCCACCTAGGCAAAATTCATATTAAACAGATAAAGGAAATCCCTGCATTTCAATTAATAGGCTTTTTTGATAGTGATGCTACTGTTTGTCAGTCAGTTTCGGCTGAATTGCAAGTGAAGGCGTTCTCTTCAATGGAAGAACTTATTAAAGCAGTTGATGTGGTTGATATTGTAGTTCCTACTATTTACCATTTTGAATGCGCCATGGCAGCAATTAAACAATCAAAGCATGTGTTTATTGAAAAGCCGCTGGCTGGTACGGTGGCTGAAGCAAAAAGCTTGGTTGCACTAGCCAATGAGGCTAATGTTAAGGCACAGGTAGGTCATGTGGAAAGGTTTAACCCTGCCTTTTTAGCTGTGAGCGATAAATGCGATCACCCTATGTTTATAGAAGCCCACAGGTTGGCCCAGTTTAACCCCAGGGGAACAGATGTATCGGTAGTGCTCGACCTTATGATACATGATATTGATATTATACTTAGTGTGGTAAAAAGTGATGTAAAGCGTGTAAGTGCAAGTGGTGTGGCTATTGTAAGCGAAACACCCGATATTGCTAATGCACGTATTGAGTTCGATAATGGTTGTGTAGCTAATCTTACCGCCAGCCGTATTTCCTTAAAGAATATGCGTAAGATACGTATGTTCCAGAAGGATGCGTATATATCAGTTGATATGCTTGCACATAAAACGGAGGTGGTAAAAATAAAGGATGTTGCTAATGATGCCCCACTGGATCCTTTTTCAATGACAATTGAAGTGGGTAAGGACAAGAAAAAGAAACAGATATACCTTGAACAGCCTGCTATTCATGCCAATAATGCCATCCGAATGGAATTATCAACCTTTGCCGATTCGATAGTAAATAACCTGCCTACCCGGGTAACTATTGAGGATGGAGCAAAAGCCCTTGAAGTAGCCTATAAAGTGATAGAAAAGATCAACTTTTTGCAGACCAATTAAATATTTTCTGCAGGGCATACTAAAATCAATATCAATTCGTTAGAACCTATAATGGCGAAAAATTATTTTCTGTTTTTTATACTTATGTTAATTGGGGTATGCACCTCAATATCTTCATGCAGCATTTTCAACCCGCCTGAAATTGTGCCCTGTTATGGCCACATCGATAGTATTCCCCTTATTATAACCAATCCGGGTGTGCAGGGTACCTCGTCAAATGGCATAAATTGTGCCTGGGTTTATGTCGACGATAACCCGGTTGGCGCTTTTCAGTTGCCGGGCACCTTTCCTATAATTGCTACAACGGGCCCGCATGCAATTGAAATATTTGCAGGTGTTGAAGAAAACGGCACGGCCGGAACCCGTTTGAAATACCCTTTTTATGCAGCATATACTGCAACCAGTGTTACGTTAACCCAAGGCAGTGTAACTAAATTTAAGCCTACAACCGAGTATGCAAGCTGGACTGACTTTGCCTTGATGGAAAATTTCGAGAGTGATATTTCAGGAACCACTGCATTTACAACTATATCAACCATAAGTGCCAGCGATACATCTATGTTTGTTACCAAGAACCCTGCCAATGTATACCAGGGTACAGCTTCCGGGGAGGTATACCTGAGCGGAGCTGCAAATAGTACTATTTATTGCGGATTTAGTGATACAGTTAACCTGGCTAATAATGGTAATGCAATATTTATGGAGCTGAATTATAAGAGCAATTGCATATTCGAAATGGGGGTATATTCACTGTTCACCGGCATTACTTACCCTGTAATAGATATAGATACCAGTAGTGTATGGCGAAAAATGTATATTAACCTACAGCCTACAATTGGCCAGATTTCAGCCAATCCCGCAGTTGATAGCTTCAGAATGTTTTTTTATATGGATGATGTTAATGGTACGCCTGTGCAGCTATACCTTGATAATATAAAAGTGCTTAGATACAAATAATGAACAAAAGCCGAGAAATAGCTAAGTACATTATAGCCGACTTTATACTGTCGTCGGGTGTATGGGCTTTGTTCTGGCTTTTCCGTAAAATATATATTGAGTCGTTAAAATACGGCTACCGTGTATCTATTCAACCCGATAGAAAGTTTTATGAGGCGCTTATCATTATCCCGGTTTTTTGGGTATTGATGCATGCATTGGCCGGTTTATATGCTAATGTATACCGAAAGTCGAGGGTAGCTGAGCTAAAACAGATATTTGTAATTGATATAATTGGGGTTGTGATTCTGTTCTTTACACTTATTCTGAATGACAGTATAATAGATTATCATTCCTACTACCTTTCCGTATCAACGTTGTTTGCGTTACAGTTTTTAATTACGGCAGTATCTCATCTTATAATTACAACACTTACCAATAATCGTATACACGATCGTAAAATTGGTTTTAATACAGTATTGGTGGGTAGTAACCAAAAAGCTTTCCAGCTTTTTGAGGAAATGGAAAAACAACGAAAGTCATCGGGTAACAAATTTGTAGGTTTTGTGCATGTTGATAACAGCAATGGATTTTCGGCTGAGCTTAGTACCAAACTTGCTCACCTGGGAGAGTTTGATGCCATACGCGATATTATTATAAAAAAACAGGCCCAGGAAGTAATTATAGCCATTGAATCATCGGAACATAAGTATATCGAATCGATTGTAAATACATTGGGAGATTATGATGTGGTAATAAAGGTAATACCCGATATGTATGATATTCTTACCGGCTCGGTTCGGTTGGTTTCAATTTTAGATGCACCGCTTATTGTAGTATCGCGCGATATTATGCCACCCTGGCAACGTGTTTTCAAGCGCTTGTTCGATATTGTGGTATCCCTCTTTTTTCTGATCATACTTTCACCTATATATTTTATTATTGGCTTAGTTACAAGGCTGAGTTCGAAAGGGCCAATAATATATTCCCAGGAAAGGATTGGCTTGCACGGTAAGCCTTTTACTATTTACAAGTTCAGGAGTATGTTTGTTGATGCTGAAAAACATGGACCTTCATTATCAAGTGAAACAGATAGCCGTATTACCCCATTTGGTAAATTCCTGCGTAAGTCAAGATTAGATGAACTTCCACAGTTTTATAATGTATTAACCGGCGATATGTCAATAGTTGGGCCAAGACCTGAAAGAGAATTCTATATTAACCAGATAATACTAAAGGCCCCGGGATACAGGCATTTGAACAAAGTGAAGCCAGGTATAACATCATGGGGCCAGGTAAAATATGGCTATGCCGAGAATGTAGACCAGATGATAGAGCGTATGAAGTATGACCTGCTTTATATTGAGAATATTTCGTTCCTGCTCGACGTACGTATACTTATATACACGGTTCTCATTATGTTCCAGGGTAGGGGGAAATAGAAGCTTAAATGTATCTTTTTGTATTGTTGTGCATTATAGTAGCATATTATTCCGATACTTATAGTATGAAATTTTTCCTGATCCTGATTATCACTATTTATTTACCGCTTACAACTATTGGCCAACAAACAGACACCAATAAAAGTGTAAGGCAACATTTTAGTATTAAGTCTCAAAAAGATATGGTGTTTAACCCGGGTTTTGAATTGCATTCAAATTTATTTAGCCGAGAACCGCAAGGATTAAGGGATTCTGGTTATTGTTGGGGTTGGATATCGCCTAGTATGGGTGTTCCTACGTACTGCTGGTACGACTCCATAATACATGCAGGCCCTATGAATGCCTTACAAGCAAAACCCAGAACAGGTAATGCCTGCATAGGTATTACAATTATACAACCTGGCCCTGATTTTATAGAGCATATTCAGGGCATTTTAGTTGAACCATTAGAAGCCAATCATTATTATAAAGTTAGTTTTTGGGTTCGTTTAAGCAGTGCTAGTAATTACGCAACATGCAATATTGGCGCTCTTCTTTCTAAGAACAGAATATTCAATAGAGTTGGTGAGGACTTTTATATAGAGACAATGAATCCTGAATTGAAGGCTTCTGTAAGTAATCCGGTAAATAAATTTTTAACCGATACAACCTGGACTGAAATTAGTGGAGTGTTTAAAGCTAAAGGTGGAGAAAGATATATAACCATCGGAATGTTTTGGGATAATAACCCTGAAATAGTAAAAGCATGGCTAGCTGCTCATCCATATGGATATGCCCCTTATAGGAAAGAGTTCACGCAGTTTACTAAAATGATTGAAAGGTTTGAACTTGTAGGGAATAAATATGTCGGCAAAGCTAAGATTGGAAATGTGAGTGAAACGGATATAAGTAATGCCTATTATTTTCTCGATGACGCATCTGTTAAGCCATTGCCAGATGGCGACACATCTACAATTACCAATGATACAAGCAAGAATCCTACTCCTGGATTACTGAATATAGAGATGAATAAGAATATCGTATTCGACGCCGTTTTATTTGAAGAGGGCAGGTCAGATAGGTTATTATCTATTTCAAATAATGAATTAGATCAACTTGTTTCATACCTTCAGGAGAACGATAATACTATAATTAAAATAAGTGCATATACCGATAATAGTAATTCGAAGGTGATTAGTCAGGCTATATCTGACAGACGTGCTGCAGGAGTTGCATCGTATTTATCAGGCAGAATTGATAGTAAAAGAATAAAATTTAAAGGATACGGTAGTGCTAACCCTATTGCGAGCAATAATACAAAAGAAGGCCGGGATAAGAACTTCAGGGTTGAATTCAGAATTGAAAATAAGTGATATACTTTGCTTAAGGGTTGTTCAAAACCTCAGCACTTTTCTCTTTTCTTACATCAACAGCTCGCTTAACTTTGCATTGTTAGTGCTGGTTATTGCTATGGTTCTTTGAAATAAAATGAATAAAGTATTCCCTTATCAGCATGACCAAATAGTGCCAGAATGCAAAATGCTGAATTGACACAAATTCTGTCAATTTGCATTTAAAGTATTGAAAATGAGACTCTGAAAAATGGCAATCATTCTGTTTTTCATTGACAAAAAGTAAGAGGGGTGGTTTACAAAACGTGAAGAATTTTTATGGACATTTCTATTAGAAATCAATAAGTTGATGGTTTACAAATGGCAAAAAGTGTAAACCACCCCTACGACCCCTCCAACCTCCCCAAAGCGGGGAGGCGAAATACACGACCTCACCCCAGCCCTCTCCCAAAGGAGAGGGGGGCTGAAAGACAGGTTGAATTTGTCAAAGTCTCCCACTTGGGGGAGATTTAGAGGGGTTGATACGGTCCTAACCTCAATCCCGCTTAATTCCGTATTTTTGCACTATAAACATAGAAAAACATGAGTTCAATAAAATTTGGCACCGATGGCTGGAGAGCAATTATTGCTGATGATTATACAATAGAGAATGTTACCCGTGTGGCAGAAGCTACTGCTGCATGGCTATTGAAGGAAAATAAAAAACCTACGGTATTGGTTGGTTATGACTGCCGCTTTGGTGGTAAGTTGTTTGCCGAAACAGTTACAAAGGTTCTTGTACATAATGACATAAAGGTATTGCTTACCGATAATTTTGTATCAACACCTATGACTTCGTTAGGGGTGGTTCATTATAAAGCTACGCTGGGTATTATAATAACAGCCAGCCATAACCCGGGTTCATACAACGGTTTTAAACTGAAAGGATCGTATGGTGGCCCTTTGCTTGAAAATAGTGTGAAGGAAATAGAGGCGCTTATAAAAGACAAAAGCTCGGTTGATACAAAGGCTATTGACTTGAAAGCGTGTATTGATAAAAAGCAAGTGCAATATGTTGACCTGGAAACCCTATACTGCAAGCATGTAGACAAGAATTTTGACCTGAAACTTATAAAGAAATCGGGCCTTGCACTTGGCTACGATGCCATGTACGGTGCCGGTCAAAATGTTATCCGCAGGCTTTTCCCCGATGCTACATTATTACATTGCGTAAATAACCCTTCGTTTGGTAATACACCACCTGAGCCTATTGAGCGCAACTTAGCTGAATTTGAATCGCTGATAAAGAAGTCGAAAAAAATTGACTTTGGTTTAGCGACTGATGGTGATGCTGACAGAATAGGATTATATAATGGCAAAGGCCATTTCATCGATTCGCATACTATTATACTGCTTCTTATAAACTATATGGTTACCTATAAGAAGATGAAAGGTAAAGTATGTGTGGCTTTCTCGGTTACCGAGAAGATAAAGAAAATGTGCGCGTATCATAACCTGCCGCTTGAAGTGGTTAAGATCGGTTTTAAATACATATGCGGTGTAATGATAACCGAAGATGTACTGATAGGTGCTGAAGAATCAGGTGGTATGGCTATAAAGGGCCATGTACCGGAACGCGATGGTATATGGATAGGCCTCACACTGCTTGAGTATATGGCTAAGACAGGTAAAACCCTTGATGAGCTTATAAAAGAGGTTATTAAAATTACAGGCAAGTTTGCATACAAGCGTATTGATATGCACCTTACCGAAGAAAAGAAACAAGCTATACTTCAAAACTGTAAACAGAATAAGTATAAAGCCTTTGGTAAATTCAATGTAAAGAGGATAGAGGACCTTGACGGGTTTAAATTCTTTTTCAATGATGGAGAATGGATGATGATACGTGCTTCGGGAACGGAGCCTGTATTGAGGCTTTATTCAGAAGCAGCAAACGATACAAATGCCGTGGCAATACTTGACTCGGTAACCAAAACCCTGGCCTAAGTAAGCTATCAGTACGAGGAAATAATTTTATGGCAGACACGAATTTTGTAGATCACGTTAAGATAAATTGCAAATCCGGCAAAGGCGGAGCAGGTTCAACGCATTTGCACCGTGATAAAACGGTTGCCAAAGGTGGCCCCGATGGAGGAGATGGCGGACGCGGAGGTCATATTATTCTGCGCGGCAATAAACAACTTTGGACCTTAATACATTTGAAATACCGCAAACACGTTGCAGCAGGCGACGGAGATCCGGGTTCATACCAATTAATGAAGGGCTCTGACGGTGAAGATATGGTTCTTGAAGTACCTCTTGGTACTACTGTTATTGACGAGGAGACAGGTCAGGTAGATATGGAAATAACCGAAGATGGCGAAGAACGTATTTTGCTGCGTGGTGGCCGTGGAGGAATGGGTAATAACCACTTTAAAACACCTACACAACAAACACCACGCTACTCGCAACCGGGTGAGCCGGGCCACCAAAAATGGAAGATATTTGAACTGAAAGTGCTTGCCGATGTGGGCCTTGTTGGGTTTCCGAATGCGGGTAAATCAACACTGCTATCGGTAGTATCTGCTGCCAAACCCGAAATTGCTAATTACCCCTTTACAACATTGGTCCCTAACCTGGGTATTGTAAAGTCGTATGATAATTACTCTTTTGTAATGGCCGATATACCGGGTATTATTGAAGGAGCGCATGAAGGCAGGGGACTTGGCCTGCGTTTTTTGAGGCATATAGAAAGAAACTCATTGCTTCTTTTTATTGTTCCATGCGATACACAGGATATTCTTAAAGAATATAAAATCCTGCTAAATGAGTTGGGAAAATATAATCCATCATTGCTCGATAAACGTAGGATACTGGGGATATCGAAAGCCGATATGGCTGATAGGGAATTGCAAGAAGAAATAATGAAAGAGGTAAACAAAGAGAAAAAGGCTTTGAAGAACTTACCTGTTGTTTTCTTTTCTTCGCTTACCCGCCAGGGAATACCCGAACTGATAGATACGATCTGGAAGAACCTGAATATGTAAAATGGAAAAAGTCCTGATAATAATCACCAGGACTTAAGTTATGTAAGAGAAGATCAATTACTTACCTGCAGCAAGCTTATTAGCCTTCTTCATCAACTTCGACTTCAGGTTAGAAGCCTTGTTCTTGTGGAACACGTTCTTCTTCGCCAGCTTGTCTATTGAAGCAATAACCTTAGGAAGGTCCTTAACTACATCGGCTTTCTTGTCCTTACTCCTTACTTCTTTAATAAGGGTACGAACAGTTTTCGCCTGGTAGCGGTTACGTTGTCTTTTAGCTTCGTTAGAGCGGATACGCTTGATTGATGATTTGTGATTTGCCATGATTGGTATTTAATTATAATTATTTAACACGTTCGCAATAGTCACCTGTACGGGTGTCTATTCTTATTTTATCGCCTTGGTTTACAAACAAAGGAACATATACTTCAGCTCCCGTTTCAACCTTAGCAGGTTTGGTAGCACTGTTTGCTGTGTCGCCTTTCACACCCGGTTCGGTATAGGTAACTTCAAGCTCAACAAATACTGGTGGCTCAGCTATAATAGGGGTGTCACCTTCAAAAGCAACCTTCACTTCCATACCTTCTTTCAGAAACTGTGAACCTTTGCCGAAAAGGAATGCCGGTACATGAACCTGTTCATAGGTTTCATTATCCATACATACTATAAAATCGGCTTCCTGGTATATATATTGAAGTTGCTTGTATTCTACACGTACGGTCTCAACTGATTCGCCCGATCTGAAACGGTTCTCCACAAGTTTACCGTTCTTCAGGTTCCTCATTTTAGCCTGGTAAAAGGCCCTTAAGTTACCTGGTGTACGGTGTTGATATTCAATAATGGCGCATAATTCACCATTGTATCGTATTACAGTACCTACACCTATATCTCCTGTTGTTGCCATTGAACAATATTTTTAAGGGGTGCAAAGGTAGTAATTTATTTAAGATAAACAACCCCCTTACTTGTTAAAAAGACTATGAATAAAGCCTAATTAGAGTTTGAAGTCTCCATATTCCAGGTATCCTCTGTAATTGGCTGTTCTCCCTTAAAGTAGTAAGTTTGACCCCAGCTCCACACCTTACGGGTATAAACAAAGCCATGAGGACCTTTAACGACTATTCTGCGTGTAACTTCGCAACCAGGCTCATCAATGTGTTCTTCAGTTACGCCTTGGTTGTATTTAAGGGCGATAGAGTCTTTTTCAGCGCTATTATTCTTAGGAACTGTGTCTTTTACTGGCGTTTTAACTGTAGTGGCTGTTCCGCTTTGCTGTCCAAGTAAAGCTAGTTGTTGTTGTACCTGCGAAATACGTTGTTTAGGAAGATTTTCATTTGGTTTTAGCGCTGAAGCCTGTTGGTAGGCAGCTAATGCAGGTTTGTAATTTTTGGTTAAAAGGTATTGGTCTCCCTTGGCCATAGCTGCATTGTATTTGTCATTCAAGTCTTTATTTGCAGATGCAAGGGAATCGGCAGTCTTTTTCTTTTGGGCAGCTATAGCTGCAGCATTCGCTTTCTGAACTGTAGCAATGGAATCAGCAGTTCTCTTGTTTTTTTGTACAGCAGCTAAGGAATCGGCAGTACGTTTATTTTTTGCAGCGAGTGCGGCAGCAGCAGCATTCGCTTTTTGTACCTGTGCCAGTGAGTCGGCCGTACGTTTTTGTTTTGCGGCTAATGCGGCGGCAGCATCTTTACTCTTTTGTGCAGCAGCTATAGAATCAGCGGCTCTTTTCTGCTTGGCAGCCAGTGTAGCAGCAGCGTCTTGTGCCTTTTGCACCTGTGCTAAGGAATCAGCCGTACGTTTATTTTTTGCAGCGAGTGCAGCAGCAGCATCTTTTGCTTTTTGAACCTGAGCCAGTGAGTCAG